>NZ_CP036264.1:3221270-3594202 GCF_008035925.1 Stieleria maiorica
GTTCCCGACTTCGCTTTCCACCCAGATTCGCCCCTGCATCAGTTCGACCAGTTGGGTCGAGATCGTCAGCCCCAACCCGGTTCCTCCGAAGCGTCGATTCGTCGACGCGTCGGCCTGGCGGAAGGATTCAAAAATGGCTTGTTGTCGGTCGGCCGGGATTCCGATGCCGGTGTCGCGCACCGAAACCTGCAGACCGATCGAGGTTTCGCTGCGGGATTGAACGTCTACGTCGACTTCGATTTCACCTTGCTCGGTAAACTTGATGGCATTGCCGACCAGATTAACGATGATCTGTGCCAGTCGCCCGGCGTCACCGACGACGACCTCGGGTATTTCGGGTGCGACGTGGCAGAGCAGTTCCAGTCCCTTGCCGCCGGCGCGGCAGCCGAGTGTTTGGATCGTCTGTCCGACACAATCGCGCAGGTTGAACGGCTGTTGCTCCAGGTCCAATTTGCCGGCTTCGATCTTTGAAAAGTCCAGGATGTCGTTCAGCAGCCGCAGCAGCGAGTCGGCGGACTGCTTGACCATGTTCAAGTAATCGCGTTGTTCCTCGGTGGGTTCGGTGTGCAGCAACAACTCGGTCATCCCGATGATGCCGTTCATCGGAGTCCTAATTTCGTGGCTCATGTTGGCCAGGAACTCGCTCTTGGCCTGATTGGCCTGTTCCGCCATCTCCTTGGCGGCTTCGGCGATTTCCTTGGCCTCGCGGACCTGCTGTTCTGCCAGGTGACGTTGGGTGACGTCCCAGAACATGATCTGGATTCCGCTGATGTTTCCGGCCGCATCGTGGACCGGGCCCTTGAAGGTTTCGACATAGATCCGCTGGCCGTCGGATTTCTCATGCGCCTCGACGTAATTGAACGCCCTGCCCGCTTTGACGACACGGCGATCGTCCTGGCGATACTTCTTGGCCAGGTCCTTCGGGAACAGGTCGAAATCGGTCTTGCCAAGGACCTCATCCAGCGTCATTCCGATCGACTCGCAATAAAGCTGGTTACCGAACACCACCCGGCCTTTGAGATCCTTGCGGACCACTTGCATGGGCATCGATTCGACCAAGGACGAATAGAGTGCTTCGGACTCGCGGATCGCACTGATGTCGGTGCCGATGCCGCCGACGAATTTGGGTTTTCGGTTGGCGTCGTGGACCACGCTGACGCGATCGTGCAACCAAATCACCGATCCGTTGGGACGCACGATCCGGTAGTCCTGTTCGACGTGCTTTTTCTTCAGCAGCTCGCTCAGATTCTCGACGACCTGTGGCCGGTCATCCGGGTGGATCGCGTCGAGCCAATAATTCGGATCGTCGGTCAGTTCTTTAAGCGGTTTGCCGTACACCCGCTCGGCGACGCGATTGACGTACAGAATTTTCCCGTCGAGCGTGGTGCACCACACCAGATGACGCGCGGCGTTGATCAGCGTGCGCAGAAGCTGGTCTTTCGTAAAGGTCTGGTCCTTGGTCTCGTGTAGCGCACCGAGGTCCATGTAGGAGGTTCGAATATCCACCGCGTACCACTCCGACGTCGAAGAGTTTCTCCGGAAGCAGCCATTCCGGGAACTTCATTCTACCTCAGCAGACCGCTTCATTCCCCAGTTAAGCGACGATCCGGGCGGAATGCTTGTCGGGTGGCGCTGTTTGACGGGGTCAAACAGCGTCACTTCCTTCACTTGACCAGTCCCAGCAGGACGTCCTTGGCGGTGACCATGCCGACCACCCGATCGCCCTCGTCGGCGATCAAAACGAATGATGACTTGGTCCGATGCAACAGCGGCAGAACGCGGCTGATCGGTTTGGATTGCGCCATCACCGTCATCGGACGGGCCAATTTGCGGAGATCAAAGTCGTTGGATTCGGCCATCAAGATCCGTTCGATGCTGACCCATCCGAGGAACCGATCTCCGGTTTCACTGGCAACGGGATAGCAGGTGTGCGGGAACTCGCGGACCCGATCCAACGTTTCCACCAGCGAATCGGAAACATTGAGCGCGATGATCGCCTTTCGGGGGCGCATCACGGCGCTGATCGAAATGTTTTCAAACGGCGACTCATCGACCGGCTGAAAATCGACCGAATCTCGCAACCCGGCAGGCCCCACCGCCGCGTCCGTTGCGGTTTCATCCACCGGCGGGTCGAGTTCGATATTGCAGCCGTAGCAGATCGAGATGCTGCTGGGGTAGACTGCACCACAGTTGCTGCAGTGGCGAGTCCGGCCGTCGTCCTTGGGCAGGACGGGTTTGCCGAAGCTGTCGATGATCCGCATCACGCCGGTATCGCTTAGCGACCGTGTTTCAATCTGCGACGGGTCGCTGGCGTCCGTGACGACCGCCGCCGTCGTGTCCGGTCGATCAAACCGAAACTTGGTCTGGCAATGTGGGCAGCGCACCTCGCGGTGCAGCCACCCGACGTCGCCACGGACACGGTGTCCGTTGGGGCATTCGGTTGTCACGTATTCGGTTGAGTCGGCGGTCACGATTGATTCCCATCGGCTGTTCAGGCTTCGTGATTGCAAACCTGTTTCGATCTCGTCAAGGCGATCCAGTCCTTTCCATGATCGCAGATCGAAGCGAGCCAAGCTAGACGCGGCCGCCCCCGGGGGACTACATCATCGAGGGAGTTCGGAGGTTTCGAAACGGCATGAATCGGCCGGCCAAGAGTCGTTCGAGCGAAAACGATCCCATCCCCGCCGCGACGGCTTTGAGCAGATCGCATTTGCGGACCACCGCAACGACCACACCGTGGCTGGATACCAGGAATTCGTCGACCGATTGATTCGACAGCCATCCCAGAACGTTGCGGGCGTCCCACTGGGCACTGACCACCGGCAATGATGGTCGGTCCGGCGACGACGGTGCCTGCGACGACGGTGCATCGGTGGAACGATCCGCCGAGAATCCTTCCAAGCTGGAATCCCCCATCGGTCGCCACCCTTGGGCCTGCCACGCGGCTTCACGCTCGACCATCATCGCTTCACCGCGTCCGGCCAAGAACACAAAACCGGCCAAGATCACCAGCATCAAGTTCCCCGAAAATAGCCCGAACAAGGCAAACAGGATGGCGATGACCTGGCCCACGCCCGCCGCAGCCCGGGTCGCACTGCGATAGGGCAGCCCCAGCGCCAAGACCGAACGCAACACCCGCCCGCCGTCCATCGGGAACGCGGGTAGCATGTTGAACACGACCAGGGCCACATTCACCCACGCCAGCTTGCTTAGAAACGCGATCGCGCCGACAGGCAGCAGCGCCGTCGCCGCAAGGATCGGCAGCAACGCGAACAGCACCATCGCGATCACCACGTTGACCGCCGGACCGGCGACCGCGATCGCCAATTCCTGCCAGGGGCTACGCGGGATCCGCTGCAAACTGGCGACGCCCCCGATCGGCAGCAGTGTGATGTCATGCGTCTCGATCCCGAAACGTCGGGCGGTCAGCGAATGCCCCAATTCGTGCAGCACCACACAGCCGAAGATCGCGAAAACCAACAACACTGCCACCGTGGCAGCGACCGCGCCGCTGCCGGCGGCCAGGCTGGAGTAGTAAATCCAGATCGGAAGCAGCAAAAACGTCCAGTGAATCCGCACGTCGATGCCGGCGAGTTGTCCTAAATGCCAAGAACCTTTCATTCCAATCCTCCCTAGAGTAGTGACGCTGTGACACAAATGCACATTTCGTGCCAGAACCCGCCTCGTGGGTCCATCCGTGGGTTCGCGCTGCCATCGGTGGGGACTGTCCTCGGAGTGTTCCAGACGGCCGGGGGCAGGCGTGCGGCTGGATGCGGTATGATCAGGGTCGGCGTTCTCTCTCGCGCAATGTGACGCGCCGGGTTGCGTCAAACGGCTGAGATTCGATCGACCCTCAAAGCAACACAGCAGACCGATGAAGATTCTGGTGCCCACCGCCGGGGAAGAAGCGGCCGTTGAGATTGCCGATTACGTCATCGCGGTCGCCCGACAGTTGGACGCCGAATTGACGGTGTTGCACATCTTGAAAGACGATGAAACGCCAGCCGACGGCAAGGACTGCTGCGCGGTCTTCAGCGAAGCGGCCCACGACACCGGGGTGTCGGTGACTTCCAAGGTGGCCACGGGAAACCTGGTGGACACGATCATCACAGCCGCCAAGCAGACCGACGCCGATCTGATCCTGATGGGGGCCAGCAGCGGCAACGTCGTCGAGCATTGGTTGAGTGCCAACGTGATGGACGAGTGCGAACTCCCCGTGCTGGTCATCCCTCACTGCTATCGCAGGTTTTAGTGCTTTGTCGGCATGTGTTTGCGAGTACTCTGCTCGATGGGTTTGCCGCTGGTGCGACATGGAGAAACTGAAAGCCGCCGCGATGGGACCGAGGAAGCCGGATGGCAGCCTGCCTGACATTGGATTGCAGCTTGATCGACGCAGCCATCTGATCGACGCCGGTCTCGATGTCGGTTTGCCATTCAGCGGGAAGGCACCCGATCTGGGCGCGTTTGAGATCGAGTAGCAGAGACAGTTTTATTTTGGAGAAGCTCTCGGACGGTTGCTAAGTTCAATCTATCATCCGTCCCCGCCACGGCATGCGGGATGCTCCGGATCGCGGAATCCTTGGGACGCGTCGGGGAAGTTTTTCGTTTTCGGCCAAACGTGTTCCCTTATTCGATGAACGCACGTTTTGATTCGGGAATTTCAACGTCGTGATACAACATCGGCCAAATTTGACGCGGCAAATCGGTCTCGATTAAGTCGATCCCACGTTCCAGAAGTTCACGGTATTTCGGTTCCCAATCCTGATCCTCTGCTGGCTGTCCGGCCAAGCCGCGATCGAGATTTCGCGACGTGCCGGCAATTGTCGATACGCCTCGTTCGTGAAGGAGTCGAAGTAGCTCACGATCTTTCGTCGGTTCGTGACCAACGAAAGCAATGACGTTGCTCCACCGAATTCCCGAAGCGTGATCGCCAACTTTTCGGCGACCTCACCAGCCGGGATATGAACGAGCGGAACGTCCGTATTGAAGAGCACCTGCGCGGCGGTGACATCCTGTTTCAAATTGAAGTCAAGCGCGTTATCGAAGTGGTAGGGGTGACCGCCGATCCAAACCACAACGATTCGATCCTTGATCGTCGGGTCAAGCAATATGGCGGAGGCGATGTTAGTCGCGGTCCCCAAGCCGACCACGTACAGCGGACCCTGTCGATCTTGCTGGGCCAGTTCAACAATCTTGCGGGCCGCCGCACTCTCGATGGGCGTTTCGGTGTTGGACAATTTTTACTTCGATCCACGAACCGCCATCTCCGCCGGCAAACCGAGCAACTTGAGAATCCGAACGATCTCCTGATAGCTCTTTTCCACGCCATCGGCGAACGAAGTTGAACGTTGATTACGAAACGGTGCCGCTGTCACTGCCAGCAGATTGATCTTGTGAGACGACAGCGCGGCGAAAGCGAGCGCGAACTGATCGTCGACTTCATTGAAAGCGTCGGTGTCCAGAACGACATCGACGGTCCCTTTCGGGATAGACGGCACCGCTCGACGTGATCCGCTGGTTGGCGTTTCCGTGTAACCAGCACGTGACGCAAACGCAAGTGCCACGACAAATAATACGAGCCGACCCATTGCATCTCCTTCACCCGAGTTGCGACAACCGATTTTTCTACGAATACTAGCGGAGGTCGTCACGGGTTTCGGCTTTTCCCGGGTGAACTGCTGCGAGGCGGAAGACTTGGCGGCTTCCGCTACGGGTTTAGGGACAAAGCCTCGTTGTTTTGCCGCCCGAAGCGTTACAATCGCGCAATCTTCCTTCGGGTTCAGGTCAGCGGTGACGATGCCGATCAATCAGTAACGGTTCGCTTCGTTCGGCACCCACATGCTCAATTCGGTTCCACTCATTTTCCCATTTCCGATGGTCACACGATCGGTGCGCACCGCCACGCTGGCGTTGCTGGTGGCGATCGTATTGCCGATCGCGAAAGACGCGAACGCCAGCAGTCTTCGTGTTCTCGACGGGAAACGGGAGTCGCTTCAAGCACGCGTCGACCTGATCCAGCAAGCGCAACACAGCATCGACCTATCGTATTACGCGATCGATACCGACGAAGTGCCCATCGCACTCCTCGAACTGCTGCGACAAGCATCGCTGCGGGGCGTGCGTGTCCGTATCCTGGTCGACGGTCTCAAATCACGACTGCCGGCCAAGTTTGAGCAGTATCTGCAGCGGAATCGGGTCCAGGTCCGGGTTTACCACCCGCTTCATCAAGGCAACCCGAGCTGGCTGAATCGACGATTGCATTCCAAGTTGATGGTCGTCGACGCCCAGCGTGCCGTGATCGGAAGCAGCAACCTGGAGAACGAGCATTTCGAGTTGAAACCGGGGCGCGGTTTTGTCGATTGCGACGCGATCGTCGCCGGCCCAATCGCCCAACAGACACAAGCCTATTTCGACTGGTTGTGGGCGACGCCCGATGTCCGACCAGCACCGCCCCGAGATTCGCTCGGGTTGGACGTCCTGCGATCCCGCCCTTTCGGCCGCAGCGACTGGAAGAATGCGTGGCGCGACGCAAAAACCGATCGTGACTACCAACGGCTACTCGATCGTGCCTTGCAGCATGTGGTTTGCCAAGGCGGCGTGCACTTGGATCCGCAGCGCGATTGGATCGCCGAAGCGAGCCATGGGATCCAGATGCGACTGCTGCATGATCGTTCGTCAGACAAGTCAGAGCATCATGTCAATCGTCAGATCGTTCGAATGATCGATCGGGCCCGGTCGTCCGTGCTGATCGAATCACCCTACCCCGCGTTCGATCGTTCGATTCGATCCGCCATCTCGCGTGCCAGGGCGCGTGGCGTGTGCGTGACGATTTTGACCAATTCGTTGGACACGACCGATCAATTGAACGTGTATGCCGCTTACCAGAATCACAAACGCGGGTTGCTGCGTGAGGGGGTCCAGCTGCGAGAATACGCCGGCCGGGACACGTTGCACTCCAAGACGCTGTTGGTCGACGACAGTTCGTGGATGCTGGGCAGCTACAACTTTGACGCCCGTTCCAACCTATGGAATCTTGAATTGTGCTTGGTGTCGGATGATCCCGCCGGTGCCGCTCAGTTGTGGTCCAATCTGCAACCGAGACTTGTCAATTCGACGCCAATCAGGTCCGGCACGCTGATCCTGCCGGTCGGACAAGACGCCGCGATTTCCAAACGAAGCCGATTGATGATCAAACGCAGCGTGATCGAACTTTATCGCGGTCTGCTGTAGCGACCGACGTGTTGCCAGTAGTACCGATCCAAGCCTTTTAATTTGGTATTGAATTGCTGGGCCTTCCAGACAGAGAAGGCATGTCGCGGGTCCCAGCCGAAATGTTCGACACGATACAACGCGACGAGCATCCCGGCACGATCGAGGCCAAGGTTGCAGTGAAAGTAGACGGCTCCGTGGCCACAACCGGTCAGCTCCGCCAGGATGTCCGGGACGTTTCCTGTCTTGGCGGGAAAGAACCCCATCGGAATTCGCTGGAACGTGATCCCGCACTCGGCAGCCCGCCGACGTTCCCGCGCGCTGGCAAATACCTTGAAGGTCCGCATGTCGACAATCCGCCGGACGCCCAACTGACGCAGGCGGGCAAAATCGGCATCGCTTTTCGGGGCGCCGCCGTAATAGATTGCCGCGTCGAGTCGTTTGACCACCAAGGTGTCACTCCGATCGCTGTCTCGCCTCAAAGTTCCGGCGCTGCACGTAGCTGAACAAGTGATCGCAAGAGCGGAAAGGAAGGCCAATGGTTTCAACATGCCGAGTCAACCAACGCCGATGATGGGGTCGTGTCATGAAATGCGGTTTCATGAAGTATGACACGCGATTCGAGATCACGCCCCATAATTTGATCCTTTGACCGCTTCGATCCGGCCGTAAACCCGTTCTTTCCCCACCATTCCCATTCCGTTCCCCATGGCTTCCGTATGCGTCAGGGAGTCCACGGGGAGAATGCGTGAAGGCTGCGGGCGCGCATTCGATTGACTCGATCGGTCGGTTCCAAGGTCCAGCGTGAGAGGTTGTCATGCCAGTCGTCACCTATGGTGGAAGTGATGAAGAAGGATTCGAATTGGTCGAGAGTCGAGAGCTGATCGCGATCCGCACGCGTTCCAATCGGTCTTTAAGAACAAAGTCGACCGTTTCGGATCCGGTGGAGGGACAGTTGAGCGGTTGCGAGCTGGTGATGCGGTTTCCCGAAGCCGGCGTGGAGGTTTATCGCGTGCCGAAAGGGGAGAAGAAGTCGGCGATGCAAAACCGAAAACGTGCGCTGCGTCAGCACCCGGACGTGCGTTTCGCCGGCGGCGTGCTGATCGACAAAGATGCGCAAGAGCCGGTGATTTACACGGAGAATCTGTTCATCAAGTTCATCGACAGTCTGGATGCCGGCGAGTGCGAACGGATCATCCGTGAGGCGAGTTTGATTCTCAAGGAGAAGCTCGGATTCGGAATCAATAGCTACTTTGTGCAAGCGACCGAGGGGACGGGGCAGCGTGTGTTTGACTTGGCATTGGAGTTATTGGCGCGGCCGGAAGTGCAGTACTGCCACCCGGAACTGGTTCGCCCCCGGGATCGAAAATCGATCGGTTCGCAGCAATGGCATCTCGGTCCGGTCACGCACAATGGACTCTCGGTCAGCAATCATGCGCACGTGCTGATCGCGCACGAATTGACGCGCGGCGACGGGGTGATGATCGCCGTCATCGATGACGGTTTTGACATCGATCACGCGGAGTTTTCGAGCCCCGGAAAGATCGTGGCGCCGTTTGATGCCGTCAGCCAGACTTCCGATCCGCGTCCCCGTGACCCCGACCCCGACTATCCCGATGACCACGGAACGGCCTGCGCGGGTGTCGCCTGTGCGAGCGGAATCGACGGCGCGATCGGGGTCGCGCCGGAGGCGCGGTTGATGCCGATTCGATTGATGGCCAATTTGGGATCGATGGCTGAAGCGAAAGCGTTTCAGTGGGCCGCCGACCACGGTGCCGACGTGATCTCTTGCAGTTGGGGGCCCGCCGACGGGCCTTGGTATTTGCCGAATCATTCGCTGCACGATCGCGTGCATCATCTGCCGACGAGTACGCGGATGGCCATCGATTATGCGTTGTCGACAGGCCGCGGCGGTCTCGGCACCCCGGTCCTTTTCGCCGCCGGCAATGGCAATGAGAGCGTCGAGAACGACGGCTACGCGAGCTACGAACCGGTGATCGCGGTTGCCGCCTGCAACGATCGGGGAACGCGGAGCGTCTACAGCGACTATGGACCGTCGATTTGGTGCTGCTTTCCCAGCAACGATTTCGAATTTGTCGCAGAGCAGCATCCGGCCCCCATCACCCCCGGAATCTGGACGACCGATCGTTCCGGAGTTCACGGGTACAACCCCGGCAGCCCCCATGCCGGCGATGCGATCGGAAACTACACCAATTCGTTCGGCGGCACCTCAAGCGCCTGCCCCGGTGTTGCGGGGGTCGTCGCCTTGATGCTGTCGGCGAATCCCGATTTGACTCCGCTTGAGATCAAAGACTTGTTGCGGCGTTCGAGCGACGCCGTCGATCCGGAAGGCGGACAATACGATGCCGACGGGCACAGCGAGTCGTACGGATACGGTCGAGTCAATGCACGTCGTGCCGTGGAATTGGCCGTCCCAACGCCTGCGCCGCGACTGGAGATTGTTCGTGACTTCTACACCTCGATTCCCGATCGCGGCACCGCAAACGTCGCGATTGAAATCCAGGATCCGGGATCGATTGAATCGATCGACGTGCTGTTTGACATCGAACACAGCTATGTCGGCGACCTTGTTGTCACACTCAAGCCGCCGCGTGGTGCCGGATCAAAGGTGGTCCTGCACGACCGTCAGGGGACATCTGCGAGCGGAATTTCAAAATACTGCCGCATGCAGGCCACTCCCGGACTCAGTCGTCTGGCGGGAAAGAAGTGCCGTGGCAACTGGACGCTTGAGGTCGAGGACCAAGCCGTCCGCGACGTCGGCACCATCGTCCGTTTCGGAATGGTCATCACGCTTCAGTCCACGGCGCAACCGGGCGCTCTGGCCCGCGTTTCCAAACGCAACACGACTCGGTTGGTCCGGCGTCCGGTGTCGCTGGCACGACGGCAACGAGGCTACGGTTCCTGACGCATTCGTGGATCGCTCACGTGTTTCGCCCCTTCTCTTTCATCGCCTAAGGAGTACACACCATGTGGCTATGTCGAATCGGTTGCACATTTCTCGTCTTCTGGATCGCGACGGATCAACGTGCGATCGGGAATCTGGCAAGCCCGTTCCCGGTGGAGGTCACGCAACCGTCGGGTGAGACGATCCAGTTGTACATTCGCGGTAACGAAAAGTTGAACTGGTATGAGTATGTGCCGGAGGCCAGGAATATCCAGCGCGGGGTCGCGATGAGCCCGGCTGACGCGACGCTCGCAGCCACTCCCGGATACACCGTCATCAAGGACGCCGATGGGCGTTACGTGTACGCTCAGCTGGATGCCGATTCCAATTGGGTACCCACCGATGTCGCCGTCGGAGCGGAGGTGCCACAAAACCTTCAACGGCGTTTGATTCCGCCGCCGGAAAACGTTCAGCGGATGATTCGTGCCCGATTGCCGGAGCAAAACATCCCGTCCCGGGCCGCGGCGCCTCTAGGAACGGTCAAAAACCTGGTCGTGTTATTGAGATTCGCAGATCATACCGGCCGAACGTTGCCTTCGAAGGCGGATTACGAACAACTCTTCAATGCGCAATCCCCGGTTCCCAATCTGGCACCGACAGGGAGCGTCAAGATGTTCTACCAGGAAAACTCGTACGCCAAGATGAACCTGGAGTCGACGGTGGTCGACTGGGTAACGCTGCCGAAAAAGGAAGCTTACTATGCCAACGGCCAAAGTGGACTGACGTCGCGGATTTGGGAAGCGCTCCGTGATGGGCTTGATCTCGTCCGTGCGAGCGGTTCGGTCGACTTTGCCGATTTCGACAACGAGATCAATCAGAACGGCGGCAAGGGAGACGGTTGGATTGACGCGATCACCTTCGTTCATTCCGGGTATGCCGCCGAGTTCGGCGGGGTTGCCGGCGGGGCCGACATGGATGATCGAATTTGGTCGCATCGCTGGACAATGACTCCCTGGACAGATCCGGCGTCCGGTGTGAAGGTGAGCAACTACAATATCAATCCCGGAATTTGGGGAACCAGCGGAACCGCGATCGGACGCATCGGCGTGATTTGTCACGAGCTCGGGCATTTCTTCGGTTTACCTGACCTCTACGACTACAGCGGCAAAGGCGAGGGCTGTGGATCGTGGTGCTTGATGGCGAACAGTTGGGGCTTTGATGGCACCCAATTTCGTCCGCCGCACATGTCAGCGTGGTGCAAACTCTTTCTCAGTTGGAATTCCGCCCAACTGCTCTCCACACCTGGCACCTACGAAGTCGAAGCGACCTCACTGCCGGGGGCAAACATCTATCGAATCAACTACCCCAGCGGTCCTTTGAGTGAGTACCTGCTGATCGAAAACCGTCAAGCGGTTGGTCGCTACGACGGGGGGATACCGGCCGGAACGGGAGGCCAGGGGGGACTGGCGATCTGGCACATTGACGATTCGGTGCCGGAAAATGATCAACCCGGGTATCCCGGGTCTGATGGATTCCCTGCCGACCACTATAAAGTCGGGCTGATCCAGGCCGACGGACTTTGGGAGCTGGAGAAGGGACTGAACCGTGGCAACGCGAACGACGTTTTCCGACAGGGGCACAATGATTCGCTTACCGCAACGACCGACCCGAATTCAAACTCGTTTACCGGCGTCCAGCTACCTCCGATCAAAAACATCTCGGCGTCCAGTTCCAAGATGTCCTTTCAATATGGCGACGCCCCGATCATCGTCGACGACACGGTCCTCGCGGGCGTGGTGAATGTCGAAGTACCGACAAGTCATTCCGTCAACTTCAGTCCCGACGGAAAGGCCGCCACGATTCTATTGGATCGGTTGGTTAGCTATGCCTACGGAGATGCCGCAGAGGTCAAGCACGCGACGTTTGTGCTGCCGCTTAAAGACGCCTCCGAAAATGCGACGGTGGCGATCCAGGTCCGCGGGTACTACAGCACCGACGACGGTTCGGTCGGACGGGTGATTCTGTCCGCCAATGGCAGCGCGTCGATCATTGATCCCAAGGCCAGTGCCGCACCGCAGGCATCCAGGGCGATGGAGCCAGATGCAAAGGGTGCCAAGCAAGCGAACCACCGAGCGACAGCGGAAAGAATCCGCCGCGGTAACAATCCGAAACCATCCAATGTGACCGGGGACGACTTCTTCTACGAGTCGTCGACATCACTGGTTGTGGATGAAAAGCTGCCGATCACGATCGTGCTGCAAACCGAGCGGCTGACTTCGGATTCCGTCGGGGCCTATCTGGTCATCGATTCCATCGATGTGGAGATAAAACCCTAGCCGCTGATCTCGTTGGTGGCCACAAGTCACAATCAGAGCAGAGGGTTGACCATTGTGCACAGCTGCGCGTCAACTCGCTGCGGGCGTGCGAAAAGATTTTCCAACAATCCATTGGGGGATTCAAATGAGATTCCTGATCTGTTGTGGGCTGGTCGTGCTGTCCGTTCTTGGCAACGCACAAGACGAACCGATCTATCTGGATCAAGGTTGGGATGCCGAGCAGCGCGAGGAATTTTACTTTACCGCCCAAGGCTCTCAACTGATCCCCTTCAAGTGGTTCCTTCAACTCGAGCGAGCGGATTCGGAAGAGCTCTTTCGGCACAATTCAAATCTGTCGCGATTCGGGTTTATCACAACGGAGCCTTCGAAACGAAATCCCGAAGGGTTGCCGGTCGGTTTCGTCCGAGACGGAGTGGATCCGGTCGCCAGCGACTTTATGGGACTCAAGTCCGTTCAACGATCCGTCATTGCGAAAGCGACTCGTTTCGAAGTGAAGAAGGCCTATTTGGGCGCCGGTTTTGACGAAAAATATTACCCACGTGAACAAGAATCGTGGTTCGGGTTTACCTGCGCCGCGTGCCACACTCACCAAATCCGATACCAGGGCGCAACCGTACGGATCGACGGTGGATCCACGCAAGCCGACGTCGAGTCCTTTCTACGTGAATTGGGGCGAGCGTTACAGGCAACCTGTGAGGACGATCAAAAGCTGGAGCGTTTTGCGATCGCCGTCGGACGCCGGGAATACGACTTGCACGAATTCAAAAAGGAGGTCCAACAGATCTCCTCGGCCGTCAACCAATTGGTTCAAAGGAACAAGGCCAAGCACCCCTACGGATACGCACGCCTGGACGCATTCGGCGCGATTTTGAACGCCGTCTGTGAAACCGCGTTGAGCGAGCCGGAAAACCATCGTTCATCCGATGCGCCGGTCAGTTATCCATCGTTGTGGAACACGCCCGAATACAGCTACGTGCAATGGAATGCGTCGGCCCCGTCGGCCGAAGCACGCAACGTCGGGGAGGTGTTGGGCGTCTTCGGAACCTACACGCTTGCTGCGGGACCGACGCAATTCGATTCGACGGTGCGTCTTGGCAACCTTGTCCGGCTGGAACACGAGTTAATCAAGAACCTGAAATCACCAGACTGGCCGGAAGCAGTCTTGGGACCGCTAGATGACGCTAAGGTTGCAGCCGGGAGGATTCTTTTCAGGAAGAATTGTGAGTCGTGTCATGCGGTGCGCGTGGATGGCGATTTTGTGCGCAATGACCAGGGCCGAATTCCGGTGCGTTCCAACACATTGACGGAAATTCAAACGGACTCCCAGTTCTTGAAGAACTTGAATCCGCAGGACACGATCTTGGCCGGCGGTCTGCAAGATCTTCTCGGTGGTGCGATCCGTGTGCCACGCGCCAGCATGTTAGGGGCGGCGGTTCGTGAGATCATCTCGAACCGATCCCGCGCTGAAATGATTGACGTTCGGCCACTTCAGCCCGGCCCACAAGACCCTCCGCACCCGGACGGTGTCGGCAGTGGATACATCGCCCGACCATTGGAAGGGATTTGGGCAAGTGCTCCCTACTTTCACAATGGCAGTGTCCCGAATTTGTACGAGACATTGCTGCCCGCATCGGAACGGTCGAGCACGTTTTGGGTCGGCAATACGGAGTTTGATTCGGTGAACGTCGGATTCGTCACCGATCGGTCGGAGATCGGTTCAGAGTTCCGTGTCTGTGATCAGACCGGTCAGCCGATCGTGGGAAACTCCAACGCGGGGCATGAGGGGCACGGGGCCAACGAGTCGGAAGGTTTCACCCAAACGTTTGAAAACGGTCAATGGCGCGACTTTAGCGACGAGGAGCGGTATGCACTGGTCGAATACATGAAATCGCTTTCGCCGAATGAGACGGACGTGCCAAAGTCACCCGCGTTCGAGCAGATTCCCGACGGCGAGCAGGAGATGATCAAGAACATTGTCGATGCGACCGTCACGCAAATGCGGGCGCGGTATGCCGACGGTGATCGCATGCTTCGCAGCGTCCACCCGAAGGATCACGGTTGCGTGACCGCAAAGTTTGAAGTCCACCAGGATTTGCCCGAAGAATACCGGGTCGGGGTCTTTCAGCCGGGCGCCGTCTACGAGTGCTACATTCGCTTCTCCAACGCGGCCGTCCGGGTCGACCATGACTCGCGACGCGGTGCGGACGGAAACCCGGTTCATGGAAGCCGTGGGATGGCAATCAAGTTGGTCGGCGTTCACGGCGAGTCGCTGTTGCCACCGCATGGCTCGCTGACGCAAGACTTTTTGATGATCAACCAGCCCGTGTTTACGTTCGCCAATGTCGAAGACTATGAATTGTTGAGTACGGTTTTGGTGGAAAACAACGATGATCCACGTGCTTTCTTTGCAAAACGTTTTACGAGCGGAACCGACGAACAAAAAGCGAGGGCCGCACGAACAAAGCAATTGGTCGAACGGATTCAGGCAAATGAAGTCGGCGAAAACAGTGGTGCATTCTTTCCGCCTCCTGCGAGTCCGGTGGACAATCCGTACTTCAGCGCGGCGCCGTTCCTGTTCGGCCCGGACCGCGTCATGAAGTTTCGCGCGATGCCGGTTGGCCGCAGTAACGATGTTCCGAACGTCGATGATCCGAATTACTTGCGGACGGGATTGATCGCGCGTTTGTCCAAGCAATCGGTTGAATTCGACTTCGGAATACAGGTCCGCACCATCGGCCAAGTCGACCCAGCAACCGATATCGAAAACGCGTCGGTCGAGTGGAAGGACGACTTCGTGTCGGTCGCCCGAATCACGATTGCGCCCCAGAAATTCGATTCACCGGAGCAGCGGGTGCATTGTGAAAAGCTGTTCTTTTCGCCGTGGCACGGAGTTGCGGATCACCGGCCGATCGGAGGTATCAATCGCCTGCGCAAAGCGGTCTACCTTGCTTCAGGGAAATTTCGCAATCTGCCGAAAGAACCGGCCTCCATTCCGACGGCTTGGTCGTCCGAGGAATAGGAGTTCGCCGTCCGCATCACTTCGCAATCGAACGAGACTGATGGAGATGTCCTATGGAGCGTCTGATGCGGAAGATTGAGACGCCCCATCCCCCGTATCGCGTTCCCGTTCCACTTGGACCATGTAGATGTGGCGTTCACCGTGCAAGTTGGAACGGAACACGATCCATCGGCCGTCGGGGGTAAAGGTGACGTTGGGTTCCAGGTCGTAGTCGTGGCTGGAAAGGTCGACCAGTCTTTCGGACTTTAGCGTGCCCGATTTCGCGGGCTGACCGCTGACCGTCGCGTCGGTGAACTCGTCATCGGGGCGGAACAGATAGATCCATTGTCCGTTGCCGGGCGGGTCAAGCCGCCGTTTCTCGGGAAGCGGGGTCTGGTTCGCCACGCTCTTCGGACCGCCGCCGTCGCCGGCAAATAACGTTCCGTCACGCGAGATGTTGTAGTGAACCGACCACTCGTCTCGCTTCAGCCGGTAACGGACGCGCTCGCCCGTGGTCACGTGCACGCCAGCCAGCCAGAACTGATCGGCACGTGGGGTCTGCAGATCGTACCAGACCCACCGACCATCGGCGCTGAAAAACTCGTGTCCGGCGATCTCGTATTGCTGTTGGCGCCGATGCATCAGTTTCGCGTCGTCGCTCCCGAATTCAACGGTCCAGACTCGGTCGACGTCCTGCCAGATGCCTTCATGGCAAAAGAGACCAATGTTCGGATCGGTAGGTGAACACTGCAGGTGATTCAGCCACGCGTTGGAAGGATGAAACGTCTCGATCTGGCCGCTGGCAATGTTGGCCGTGAACAGTTTCATCGACCGCGGGGCGTCACGACCGCGATCGCCGGATCGGTCACGACGACCGGTTTGATCGCGCGGCGAGAATTCCCGGATCGAACCGAAAAGCAGTGTTTCGTCCGCGTTGACCCCATTGAAGCTCGCTCCCGGCGGAAGCGTCACGATATCACGGGTTTCGCCGCTATCAACGTGCGTGGCCCGAACCATCGTGCCTTCGCGTGTGCGAGCCGAATAATAAACGTGTCGCGTTTTGCGTCCCATTTCGACGCCGCTGCTGCCTCCCATGCGATAGCCGCGCCGCGGAACGACGACCTTCAACTCACGGGTCTGTAGATCAACGGTTTCCAGTCCTCGCGGCGTTGAAATCAGCAGCTTGTCGCCTTCGGGCGTGTACGCATTCTGGTGGAAGTAAAGACTCGCGCTGCCCGCTTCCTTGGACAACCGCACCACACGATGGCCGGTCTGTGGCTCAACCCACTCGCGAGGCGGTTCGTCGGCTCCAAGTGCCGAGTAAAATGCCATGACGGACAAAACTAGGATTGAGATAATGAGGCTGTGTCGCATGCGGAAACTCGGCCGAGAATTTAGAAGACGTTTAGAGATTATGGTCGAGGGCTTGGCCGGCTGGGAACCACGCGTCACTCATTTGCCGGCAGCTTCGTGAGTATCAACTTGATTCACGTCGACCGGACCGGCTACCGCTGGAAGCAGAAGCGACTCGCTGTAACGCTAAGATTGTAGCTCCAGCGAAGACCACGCCCACGCCAATCCCGATTGCCTTCTGCTCGGTGATGAGAGCGGAAACAAATGCCGCCAACGTTGCAATCGCTGGAAGCCCTACACCAATAGTGTTCCAGAGTTTCGATGGCTTTCGAGGATCGTTCATAGCTCATCTTTGGTGGTGCGAGTCCAAGCTCTCACAGCGAGAAATCAGCCCCATTTTGCAGGACATTATAAACCGCATCGCCTGTCAGGTCGAACTTGGTCCGAAGAGAATCCCTCTCCGGCCCGAGCCAAACTGACTCCGGCACGGCTCACCGGGTCAATCGAACCAGGGAGGCTCGATGTCCCATCCCATGCGGTCTGCATACTTCTTCGTCTACCCGCATGATCCGAATGGCAAATACGGTATTACGGATCGCATTATGTCCAGCAACGCGTCTTCATTCCCGATTACTCTCTCGGAGCATCTCTGCGCGGGGCTTCGGCAGCCGTTGTTGCCGGCGATACGCTCCCGGCGTTTGACCCGTTTCGCGTTTGAAGGTCACGCTCATGCTCTCGGTGTGATTGTAGCCGGCCAGCGGGGCAATCTGCTCTAAAGGCAACTCCGTTTCATCGAGCAGTTGCTTGAGTCGTCGGATCTGCACGGCGTTGATCTCTTCGCGTGGTGTGCGGCCGAGATGTTTTCGAAAGCGGCGTTCGAGTTGTCGGCGTGAGAGGTTCGAGAATCGGACCAGAGCGGCAACGTCGATTCCGTGGCAAGCGTTTTCACGAATGAATCGACAAACGCGTGAGAGTTCCGGATCCTCGACAGCAAACACCTGGGTTGAATGTCGCTGGACCACCTCGATCGGTGAAACATGTTGGACACTCGGAGGGGACGCTCCGTGCGTCATCATCGCATCTAACGTCTCGGCTGCGCAGTACCCGACGGCGTCTGCGTCCGGCCGCACACTCGTCAGCGTCGGGTCGCTCAACGGGCACACCGTGTCATCGTCATCGACGCCGATCACACCAATGTCGTCCGGGATCGCGATCGACAATTGCCGACAGACATTCAAGACTTGTTGGCCACGAATGTCATGGCATGCCATCAACCCGGTCGGGCGTTGCAGCGTCAGCAACCATTGGGTCAACGGGTCGGAATCCAGCACGCCCGGCAACTCAGCCTCCGAAAGCGATTTGCCTCGGTCGCCTTCCGTTTCATAGACGGTCAACGGGCAACCGTGTTCCTCCACGCAGCTGCGAAAATGATGGAGCCGTGCCTGAGAGTAATGGGCCCCCCGGTAGCCACAATAGGCGAATCGGCGGAAGCCCCGCTCATAGAGGTGATCGAACGCCAATCGCGCAACCGCGTGGTCGTCCGTTTCGACTTGAGGGATTCCCAGATTGGAGCGGCTGCAAAGCACATCGACGATCGGAAGCCCCAGCTTTTTCAAGGGACCGATATTGTGTGTATCCACACGGGCGATGACACCAGAGACATCCGCGCGCAGGATCCAGTCCGGAACCGAGTCGCCCATCGTCATCTCTTGATGCAACAATGACCAACTTCCGCGGGTGCGAGAGTACAGCGAAATTCCGCGCAGCAGACGTCGACCGTACGAACGCGAGGACTCGATCAGCAGGGCGACCTTTTTGACAGTGCCGGTCCTCGTTGGGGGCATCAAACACTCCGTGTGGGCGTGCCGCAAACTCTCAGGAACCTGCCGCAAACTCTCCTGGCCGATTCAGGATCCGGCAGTAATCATAGGACTATATCGCACGTTTTTCCCTGTCGCAAACAGTTGGTTCGCGACAGTTCCCCAGCGCCGATTCGGACACCGGAGCAGCTCGCGCCGAATCAGCACCTTGAAAAAAGAGAAAGTGATGCAACGTTTCGCCACGACCTTCCTGGGCTTGTTCGCAGTCGTCGCGTGTCTCGGCGTGACCGACCACGCTACCGCAGAAGCAAACGGACAAACGCAATTGTTTGATGGTAAGACGCTCGACGATTGGCAATTCGACGGGAAACATTGGCGCGTCGAGGACGGTTCGATCGTCGGTGAAATTCCCAAGGGCCAGACGCTGCGGGAAAATACCTGGATGATTTGGTCCGGTGGCGAACTGAAGGACTTTGACCTGCGCCTGCAAGTCAAATTGACCGGTGCACCGCAAGCGAATTCGGGAATCCAATTCCGTGCCCAAGCCACCGATCCCCGACACGTGTCCGGCTATCAGGCTGACCTGGACATGGGAGCGACCTGGCTGGGCCGGATCTACGACGAACACGGACGTGCACTTCTGGTCGAACGCGGCCAGCGCGTTTCGATCGATCGTCAAGGCCGGCGGACCGCCAAGAGGTTTTCCCCCGCGGGTTTGTTCGCCCCCATCTTCCGAGAGAATGATTGGAACGACTACCGAATCGTCGCGATCGGATCGCGAGTGAACGTCTTTGTCAACGGAACACTGTTTTCTGAGCTGATCGACGACGAAGCGGGAGCCGCCGACTTGTCAGGTAAACTTGCCTTTCAATTGCACAGCGGGCCGGAGACGAGGGTTGCGTTTCGAAACATCGTTCTCGAGACGCTCACACCGGACGACGCCCGACTGGGGCCGACCCCGCTGACAACCATCGCTGATCAACCCCGACCAGTCGAATCCGCAGTCGGCATCCTGCCGCGCGATGGCGACGCGAACGATCTCGATTTGGGTTTTGAGTCGGGAGACTTGAACAATTGGACCGCAACCGGAGACGCCTTCAATGGACAACCCGTCAAGGAAGACACGATCGGACAACGATGGAGCGGCCAAAGTAGCGGCAAGCACGGCGACTATTTCATCGGCGGCTATGAAGTCACTCGCTCCGATGCCGCACAAGGAACATTGACGTCAATTTGGTTTAAAGCATCTGCCCCCTTCGCCAGCTTTCTGGTCGCGGGCGGGGACACCGCCGCGACTCGGGTCGATATTCTTGCACGTCGGGCCGAAGACGATGCGGAACAGGTCATCGCCACCGCCAGCGGGGATCGCCGCGAACAAATGCAGCGAGTGGTCATTGATCTCCGCTCGCACCAAGGGCGTTCCATTGCAATCCGTCTGGTGGACGAATCATCCGGGCCCTGGGGACACCTCAACTTTGACGACTTTCGTTTTCACCCAACGCGACCGGAAGTTGCCGCCGCCGAATCCGGCTCGCCGCTGGACAATCCGCTGCTCCATCATCTCCTCGCGAATCCCAAACCGACGCCGGTAGCCGGTGAAACACTGGCGAAGATGTCCGTGCCAGCCGGATTCGAGGTCGATCTGATTGCCGCCGAACCCGATGTCCACCAACCGATGGCGTTCACGTTCGACGCGCGCGGCCGGTTGTGGGTTGTCGAAGGCCATTGTTATCCGACAAAACGCAAGGAAGGAGAGGGGCTGGACAAGGTCCTGATTTTCGAAGACGCCGACCATGACGGTCGCTTCGAGAAACGCAAGGTGTTTGTCGAAGGGCTCAATCTGGTCAGCGGCCTACAAGTCGGACATGGTGGTGTTTGGATCGGCGCCGCACCTGAATTGCTGTTCATCCCCGACCGTGACGCCAACGACATCCCCGACGGCGAGCCGCAGGTCTTGTTGGATGGCTTCGGATTCGGCGACACGCACGAAACCATCAACAGTTTCATTTGGGGGCCGGACGGCTGGTTGTACGGAAACCAAGGCGTCTTCAATCAATCCTATGTCGGCAAACCGGGCACCGATCACGACCGCCGAGTCCATCTGGCGGCCGGGGTTTGGCGCTACCATCCGACTCGGCATGATTTTGAGGTGTTCGCACACGGGGGCAGCAACCAGTGGGGGCTGGACTTTGACGACCACGGTCAATTGTTCATGACCCATTGCCGTAGCGCCTATGGTCGCGGCCCGACCACGCACGTGATTCAAGGCGGTCATTATTGGAACCAAATCAACGGCCGACACGCTCCGTTCATCTCGTCGGGATCCATCGCAGGGATCGCCGGCGAAAACTACCTGCTCGCATCGGCCCGATACGGCCATGGCGAAGGCGGAGCCGGTAAACGTGGCTCGCGCGCCCTGTATGGGGGCCACTCGCATGTGGGAACGATGATTTACCTGGGTGACAACTGGCCCGACCAGTATCGCAACCACCTGTTCACGCACAACCTGCATGGGCACCAAATGAACCACCAAATCAATCACCGTGACGGCAGCGGGTTCAATACGGTGCATGCCGGATACGATGTGTTGCACTGCGCCGATCCGCAATACATCGGTGTCGATTTGCAATGTGGCCCCGATGGAACGGTCTACATCAGCGACTGGTACGATCCCCGACATTGCCACAGCCCACACATGGAGCAATGGCAGCGTGGGAACGGCCGGATGTACCGCATGCGATACGAGGGGTTCACGCCGGCGAACGTCAACTATGCCCAGGCCTCCGATGTGGAACTCGTCCAGGCACAACTGCACCGGAACGATTGGCACGTCCGCGCCGCCCGTTTGGTGTTGGCCGAGCGAGCCGTCTGGCGCGTTATCGACAGCGATGCCGTCGAGCAACTACGAATCATGGCCACGTCGCATCCGAGCGACGCAAGACGGCTGCGGGCGATGTGGTGCCTGCACGTAACCGGTACGTTGGACGCCGAACTCGCAAGCAGGCTGCTTGATGACGCGAGCGAGTTCGTGCGCGGCTGGACGGTCCAACTGCTTGCCGAATCAACGAACCTGCAGGGATGCCGCGACTTGCTGCTTTCGATGATCGCCAAGGAAACTTCGCCGTTGGTGAAGCTGTACCTCACATCAGCCGCGGGGCGAATGCGGGATGAAACGGCGTGGCGAATCATCGAAACGCTTTCCGGTCAGCCCGAAAACGCAGCCGACCGCACGTTGTCGCTGCTGATTTGGCAATCGTTGGCTCAGTTCATGGGAAGCGATTTGGATCGCGCCGACGACCTGGTCGATCGCACCCGCATCCCGTCGCTCGGTCACTACATTCGCTGGTACGCACCCCAGTTGTCAGACCAGGGACGCGATTTGATGACGTCCCGTCTCGCAGAAACAGCGGGTGAAGAGCGACTGATGACACTGCGGTTGTTCGCCGATGGGATCAGGGATCGGCGAAATCTAAACGCGCCCGCCGGCTGGGCATCGTTGGCAGCCGATCTGTATCGCGACGACGCAACACGCGGCCCGGCCGAAACGCTCGGGGCGGCGTTTGGCGACGAATCGCTGTACCGCCGAATGCGGAATCAATTGGCCGACGAACAGACAAGCCTGCACGACCGCCAACACGCACTTTCCATTCTGGCCAGTGATTCGAACCCCGAGAACCTGCCCGCGATGTTGAGCTTGATTGATGTTCCACAACTTCAGTTGGAAATCATTCGTCAACTGAAGCGATATGACGATCCAGGCGTCGCGGCCGCGTTGATCGATCGATTGCCTACGCTTCCCGACACGATCCGCGAAGCCGCGATGGAAACGCTCTGTAGTCGCGCCGCTTCATCACTGCTCTTGCTCGATGCCATCAAGCATGGCCGAGTCGCGAAGGGGCAACTCACGGGATTCTATGCCCGCCAGATGGCGAGTTTGGAACACGAGGACGTCAGCGCGAAACTCCAAGAGCAATGGGGGACGCTGGGGCAATCGTCCGCGGAATCGAAAGCGGCGATCGATTCACTGGTGGACCAGTACAAGAAAGCTCCGTTGTGGGCCTATCACCGCGGTAACGGTGAGGCGACGTTCAAGAAGTTGTGTGCGACGTGCCACGTCCAAACCGAAGACGCCCAGCGAATCGGCCCCAAGCTGGACGGCACGGGGGCGAAAGGCATCGAGTACATCGTGGAGAACATCATCGATCCCAACGCGGTGATCGGAGAGGACTTTCTGGCCCGACAGATTCTCACCGTCGACGGTGTGGTGATTACCGGCGTGGTGCTGAAAGAGACCGATTCGGCGCTGACCATTCGTACCGCAACCGCCACCCAAACGGTCGCCCAAGACGACGTGGAGCAAATGATCGTTTCGAAAAACTCCTTCATGCCCGAAGGATTGCTGAAACAACTGACCGATCGTGAACGCATCGAACTACTGATGTACCTGATGTCGCTCAAATAGCTGTCGCCCTGCCCATGCAGGCGACACCACGCAGGTCATCGTCCGAGTCGGCTAGGAGATTCGCATGGCGTAGCGAAGACGACGCGTCACAAATATCGCTCCCTTTCCCAATTCAAGTTGATCGGGCAAAACGATGGCTGACTGGAATTGTCTTGCCCCCATTGTTTTGCCCCTTTCGTCACCGCCACATCATCGCGTCGCTGGCTGCCAGCGACCGAATCCGGCCACCAATTGCGAAGGAATTCAGTAGCCGGATGGCAGCACGTTAGTGTTTAACCTTGAGGCGATTCCCGGTCGCTGCTTCGCAGCGCGAGTGGGCGGCTAAAGCCTGGACACCAGCGATTGTGCTGGTGCCATTGACGCCTGCCCCAGTTGTCTTGTCCTCGACCATTCGTCTGCCACTGATTCGTTTGCTACGCGACTCCGCCTTGATTGGCATACTTGTCGGGTAGAACGGATTGGAAAGCTGCGATCGAGATGGCAGCTTGTGCAAGCGATCGGGAAGGGTGTTAAACTGAGGGGCCCCCAGCTCAGAGACTGCTGAATCGGTTGCCATGACGTGGTCACCCGGCATGCCTGGTAACCGATACTCTCTGTCCCACCCAACCATCTGCGTTTGACGAAAACGACACCGAGCCTGCCCCAGTCGTTCGTCACCGCGGAACAGAATGAGGCGATCGATGATTACCAGCCAAGTTTCGAACGGCCGCGCGGTCATCCGCATTGCAGTTGGACTGGGCTTGGCGATCTGTCTGAGCTCGGCAGCCGGCCCGAGTGGTTCGCCTGCTTTGGCGAATGACACCAGCCCGGCAAACAAGATCAGTTTCAGCGGCGACGTGCGACCGATCCTGGCGGAGTACTGTGTCCAGTGCCATGGCCCGGACGATCAAGAACGCCAAGCCGACTTGCGGCTGGACAGCCGCGACGACAGGACGAGCGACGTCATCGTCGCGGGCGCCCCCGATGAGAGCGAATTGATCTTGAGGTTGACGACCGAAGACCTGGAGATGCGGATGCCGCCCCCGGAATTGCAAAAGCGCCCCACGGCGAACGAGATCGAGATTCTACGTCGTTGGATCGATCAGGGGGCAACGTTTGAGCGACATTGGTCCTATCAACCGATCGGCGACCCAGACGTTCCCGAGCCCAGCGGTGACGCATCTACCGAGATCGATCGCTTTATCGTCGCGGCACTGGAGAAGAACGGGCTCACGCTCGCTCCGCGACTGGATCGCCGAAGACTCATTCGGCGAGCGACTTTCGATTTGATCGGATTGCCTCCCTCGCCCGCTGAGGTCGAAGCGTTCGTCGACGACGCCGCGGCAGACGACGTTGCGTTCGCCAAGGTGATCGATCGATTGCTCCAGTCGCCTCGTTATGGCGAACGCTGGGGCCGACATTGGCTGGACATCGCTCGCTATGCCGACACCCATGGCGGCTCGGCCATCGGTTTCACGCGGTTTCCGTTTTCATACACCTATCGAGACTATGTGATCGGTGCGTTCAACGATGACCTGCCCTACGACGAATTCGTCCGACAGCAACTGGCGGCCGATCAATTGGACCTGCCGGCCAACGATCCCGCCCTGGCCGCGTTGGGGTTCCTGACCGTGGGCATGCAGTTTCGTAGCGTGCATGATCTGATTGACGACCAGATCGACGTGGTCACCCGAGGACTGATGGGGATGACCGTCGCCTGTGCCCGCTGCCACGACCACAAATTCGACGAAATCCCCACGACGGACTACTACGCCCTGTACGCGACCCTGGCCAGCAGCACGTCGCCGGACGATTTACCGGTGCTGGGCGAACCATCGCCGACCGACCAGCTGCGCGACTACCAACGCCGACTCGAAGAACGGCAAACGATCTATCGCGATATGGCGCGTGATCAGATCGAAGTGATGCGAAACCGATTGCGCAGCCAAGTCGGTTTGTACTTGACCGAATTGGCCAAGGGGGTGCCCGAACAGGATCTGTCGGCGGCGTTCCTGTCGTACCGCACCGATGACGTGCGTCCCGTTGTTCTGAATCGTTGGCGGACCTACTTGGGCACGCTGAGCGAACAGGATCCGGTGTTCTTTGCGTGGATCCGCCTCCGGGAAACTCCCGCGGACCAATTTCAAGCTGCGTGCGAACAACTGGTGCAGACATTAAAAGCGGAGAACGGCGATCCCGCGAAGTATAAAGACATGCACAACATGAGCGTGGAGGCTCCGATATGGAATCCGCGAGTCCTGGATGCTCTCGCAGAAGCCAAACCGGCGTCGCTGATCGAACTGGCCGCTGTCTACGGCGAACTGTTCACCGAAGTGCACCTCGGTTGGTTGACGGCGTTGCACGAAGCGTCCATGGAAGCGACGCCGACCGGGGATCTGATCACCGACGAAGATCCGCGACACGCTGAAATCAATAGCGCGATCAATCAGCAGCTGCGGCGGCACCTGTACGAATCCGGTACCCCGACCGACGTACCGGACGAAATCGCTGTCAAAATGCTGAATCGCACGGTATCGGACAAATTGTCGGGAAAACGCGGTACGATCCATGCCTTGCATTTGAACTCGCCCGGTTCGCCGCCACGCGGCATGGTGTTGACCGAATCCGAAGCGCCGCCCGAAACCCGCGTGTTCCTACGCGGCAATCCGACCAGCCGTGGCGAGCGGGTCGAAGCGCGGTTCCTGACCGCGGTTGCTCCCTACAACCACCAGCCCTTTGCCGATGGAAAGCGTCGTCGCGGCCTGGCCGAATCCATCGTAAATCCCGAAAACCCACTGACCCGACGTGTGATCGTGAACTGGATTTGGCGGCACCATTTCGGCCAGGGGCTCGTCCGTACTCCCGATGATCTGGGGACTCGCGGCACACCGCCCACGCATCCGCAGCTGCTGGATCACTTGGCCACCGCGTTTGCCGAAGACGGCTGGTCGATCAAAAAGATGCACCGCCGGATCATGTTGTCCGACGTGTACCAGCAGGCGTCCGTCGAGAACACCGAAGCGCGTCAGCGCGACGCGGAGAACCGCTTGCTGTGGCGGATGCCGCGCAAACGTGTGGAAATGGAAGCGATGCGAGATGCGATGCTGGCCGTATCGGGCGAGCTGGACACGACGAACATCGGCGGTCGACCGTTTGATCTGGAAACCGTGCCGCTGGTGCCTCGCCGCAGCGTGTACGGGTTCATCAATCGCGACATCATCTCCAATTTGTCCAGCACCTTTGACGGTGCGGACCCGACAACCTGCACCGTCAAACGTCCCGACACCCTGGTGCCCCAGCAAACGCTGTACGCCCTGAATTCCGCCTTCATTCAGGACCGGGCTGCCGCGGTCGCCAGGCTGGCGATGAATGCTTCGGCAACAAACGAAGATCGAGTGGAATGGCTGTACCGTCGGATCTACTTACGCCCGCCCGATCAAGAAGAACGGGACCTGGCGCTCGCCTTTGTCACTCGCACGCAGAATAACGACGAAACACAGATTAACGACGCAGCGTCCGACGATCGATGGGCCCAGCTGGCGCATGCCATGTTGGCCTCCAACGAATTCATTTTTCTGGATTGACCGGGTTGCTGATTCGATGCCCCATCGGCACGCACCGATCCTTCAACGAGCAAGATCATCATGGACAACACCTTCCTCTCGCCCCGCCGGCAGTTTCTCCGCCGCTGTGGGCTGGGCGTCGGATCACTGGCGCTGGCCGACATGCTGGCCGGCCCGTCGGCTAACGCCGGTTCAGCAACCCATTTTCCTGCGCGCGCCGAGCATGTGATTCACATCTTTCTTAATGGTGGCATGTCGCAGGTGGATACCTTCGACCCGAAACCAGAACTGACCCGCCGATCCGGGCAGATGTTGCCGTTTGATAATCTGCAGACCGAACGCAAAACGGGCGTCGCCCTGGCGTCGCCGTTTCAGTTCCAACAGCACGGTGAATGTGGGATGCCGATCAGCGACTTGTTCCCGCGAGTCGCCGAGTGTGCGGACGAGTTGGCTGTGATTCGTTCCATGTACGCCGAATTGCCCAGCCACGAAATGATGCTGATGTTGATGAACACCGGCCATTCCCGTTTGGTGCGTCCCAGTTTCGGATCGTGGCTGACCTGGGGCATGGGCAGCGAAAATCAGAATTTGCCCGGGTTTGTGGCCCTGTGTCCGGGCGGATTGCCGGTCGCGGGTGCCGGCAACTGGCAATCGGCGTTTCTGCCCGGCAGCTACCAGGGCACGTTGGTCGACACGGCTCAGACGGATCCGACGAAACTGATTCGTCACATTCGCAACGAGCGGATGTCAAAGTCGGATCAACTCGCTCAGCTGGAGATCTTGCAGGCACTCAATGCCAGGCACCTGGCGGAGCGTCCGCGCGAAGCGGATCTGGAAGCACGGATCCAGTCCTTTGACCTCGCCTACCGAATGCAAATGGAAGCCACCGACGCTTTCGATACTAACCAGGAACCGGAACACGTCTTGAGGCTGTACGGTGACGGGATTCAAAATCGCCAACTGCTTCTGGCACGGCGTTTGGTCGAACGCGGTGTGCGATTCGTGCAAGTCTGGCACGGCGCCGGTCAGCCCTGGGACAGTCACAACAACATCAAGGACGCCCATCGCACGGTGGCAAGCCAGTGTGATCAAGGGATCGCGGGCCTGATCAAAGATCTCAAGCAACGGGGGCTGCTGAGCAAGACGTTGATCCTGTGCAGTGGGGAATTCGGACGCACGCCGTCGGTTGAACTGGGGCAAAACGGATCGGGCGCAAGCCAGGGACGCGATCATAACCACTGGGGTTTTTCGCTTTGGATGGCAGGCGGGGGCATCAAGGGGGGGACGATCTACGGTGCGACCGACGAATTCGGCTTCAAAGCCGTCGAGAACCCGGTTTCGGTGCATGACCTGCACGCCACGATGTTGCATTTATTGGGCTTCGATCACGAACGTTTGACGTACCGATATGCGGGCCGCGATTACCGTCTGACCGATCTGTCGGGGCACGTCGTCGACGACGTCATCGCGTCCCTACCGCTGCACGCACCACTCGATTAACGGCTTCAGGGTGCTGGATTGCGTTTCGATCTTCAGTCTGTCTTGCGAATGCCTCCGGACAAAATCCAGCGATGCGGTGATCGTGTCCTGTTCCGCTGCGGTTCCCCGGTGCGTGCTCGGCTGCAACAAGGCGACACGACGCGGTGCGATGCTGGCCAGCAAATCGGGCAGGTCGTAGGCGGTTAACGCGGCCGCGACCAGCGAGTCGGCGTTCACGTCATATAGCGGATGCGTGACGATGCTCTGGTAGTCCAGCAAGGATTCGACCAGCACCAACCATTGAATCGCAGGTTCAAACGCGGCCGCGTGCAGCAGCGCCGGCCCCACGTCGCCGATGGCCACGGCTCCGATCTGGTCGGGCTTCACGTCCTCGCGGTTTTGTAAAAACTGGAACACGCGAATTGCGTCGCCGGCGTTGATCCCCGCCACGCTGCGGCCGGACATCAACGCATTAAAAAAAGGTTGCACCGGGGCGTGTCCCCGCGTGAAGCGATAGCTGGTTTCGCCGTATCCCAACAAGTCGGGCGCCGCGACGATGTACCCGTTATGCACCAGCTCCTCGATGACGCCGCCCACCGCCGCGTCGCTGGCCTTGCCCTGGTCATGCGCGTAAATGATCGCCGGCCGTGGGGGCCGCGGTGCGTCGTTCTGATCGGGGACGAAGACCAAGGTGGGAATCACGGTTTGGCCCTCGCCTGGCAGCGCCCACTTTTCCACCCGATAACCCTCGCGTTGATATTGCCCCCGAAAGACCGGAACCGCCGAGGGTTGGAGGGCACGGT
The DNA here is from genome assembly GCF_008035925.1 of Stieleria maiorica. Lineage (NCBI taxonomy): Bacteria > Pseudomonadati > Planctomycetota > Planctomycetia > Pirellulales > Pirellulaceae > Stieleria > Stieleria maiorica. Next base: position 3,250,178 of record NZ_CP036264.1, read on the forward strand.
AGCCGGACAACCGTTTGGCGTCATTGACCACCTTGGGCAGGTGCTGCGAAAGATCTTGGCGTTCGGCTTCCAGCTGCTTCAGCAAGGGCTGCGTTTCCCGGCGGTTGATGCTGAACACGGTCTCGCTGCTGAGTGCGGTGGAAACCTGTCCCGTCTCGGTCACCGTCAATTCGGCTTCCGATAAAAACGGATACGCGACCTCCTGTGCGTTGCCGGGGAGTTGCAAGAAGCGTTGAAAAAACGCAAAAGTGGCTTCGTTGTTCTGCTTCGTAAAGCCGTGTTCAAAGTCGTCTTCGACGTGATCAAAATGCTGGGGATGGCCGAGTGCGTTAAAAGCCCGCCGCACTTCTGCCGCCGTTTCGCGGGCGCCCTGGATGCTGAAAAAGTCGCGTGTCGTGGTGACTTGCAGGGTCGGCTCGGGCGCTCGCACTTCCAGCAGATCGGCATGATCGATGCCCAGCAGGGGACCACGATAAAATACCTGTTCTGCGTCCTGCGGTCCGATCGACCCCAACAGCCGGCTGATGCTGGTGATGAACCCGGTGGGCGCCACCGCGGCGACTCGCGGGTCCACCGCCCCGATGTAGCTGCTTTGCGTGCCCCCGCCCGACAAGCCGGTCGCTCCGATGCGATCCGGATCGACCTCGGGGCGGGTCAACAGATAATCGATCGCGCGAATGCCATCCCAAGTGAAGTAGCGGGCGATCGACCGCCCGGATAGAAAACACTGGACCCCGGCATGCGAATGCTCTTGAGTTGACCCACCGACGGTCGATCGACCAGTTGCGGGATCGACATACTGCAACCGTTCGCCCTGTCCTAGCGGGTCGATGGTGAACACCACAAAACCCTTGTGCACCAGATTCAGGATCACGTTCTGATAGATGTCTCGCCGGAATGCTTGAGCGGAATGTCCGATCACGTCCAAAATCGCGGGTCCGCGGCCGGAATGTCCCTCGGGGATAAACAATGCTCCGGTGACGAAGAAGTTTGGCATCGATTCAAACACGATCTTCTCGACCCGGTAGCCATCCTTGTTGATGACGCCGGTCACACGGGCATTGAGTGGAGAGCGGTCGGGCCAGGGGCCGAGAATCTCGTCCAAGGTCCGACGCACCTTGGCCTGCCGCTGTTGCCAATCCTCGGATGTCTCGAGATCAGCGATTTCTGCTTCGCGTGCTGCCAGGCAATCGCGGGTCAAACCGTTCAGATGATGCACCAACATCAACCCGGGATCACTCCAGTCGATCCACTGCGCGGTGTTGTCGGTCCTGCCGCCCAAAACCGTCAGATTTTCAGCCGCCTGAGACGCGGCAACGGGAAACAGTAACACGAGCCAGATTGTTTTGATCATCGGTGTGGTTCAAGGAGAGCATCTTGGAGCGGGGTCGGGCGAATTCTATCAGATGGAAATGCTGGCGGGGCTCAGAACCGGTGACGCGGTTCAGCTATCCGCCGTTCAGTCGGGCCGATGGATCGCGCTGAATGCCTTTCATACCGCGTTGGAACAAGGTTTCTTGCCATGACGTTGACAATGCCGAGCATTCGGCGAGTCGAAGGTCGTCTTCGGAAGACCGAGGTTTGGCGTACATCACCGCTATTGCCCATGCGACGGTGAATTCAGGGAACGGGCGTTCGATCAGTTCAACGGGCTGTCCCGCTGTGATGGTGCCTTGTTCCAGGACACGGAAATACCAACCTGTGCGTCCGGTCTGTTGCACCCGCACGGCCAGCTTGGGCAATTTCCAATAACGGGCCAACTTCCAGCAGGGTTGTCGAGGCTGCGAGATCTGTAACTTGCAGTCGCCGATCCGCACGATATCGCCGATGCAGCAATCCGCTTCGCTGCATCCTACAAGCGTCAGGTTTTCACCGAAGCTGCCGGCGCAAAACGGTACGTCGGGAAACTCTTGTTTCCAGCGAGCGTAGTGCATCGCGGAATAGGCGAGCACGGCCTTGTCGGGACCGCCATGATGTTGCAAATCCGCTTGCTTGTCACCGGCGATGTTGGTCACGCCGACTTTGACGTTCCCCACGACCGGTTGTTTTTCGATTGCCGATGTCCACGGTTTGGCCGAATCGTCCGCGCCTTCGTAGCGACGCGGGCGACCGACCTGGATGGACTCAATCTGTCCAAGAATCATTGCTCTACTTTAACGCCGACAAATCGGCTCCGTGGTTGATGTGGAAGACCTGGCCGTCGATCACCAGTGCGGGGACGGACCTGACTCCCGATTGTTCGGCTTCGGCGACACGGTTGCTCTGCTCGCCCAAATGAACCTTTTCGACGGGTTCTTTCAGATGGTTGGCCACGGTCTGTTCGGCACTGACGCAGACGGGACAACCGGCATGGTAAAAAACGGCTTTCGACATGATCTTCTCCAAAGGTGGAAGGAATCGCGGCGACGGTGGAAGCGGGAGGTCCGCCGACGATCCTTCCGCACTTAGGAGTCGCGAGCTCGCCCGTCTTGAAGTGCGTTGAATTGCAGGAACCGACGCCGTCGCGAACGATTTGTGTGTTGCGAAGCAAGGGACATGCCCCCGTTCGTGCCCGAGACGTTTTCGTTGATCTCCTGATAGAGCAGGTTGGGGTTCGAGGGACACAACAGGGGTTGAACCCGTAAGATGTCGTCAGGAACACGCGTGTTTTCTACGGACTTTGTCGCGGCGAGACTTCCAGCGGTACGGTTGCTCCATTGCCAAACGCATCAAGCTTCAGTGTTTTATCGGCCCATTCGAGACGAAGGACATACGATTTCCCAATCACTTCGGTCGCTCCGCCTTCAACGACAAGTGCTGTTCCCTCATCAATGCCGAGCCCGATCAAATCAGGATGTTGACGCAGGGCAGCAATCGACCGAGCAATCCGGTTGCGTTTCAGGAAGTGCTGGTCGATGATCGCTTCGGGAAGGAGCCCCAATCCGGTCGAGATCTTCGGTTCGGTTTTGCCGCCAATGATCATCACTCGGGATTGAATCGCGGCACCTGCGGAAGTTCCTCCGATCACGCCTCCTCGCATCAACAGACGTTGCAATTCAGATTCAACACGCGTCTCCAAGTAGGCTTCCGCGATTCGCTGTTGAGATCCTCCGTCAAACCAAACCGCGGATGCCGTCTTCAACGGCTGCACAAACTCGTCGGTTGATGCGACGTCGGGATCCGTCGTATGCAATACCCGAACATCACTAAATCCCCGAGCCGACCAGAGTTCTTGAGTCGCGTTCAGGTCGATCTTTCGCTGCGAAGCCGTGGGGATCACGATCAATTGTGGTTCTTTTACCGGATGTACACCCTCAGCAAGTTCACGAAACCTATCAAATACCGAATCAGGTAGAGACCCTCCGCCACAAATCACAAGCTTTCGAATCTCCGGATTTTCCTCGCCGAATGCTAAATCGGGAGCGAAGCAACCTTGAACAAACACAAAAACTAGGAAAGCGAATCGGTTTTGCATCGATCTACCGGGAAGTGGGGGGCGTGCCGCGATCATAGTCAACCGCATGCCAAAATGCTGCACCTGATCGGTTTCGTTGCACCGCGCGTGGTGCTTGCGATAGACTGTTGTACCCACCTCACGATCCTACCCAGTGACCGATCATGAATTTTGCGCGACGCATCGCAGCTTTCATCACCGTTGCCGTCTGCCTGTGCGGTGTCAGTCCGGTGACCGCGCCCGCTGAGGACTCCGTTCATTCGGCTCACTCGAACCAACCACTGGACATCGCTGCGGTGTACAAAGAGAAGTGCCAGCGATGCCACGGCGCGCACGGTCAAGGAACCAACGATGGCTACAGTAAACCGCTGCGAACCGATCGAGCGATCGAGGAAATCACCAGAGTCATCGAAGAGACGATGCCGGAAGAAGCTCCGGAATCTTGCGTTGGTGAAGAAGCGACGCAATTGGCACGCTACATCCGCGAGGAATTGACAGATGGAAAGTCCTCCCATGCGGTGCCGAAACTCACGCGTCTGACGGTGGCACAGTACCGCAATTCGATCGCCGATCTGCTGGCCCACTTCACGCCGCAGCCGGAATCGGAAAGCCCAAACGGACGCGACCGCGGACGCTCGCGCGGCAACGCGGTCCCCGGGCTTCGCGGAGAGTACTACCAGTCCGAAGGCATGAACAAGGCGCATCGCCTGGGTCACTACCGCAGCGAAACGCGACTGGAGTTTGACTTCGGAAGCGAAGCCCCTGTCCCCAGCCTGCCTGCGGACCAGTTTGCGATCATTTGGCAAGGCAGTTTGATTGCCGAACACACCGGCGAATATTTCTTTCGTTTGACCACCGAGAACGGCGCCCGCTTGTACCTGAACTTCGACCCGCGTCCCAACACCGGTTCGCTTCGCGATGATCGTTCGTCGGGCGACAACGAAGCCTTCATCGACGATTGGGTCGGCTCGGGGAAGCGACGTGAGAAAAGCGCCAGCATGTTTTTGCTAGGCGGACGCAGTTACCCGATCCGGCTGGAATTCTTCAAATATCTGGAAGACCGTGCGTCGGTCAAACTGGAGTGGAAACCGCCCCACGGAACGTGGTCCGTGTTGGATTACAACCACACCTCGACTGCCGAGTCGCCACGGACGTTTGCGTGTGGCGTGCCTTTTCCGGCGGACGATCGCAGCCTGGGGTTCGAACGCGGCAGCTCGGTCTCCCCGCAGTGGCAAACCGCGGTGATGCAAGGTGCGGTGCAAACGGCAAGCGAAGTGGTGTCGCGTCTGCCGCTGCTGGCGAATTTGCAGACGAACGAAAGTCGCGCCGAAGCGATCACCCGCTTCGTGCATGAATTCGCCCAAGTCGCTTATCGCCGCCCCCTGCATGACGACGAATCTGTTTTACTTGCGTCGTTGATCACGGCCGATAAGAACGATCTGGAATCTGGCGTGCGAAAAGCCGTTGCACTCGTGCTCTTGTCGCCGCACTTCTTGTACCCCGACCTGATCGATTCGACCGCAGCGGCTCTCTCGCCGGAGCAGCGTGAGCGGCTGGCACCATGGGGCGTCGCTTCCAAGCTGTCGTTTGCGTTGTGGGATAGCCTTCCCGATCGGGATCTGGTCGCGGCGGCAGAATCCGGTCGGCTCGACTCACCCGAGGGGATCGAGTCTTACGCAAGTCGGATGCTTCGCGATCGGCGTGCGAAATCAAAGTTACGACGTTTTTTCAGTAGTTGGCTGGAGATCGAAGACCGCGATCTGTCAAAAGACACGTCGTTGTACCCCGAATTCGACGATGCGGTTGTCGCTGACCTGCGTCGCTCTCTTGAGCTGTTCATCGACAGTGTGGTCTGGAGTCGTGACTCCGATTATCGCCAGTTGCTGCTCGCCCCGCACTTGATGTTGAATGAGCGTTTGGAAGCCATCTACGCTCCCAGCCGAGCACAGGAGCAGCGTGGCGCCAGCGGCGAAGAAATCAAACGTCTGGCCAAGCGTCGCGAGTTCGCGTCTGCGTTCCAACCGGTTGATTTTGACAAAAGCGAACGGTCCGGGATCCTGACACATCCCTATTTGATGAGCGCGTTTGCCTATCACAATAATACCTCGCCGATTCATCGAGGGGTTTTCTTGACACGGAACATCGTGGGGCGAGCGCTGAGTCCGCCCCCGAATGCGATCGCGTTTGATGAGGACAAATTTCCCGACGATTTGACGATGCGCGAGAAAGTCACGTTGCTGACGCGGGACACTGCCTGCATGGCCTGTCACAGCGTGATCAATCCACTCGGGTTCACGCTCGAGCATTTCGACGCCGTTGGTCGGTGGCGAAAATCGGACAACGCGAAACCGATCGATAGCGAGAGCGATTACACGACCACCGACGGCGAGACCTTGCGATTGACCAACGCCCGTGACGTGGCGGAATTCGCCGTCAACAATCCGGCCGCCCATGTGGCTTTCATCACCCACCTGTATGAGCATCTGCTTCAGCAAAGCGCCCACGAAGCCGGCCCTGAACGATTGAACCAGCTTCGCGATGCTTTCGCCAAAGATGACTTCAATATCCAGAAACTGTGCGCCCGATTGGCTGTTCTGGCCGTCGACGGCGCGGGATCTTCCAACGCCCTGCTAACCGAGAACGCTCGATGAACCGATCCTTCGAAACCCGACGTCGCTTTTTGCGTGACCTGGGAATTGGAACCGCGGCGTTACCCTTTCTTTCCGGCCTCAGTAGCCTGCAGGCAGCGGATTCCAATGCGGAAACCAAGACATGTCCCAAACGGCTGGTGATCATGTTTTCGCCCAACGGGACACTGCCCGACGAGTTTTGGCCGGACGCCTTTGATCCCCGCGGCGAACTGCAGCTGAAACCGATGCTTGCCGCGCTCGAACCGTTCCGCGATCAAACACTGTTGTTGAAAGGGGTGAACAACCAGGTCGGGGGCGACGGAGACAACCACATGCGTGGAATGTCATGTCTGTTGACGGCCCGACAGCTGAATCCGGGAAACATTCAAGGCGGGGGGCACACGCCAGCGGGATGGGCCAGCGGGATCTCGATCGACCAAGAGGTTCGCAACCATTTTCAATCCAGCGATCAAACCCGTACGCGGTTCGGGTCTTTGGAATTCGGCGTCGCCGTCCCCGACCGCGCGGATCCCTGGACGCGGATGTGCTATGCGGGAAGCGATCGCCCGCTCGCGCCGATCGATGATCCGGAGCAGATGTTTCAAAGGTTGTACGGCGGCGCCCAAGATCGACAGACGGTCGCGAGTGTCCTGGATCATGTCAGCGAAGATCTGGCCAAGCTGTCGCGGAAGCTGAGTGCAGCGGACCGCCAGATGCTGGAGCAACATCTGGAAAACGTGCGGCAGCTGGAAACACAGATTGCGGCGGCCGCATCGGATTCGGAACTGGTCCATCCCGAACCCGAAATCGATCCGAACATCGAGTTGGTCAACGACAACACGCCCGAGATCAGCCGCATGCAAATCGATCTGATGGTGAACAGCCTGGCGAACGATTTAACGCGAGTCGCGACGCTGCAGTTCATGCGATCGGTCGGGCAGGCCCGGATGCGGTGGCTGGACATCGAAGAGGGGCATCATTCGCTGTCACATGAACCCGACGGCGATCAGCAAGCGCACGACAAGCTTCGCCGGATCAATGCCTGGTTTGCCGGTGAGCTTGCGTATCTGGCGAAGCGACTTTCCGAAATCCCCGAACCGGGACGCGACGGCGAGTCCTTGCTGGACAACACTCAAATTGTTTGGTTGAACGAACTCGGGAAAGGTAACTCCCACACGCTCGACGACATTCCGTTTCTGCTCGTTGGCGGGGGCGCCGGACTCAAGACCGGTCGGGCGATCGATTTCGGTGGCGTCCCCCACAATCGATTGTGGATGTCGCTCGCGCATGGGCTGGGGCATCAAGGCCTGACGTCATTCGGCTCGCCAGATTTCTGTGCCGATGGGCCGTTGGACCTCACGAGCTAGTGCGCGATCACCTCGCGCCCGTGGAGTCGCGGAACTCGCCAATGTTCGGTTGATTGACCAGGACGCGGCGAGCAAGAAACGCAGCAGGTCCACTCGCTTGCGCTTCGGGTTTTTGCTGTCCCGTTCACGACCCGTCGGTCGGATACTCTCCGAGTCGCCGTTCCAGGTAACTGTCGGTGTCGGATTGAGGGTTCTGCCAATACGCTTTGACTTCATGAATGACTTTACCGTCAAGCTCGAACACCAGTGGCCGCGATGTCATGCGTGAGAGCGTGTACGTCCAACTGTCGGCTTTGCCTTCGGGGTTCGGCGTGTGGCGAAGCAGGACCAGTGCTTCCGGGTCATTCGTTTCGGCGAATCCGAAACACATGATCAATGAACCATCGGATGGATCGGACCACTGAACCAGCGGGTTGGTCAACAGGCGCAACTGCTGTTTTTGGTCTGGATCGTCGACTTCGTGCATCGACACCATGAATCGACGGATCAGTTGCCGCATCGCCAGCGTTTGCCGCCTCGGGGCGGTGACTTTCGGCAGGCGGACATTCAGCGGGACATTGATTTCTGATTCTTTCTTTGGGGTCCAAGTTCGCCGCAGACCGAGGTCGCAAGTCAATGGAACCGATGTCAGCGATGCAAATTCGCAGAACACGTTCCCGTCTCCGCGGACGGACAGGGCGCCCAAGACAGCCGGCTTGGAATCGTGTCGCCACAAGAAAACCACGCCGTCGGTGAAAAAGTTTCGAACCGGGTTGCTGTACCGCAGGACGGGACGCTCTTCCAGCGTGAGTGATCGGTCTTGCTGGCCGGCAAGCGATAGTTCGTAGCCGCGAGCCTGACGGGTCATATACTCCAGGCGCTGTTGCCGTTCCTGTTCCCGTGCGTCGGTCGTTTCGTCAGCGCGCAGCGGGGTGATTGCAATCGTACTGGTGAGCAGCGCCAGACAGGCGGCGAAACCGAAAGCGACACGAGACATGCCATTCATACCGGGCCTCGACTCTACGTGGGGAACGAAGTGTCGCTTCAGAATACCACAGCCCCCGTCGTGCGCGGCTCTCCCACGGGCTGTTTCGCCCCGGTTTTCGGGGTGACTCTGCCGGCTGCCCGCTGCGCGGTCAGCGGAGAACAGTTGAGACAACGGTTCTACACTTTCGGTGCCCAAATCGTGCGCCGGCGAGGATGCCTTGCCGAGCCCCTTCTGTGCACCGATGTTACGGTTTGGTTGCGGCGACGACGCGGATGATCTCGTGCTCCACTTCGTATCGGCAACCGACCTTGGCGAGGGCCATTTTTAGAACGCTGCGAAGACTCACGTTCTGGATGTCGATCTTGACCGATGCGTCGATGGGGACGCCGGCCTGCTTTAGATTTCGTCGATCCAAGAGGATCGGGACGTGATGTTTCTCCGAAAGTTCCGACAGGAACTTCTCCAGCGGGACATCGTCCGCTTGGACAGACGTTTTGGTTGATAGCACCCCCTGCAGGAAGTCTTCGACGCGGCGGCTCTCCGGTTGGTTATGTTCATTATCGCGATATAGCGTCTGCCGATTCGCTTCCGTCATTTTCGCGATGACAGAAACGACTTCCCCAGAATCAGGTCGCTTGAGTTTTAGCTTGACAGACTCACCTGGAAAGTGCCCCTGACTCCAAAAGACCTGGACCAAGTCTTCACTCAATCGTTTCTTCCAAATCTTCCCAAATTGTGCTTGGGCCTTATTGACCAAATCATCGATCGCGAAATGGTCGATCTGAAGCAACTCGTATTGTTGGGACTGATACGTGACCAGGATCTGATTCTCGTTGAACTCCATGCGAGTGAACGGGGAGAGTTTGGGAGGTTCAGTGCGCTGGAGCTCAGTGCGCTGAGACTCACTGCGCTGGAGCTCACTGCGCTGGAGCTCACTGCGCTGAGACTCACTGCGCTGAGACTCACTGCGTTGGGGCACTTGAGCCACCGTGTCGGGCGTTGTGTCGGCGGCGCCGGACTTCGTTTCGACGATCTTGGCCACCCGTGTTGCCCCGCGTTTGATGACCACCGAATCGTTCTTGATTTCAAAGCCATCGGCCGCGCCAGCGATCTCAATGACATAGGCGCCGGACTTCACTTCGATCGAGGCCCCGTCTTGGGTCACCGTCAATTCTTTGACAACTTGGTCTCCCTGTCGGACAACGATGGGCACGTTGGTATCGGCGAAACTTTCGATTTGGAGCGTTCCCTGGTCGGATTGAAAGATGATGATGGTGGCCGCCCACACGAGGACGGCGAACAAGCCCGCGGCAAGGATCCAAGGCAGTGCCCCGCCGGTTTTGCGACGACCGGCGGGCACGCGTTCCGGGAGAGGAATCGCCGGTGCGTCCTCCGATGCCTGGGGTCTGTTCGGGGCCAGCAGGTAGGATTGCCAGCCTTTCAATAGCTGGGCGACTTCGGACGAACATCGATAACGCTGGTCCGGGTGCTTGCTTAGCAGCCGCATCACGATCGAATCGAGCCACTCGGGGACATCGGCGTTGATGTCCCGCAGCGATCTGGGGACGTCATTGACGATCCGATTGAGCACGCCCATCGTCGTTTCCGCTCGAAAGGGGCTGCGACCGGTGAGCATGAAGTACATGACGCTGCCGAGCGAGAACAGATCGCTGCGGTGGTCGATCGAGTCGCCGTGCGCTTGTTCCGGCGACATGTATTGCGGGGTGCCCGCGATTACGCCGCTGCGTGTCATGCTGGCATCGTCGACCGCTCTGGCCAAACCGAAGTCCGTGATTTGAACGCGCTCGACACCGTTTTCGAGCAAGATGTTTGCCGGTTTTATATCGCGGTGGACCAACCCCTGTTCGTGTGCCGCGGACAGGCCGTCTGCGATTTGAGCCGCAATGCGGACGGTTCCGATCAGCGACAACGGCCCATCCTGATCGACACGTTGCTGCAAACTCGGGCCTTCCACGACCGGCATGACCAAATAGGGCAGCCCATCGTACTCATCCACCGTTTGAATCGGAACGACGTGCGGGTGGACGACCGCCGCGGCACTCTTGGCTTCTCGAGAAAACCGCCGGCGAGCCGCGGCGGAGGTGGCCAGCTCGGGCGCCAACACCTTCACGGCGCAGAGGCGTCCGAGTGAGGTGTCCAGGGCCAGCATCACGATGCCCATCCCGCCGCGACCGAGCACGCGCTGGATCTCAAAGCGTGCAAAACGCCCGATCGAATCGGGATGGTTCGATGGCTTCAAGAAACGCGTTGCCCCGGATCGCTCGATTTGCTCGGTTGCCCCACTTCTTGACGTGGATTCAACCGTGAACTCTGCCGCGGGTGTGCGAAGCAGTTCACCGGCATCCCCCCAGGTCAATTGCGTTTCAACCATCTCCTCGACCATGGACTGACAATTCTCGCACGATTCGATGTGTGCGGTGATTTCGTCTGTATCGGAATCCAAACGGTCGTGCAGAAAGTCGTTCAGTGTTTCACGATCGTAGTGCATGTGTGCAATCATCCTTCGGTCTCCCATAACTCTGACAGGCGTTGAACTTCTTCTTGCAAACGTGCAAACACGCGGCACTTTGCCATCCGCACGGCACCCTCGGATTTTTCCAGTGATGCCGCGACGCTGGAGATCGATTCGCCCTGGACCGCCGTCCGCCAAAACGCGTGCCACGTGTCGGGTTCGAAATTCGGTCGTACCCGATCGGCGGCAACGTGAAGTTGCTGACGCCGGAGTTCGTAGGCAAACAACGTGGCTGTTTCGTTTTGCCGATCCGGTTGTTGCATCAACAACTGCTGAATCTGGCTGTCGCCCGACCCCACCGGCCCCTTGGACCGCGTCAAGTGGTTGACGACCAGATTACGTGTGATGCGGAACAACCAGCCGCGAAACGAACCGCGCCCACGCGTTTCAAACGTCGACAATGACCGTCTGACCGCTGTGAAAACCTCTTGCGCCAGATCCTCCGCGTCGGCATGCTGCACGCCCTTGGCCCGCGCGACCCGAACCACGAGCGGCCGATAAATCGCGACAAACTCCGCCCAAACCTCGTCCGAAGCCGGTTGGTTCAGCTTGCCGATCAGTGACGCTCGTGTTTCTGGACCCTGCAACATCGATTTTCTCCTACCTAGCAAACACGGCCCGAATCACCGTGTCACAGCAGAATAAATAAAAGTACCGAAAAATGCAGACCGGGACGGGGCCGATTGCTGTCCATGACGTGGTAGTCAACTCGGTGCTGCCCGTCATGCCAGATTCTGTCACGCCAGAGTCGATGTCGCAATTCATTACCCCCGTGTCGTGTCCGCTCCTCGATCCTCGTGACCGATCAACCTAGAACGTGTTCTCAAACGCGATATCGAGACAGGTGGCCGTGACGTGTTTCGTTCCATCCCAGGTTCCAAGATGCGTGCTTTGAAATGTATTGGAATCCGATCAACACGGCTTGCGGTGGGAAGGCGATGAACGAAAACGAGGTCGATTTGGAAAGCCCCGGCAATCACAACGAAGCTCCATCAAGTGACGCCACCAAGCAAACGCATCGTGTGGTGCCGTCGCACTATGTCTATCCGTTTGTCCTCGTCACCACCTTGTTCGCGCTCTGGGGTTTTGCCAACGACATCACCAATCCGCTGGTCCGAGCGTTCAAAGAGATCTTCCTGATCAGCAACGCTCAAAGCAGCCTGGTCCAGTGGGCGTTTTATGGCGGTTACGCCACGATGGCGATTCCCGCGGCGCTGGTCATCCGCAAGGTTTCCTACAAGTCGGGAATCATCATCGGGCTGCTGCTGTACGCCGTCGGAGCCCTGCTGACGATCCCGGCCAGCGTGGCGATGAATTTCAATATCTTTCTGGTCGGGTTCTATGTCTTGACGTTCGGATTGGCATTTTTGGAAACAACGGCCAACCCTTACATTCTGTCGATGGGCCCCAAAGAAACGGCGACCCAACGATTGAATCTCGCCCAAGCATTCAACCCGATCGGTTCGCTGACCGGAATGGTCGTTGCCAGCATGCTGATTCTGCCAAGCCTGGAGGTGGCCGAGTTTCGCGAAGCGGAAAAGGCGGCCCATCCGGAATACGCAACCATGCTGCCCAGCCAAGTCGATGGCTTGATCACATCCGCCATGGAAGCCAGTGCGCAGGCCGATCCCGAAGCGCATCAGGCGATGGTGGCGCACGATCTGGACGTCGTGAAAACGCCCTACGTCGTCATCGCGGTGATCGTCATCGCAGTGATGCTGATTTTCATCTTTTCAAAGTTACCCGACACGGGACACGAAGAAGACAAGATCGAATTGCTCCCGTTGATGAAGCATCTGTTGACCAGCGGGCGATACGTCGGCGGCGTGATCGCCCAGGCGTTTTACGTCGGCGCCCAGATCATGTGCTGGACCTTCATCATTCACTACGGCATGACGCTGGTGGGGCTGAGCGCGGCCCAGGCCCAGAATTACAACATTCTGGCGATGAGCATTTTTCTGGCCAGTCGGTTTATCTGCACGTTCATCTTGCAGTACCTCCGCCCCGGATTGTTGCTGGGGATTCTGGCGGTCGGTGGTGGCCTGTTGACGTTGGGGGCGATTTTCTTGCAAGGCATGACCGGACTGTACTGTCTGGTCGGTGTTTCGGCCTGCATGTCGCTGATGTTTCCGACAATTTACGGCATCGCCTTGACCGGATTGTCGCCCAATGACGCCAAGCTCGGTTCGGCCGGTTTGATCTTCGCCATCGTCGGCGGCGCATTCATGCCACGATTCCAAGGCGCCCTGATCGACGGTGACGGCATGACGATCGCCGGCCAAGCACTGGAGTCGGTGCGTGTCTCGTTCTTTCTCCCTTTTGTTTGCTTTGTCGTGATCGCAATCTTCGGATTCTCGGTCAATTTTTTGGCCGCAAAGAATACCGCAGAACCTGCATCGACCTGACCCGACCCTCCACTTGACACCGGCCTGTCAAAGGGCCGAACCAAACGTTCCCCCTGCAATGAACACTCAAACCAATCTGGACGAACTTCTTTCCCTTTCCCGCTTCCTCGGCGAAGAACATCGTGGACTGGCGATGTTAGGCGAAGGCAACACGTCGGCGCGAATCGACGAGGAAACGTTTCTCGTCAAAGCCAGCGGCAGTTGCCTGCAGACACTCGCCGAAGACGACGTCGTTGCCTGCCGGTTCGACAAACTGTTGCCGATGCTGGAGTTGGACGCACTGAGTGACCAGGAGATCGAAGACCACCTGCTGGCCTGTCGCGTCGACCCGGAATCCAAAAAACCATCCGTCGAGACGCTGTTTCATGCCTACCTGCTATCGCTGCCGGACATTCGATTCATCGGGCACACCCACAGTATCCCGGTCAACCAGATCCTGTGTTCGCCGCGGGCCGAAGAGTTTGCCACCCGTAAACTGTTTCCCGATGAAGTCGTTTGCTGCGGTGCCCAGTCTGTGTTCGTGCCCTACACCGATCCCGGCCTGAAACTGTCACAATCCATTCGCGACAAGACGAAGGCATTCATGGACGAGTTCGGCGCGCCACCGAGAGTGATTCTGCTGGCCAATCACGGATTGATCACGCTGGGCAAGACCCCCGGCGCGGTCAAAGCCGCGATGCTGATGGCGCACAAGTCGGCGGAGATCTTCGTCGGTGCATCGGCGTTGGGCGGGCCGGTGTTCATGAGCGACGAGGACGTCGATCGCATCGCCAACCGGATTGACGAACATTACCGGCAACGGGCGTTAAAGCTTTAACCGATAACAGTCAGAGAGATCGTGCCAGCAAGGTCAGCCGAGGACGCAGATCGAGCCGAACATGGCTGGCGAAGTCGACCGTAGCGTTCTAGTTCGAAAGTCGCCGGTGCTTGATCCCCACGGCAAAATGTTGGGCGTCATCGCGGCGTTTTCGGATGTGACGGCACATGAGGTCGCACAGGCTGACTGCGAGTTGGTCGATGGTGGACGGCTGGAGAACGTGGACATAACAAGGATTGTGATCGAAAACGTGGACACCCCGGTTTTCGTTCGTCTGGGCGACCGCGGCAATACCTACGGCAACCGCGACCAGAAAGCCCCGGTCGGGAAATTGAAAAACGTATGCGTCCGCGACGTGGTCGCTGAAGTGACGATCGAGGATCGGGCCAAGGCGACGGAGGCGCCGTACAAAGGACTGAAGGTCGACACAACGCCTGGCGTTACCGACAAAGAGAAGTCCAAGGCGGGGCCGATCATGATCACCGGTATTCCAGGGCACCCTATCGAGAACGTTGTCTTGGAGAATGTGACGATCTCGTATCCGGGGCACGGAAATGCCGCGGACGCGAAACGGGACGTGCCGGAGGATCTCGACCGCTATCCGGAACAGTTCTTCTTTGGCGTCTTGCCCGCTTGGGGCGCGTACATCCGCCATGCGAAGAACATCGAATTTAAGAACGTCCAACTGACGCTCCGTGGTACAGACGAACGCCAGCAGATCGTGTTGGAGGATGTGGAGGGTTTTGTGCAGCACTAGCAGTCTAACCGCAGCTTCGTTTTCGATTGGGCTGGACAGTCGCCGTCCTCACCGAGGTCGGCGCAGGGCAAAGCTTCCTGATTTCGCGCACGCCGAGTTCGGAGAACACGGTGACACTCGCAGCGCATCATCACGTACGCACATTGAGTTGCGGTAGACAACCGGTCCTGCGTTCTACATTCGATGGTCGGGTTCATGGATGGTTTGCGAGACGGTCTCGTCGTCTTCGATGACATTTCGCGCCAGCGGTCCGAATGAATCGCCGGGCTTGAAAATGATCGTGCCGCTGCGACGCGTCACGACGTACAGGTGGTCGCCGATGATGATCGGGCTGGATGAACCGGTCCCGGGTAAATCGACTTTCCACGCGAGATTCTCAGAGTTGCTCCACGTGGTGGGGACGACGTCGCTGGATCTTGCGGCCCCCTCCGGTCCCAAAAACGCAGGCCAGTCTGCGGCGGGGAGCTGATTTGTAGCAGCGAATAAGCAGATTGCGGCAATCAGTGAGCGGGGCATGGCGTTCCGGTTCCTTGATGGGGGGCTGGCGCGGGCCGATGGATCGAGACGGAGGAAGCGGAGAACATTCAGCGTCCGGTTCGGAACGTTCTCAACTCGAAGTTCAATGCGTTGTTTTATGGGTCGACGGGCCACAAGATTCACAAGACGGACCGGGTTCGGTTGCTTATGCGCGTCACCTCCGCTGGCCGAGTCGTGCGGTCTATAAGTCGTTGATTCTAAAGGTCTCTTGCGAATCCCTCTGGCCGGATTGAACCACAGGGAGGTCGATTGCCCACGGATGGCAGCGCGATCCCACGGATCCCAGACCGCATCACATCCGTGGGTTCGCGCTGCCATCCGTGGGCATTCCTGCCAGGAGGATTGCTTGCCAAGAACCGCACGGACTCCACACGGGAGGGCCATGCGGTGGTGTTGATGCCGAAGCACCATGACGCCGAATTACCGTGGAACTGTGACATTTTGACGCCGCAATTTGCCTTTCATAGAGCCCCACGCCTCTTGGCTCCTTCGCTTCCCCATCGTTTCAACAAGGTGTCTCCATGGCTCAAAAACGATCCAAGACGCGGCGTCGGCTGCGAACCGAATCGCTTGAATCACGTCAGTTGCTGGCGGCCAATCTCTTTCACAACGAACTGATGCCCGAGGATGTCAACCAAGACGGGCAGGTTTCGGCGCTTGATGCGTTGGCCGTGATCAACGAAATGAGCCGTCAGACGCAGGGTTCTGGGACCGTCGACGGCCGATCGAACCAGCAATCAGACCAGCGCGGTCCCGGACGCATGACGGATGTCAACAACGACGGTCGCGACTCGGCGCTCGACGCGTTGATGGTCATCAATCGCCTCGGCCGCGACAACGCAAATTTCGGCAATCGCGATCCCGACTCGGACACTCCGACCGACTCACCAACGGACGAGACCGATCAACCGAACGACGACGAAGATGACGACACCCTTTCCGACGAAAGCTCCGACGTGGTGCTTGCGTGGAACGATCTATTCGGTGAGATTTTGGCGGATGCCGAGGCGACGCTGCAAAACCCCGGCTACGCGTCCCGCTCCATGGCGATGCTGAATCTTGCCATCTACGATGCGGTCGGCATCGCGACCGACGGATCCGACGCCGACACGTTTTATGACTATTCGATCGACCCCAGCGGCGATGCCAACCTGTCGGCAGAAATCGCCGCAGCACAAGCAGCCTACACCGTGCTAAGCAGTTTGTATCCCGCCCAACAAGAAACGCTTGATGCGTTCTTGGAGTCCAGCCTTGCGGGATCCGTGTCCGACCGAAGCACCGACGCAAGTCGGACGCTTGGCAGCGAGATCGGGAGCACGATTCTGGCCATTCGCGCCAATGATGGTTCCGACGTGATCGGCCAGTATCAGTACACCGATGAAGCAGGGTACTTCCAACCCGATCCGCTCAGTCCCGATGTCCCCGCTTGGGGGCCGGCGTGGGGCGAGGTCGACACCTTTGCGATCGGTTCGACCGAAGCGTTCCTGCCCGCTTCGCCACCCGACCTGACCAGCGAGGAGTACGCGGACGCCTACGATGAAGTCCTGGAGTTGGGTTCGGTCGATAGCGAGGTTCGCACGGACGATCAAACCGAGGCGGGTCTGTTCTGGGCCTATGACCGCGTCGGGCTTGGCACGCCGCTGGCACTGTTCAACGACGTCTTGCTCCAGATCGCCGAACAACAGGGCAATTCGATGGAAGAGAATGCGGCGCTGTTCGCCCAGGCGTCGGTCGCGATGGCCGATGCGGGGATCGTTGCCTGGGACACGAAGTTCGGCGAAGAATTTTGGCGGCCGGTCACGGCGATCCGCGCCGGCGATAGCGACGGAAACGAACTCACTGAAGGCGATGTCGACTGGACCCCATTGGGCGCTCCCAATGGCGAAGACCTGACCGGATTCACTCCACAGTTTCCAACCTACATCTCCGGCCACGCGACCTTCGGAGGCGCGTTGTTCGCAACGCTGCAGGAATTCTATGGCACCGACGACATTGCCTTTGAATTGACGTCGGTTGAATTGGAATACTTGATCGAGAACCCTGAGTTGCAGGCCGCATATGGTATTGAACTGGACGACGCGACGCGTTCGTTCAGTTCCTTTAGCGAAGCGATGGCCGAGAACGGCCGCAGTCGAGTCTACCTGGGCATCCACTTCAACTTCGACGACACCGTGGGGCAAGACGTGGGCAGCGCGATCGCCGCCGGCGTGGCGGATGAGTTCTCCGTCGCGGTGAGCGATGACGCGGCCCGAAACAACGACCCACAGAAAAACGGAAACGGCGGACGCCAACAGGACGGCAATCGCGACAAGAGCAACCGCATCGCGTCGGTCGATGCTGCACTGACCGACGATGGCCTGTTGTTCTAAGGATGTCGTCCGCCGCTCGTCCTATGTAGCTGCCTGCGCCAGAAGCTGGATCCCAAGTGTGCTCCACGCCCTGGCGAGCGTCGCCAGGTCAATTCCTATTGCTCCCTACAGCGGACGTTCGGGCCGGCCGCCAAACCGCTCGCCCGGTTGGCCTTCACCGGGCCTTGGTCCGAATGCCTGTCCATGCGCCGGCCCGGCTTGTTGAAGCTGAGTTTCTTGTTCGTCGGTCAAGATCGCTGCGAGCCGCTTGTCAACGTCGGCTTGCAGTGCGGCCAGTTGGCGTGATTGACGGTCGGTCAGGTTCAGCGAGGCTGCGATCGGTTCAGGTAACACCTGCCCCGGTTGAGGCGGCGGTCCGGGATGTCCGCCTGGTTCGCCTTCACCTCCGGCACGAGGCGGTGGACCGCCCGCGCCGAGCAACTGCTGCGGCTGGTTGAACCCTGGCTGCATGCCTTGCGGTGGCGGACCACCACGTCCGCGTCGATCTCCACGAGCCATGGTCTGCATCGCCGTCGTCAACTCTGCCTGGGTCACGCTGCCGTCCCCGTTCGTGTCGGCTTGTTGAAACAGCTGGAAGATCATTTCGGTGGGCGGACCGCCCCGCATCCCGCCTTGTTGTCCACCACGACCGGGCGGCTGGGCGAACAGAAGACCGGGAACCAAAACGATTCCGGAAAACACGGCACCTTGGACGCTACGACGGACCATATCTACTTCTCCACTAAACTGGTGCTTTGCGATTGATTTCGAGCATTGATGTCGGCAAGCTGATTGCCCGACGGGTGACAATGCGTCGTCTCCGCGCGACAGGGGCCACGCTTTTTCGGATTTCTCTGTCGCAAAACCCTGACCCCATGTCGCATTCCGTTCTCGCGACGACAGCTTGATCGACGACGATAAAGCGGATGAACTTGGGGACTTCAGCGACCGCGACCGGGGCACGTCAGATTCCTCGTTGTCCCGCACGCTTCGTCACCATCACCGGTGGTTGGACACGCACGTCAAATCTAAGCGACGGCGTTCAGCGGCGCGGCGTCGCCTGACGCACTGCTGACATGTCTGTCCATCGAACGGCCCCATCGCCCTCTCCCAAACGTCTCGGCGAATCAGGATAGAATGGAGCCCCCTTTGTATCGTTCGGATTCATGTTCATCGGCGCATGGAACGAGAACTTGTCTGAACCATGATCGCTATCGCTGCGATCCAATTTCCCCACGACGTATCGACATCCAATGAAAGTCAACTCCCTTGCGTTCCTGGTCTGTTTCTTCTTGCCACTGATGACCGTTTCCATCAGTCACGCAGCTGACACTCCCCCTAACGTCGTGCTGGTTTTTGCCGACGACCTGGGCTACGGTGACCTGGGGTGCTACGGGGCAACCAAGGTGCAGACGCCGAACATCGACCGCTTGGCCAAAGAAGGGCGAATGTTCTCCGACGCTCATTCCGCGTCCGCGGTTTGCACGCCTTCGCGCTACGCCTTGTTGACCGGCGAGTATCCGCTCCGCGCCAACGGTGGTAAAGGCGTGTGGGGACCGGCGCCGGTGACCAGCGGATTGATCGTTGACACCGATAAATTGACCACGGCGGACGTTTTCAAAAACAACGGCTATAAAACGGCGGCACTGGGCAAGTGGCATTTGGGGTTCGGTGAGGGGACCAACAACTGGCAGGAACCGCTGCGTCCCGGCCCCTTGGATCTCGGGTTCGATTACTACTTCGGACTACCCGTGGTCAACAGCGCCCCGCCGTATGTCTACGTCGAAAATGATCGCATCGTCGGCGGTGACCCGGCCGACCCGCTGGTCTATCTCGGCCGGGGCCAACACAAGGACGCAACGCCGATCACCAAGATTCCCCCCGAAGCCTCGCAACGCACGCCTAACATGTTCAAAGGGGCGGTCGAGGCTCACAAACACTACAACGACTACACGGTCGGAACGGTCTTGGCGGGCAAGGCGGTCGACTGGATCACCGCCAACAAGCAGAATCCGTTCTTTCTGTACCTGGCCACGACCCACATTCACCACCCCTTTACCCCCGGAGAAAACTTTCAGGGTTCAAGCCAAGCGGAGCTCTACGGCGACTTCATCCAGGAATTGGACTGGATGGTCGGGCAAGTCACCAAGTCGCTCGAGGAGCATGGTTTGAGTGACAACACGCTGGTCATCTTCACCAGCGACAACGGCGCGATGTTGAATCTGGGTGGCCGCAACGCGGTCAGGGCGGGACATCGGATCAACGGCGATCTGCTGGGATTCAAGTTCGGTGCCTGGGAAGGCGGTCATCGCGTTCCGTTCATCGCCCGCTGGCCCGGCAAGATTGCACCGGGCAGCAAGTCGGACCAGTTGATCTGCAACGTCGACCTGCTTGCCACGTTTGCGGCGTTGGTCGGCAAGGACCCCGAATCGGTGGAGAACAAAGACAGCATCAACATGCTGCCTGCCTTGCTGGGAGATCCGTCCGAGCCGCTTCGCGAAGAGTTGCTCCTTGCGCCGCACAAGCCATCGCACTTGGCCATCCGCAAAGGAAAGTGGTTGTACATCGGGGCGCGGGGCAGCGGCGGATTTAGCGGCAGCAAGGAACACCAACACGCCTGGGGCGGACCGCCGGCGACGGCGTTTGTCGGCAGCGTAAACAGCGACATCGAAAACGGCAGGTACAAGCCGGACGCGCCGCGCGCCCAACTCTACGATTTGCAGAACGATGTCCGCCAAACCCAAAACGTTTACAACCGATTCCCCGAGGTCGTGAAGGAAATGGAGGCATTGTTGGAAAGCTATCGCCCCCAAAAGGCGGCAGCAAAGAACCCAAAACGAAATCGTCAACCGAAGGTGACCAAGCAATGAGCGCGGTCGCTCGCTCTGACGTAGCTACGCTCGCCAGAGCGTGGAAAGCGCCTGGAATCCACTTTCTGCCAATGGATGTCGATTGTATGACTGCAACTTTTGGCACCCCCTCCAAATTCTCTCCCTCTGGGAGAGACGGCGTTTGCGCAGCAAGCAAACGCCAGAGAGGGCCCGCGCCGGAAGCGTCATTTCCGCCCCCGAATCACGAAAGTCTTGGCGACTTCCGCTACGTACAGATTCGTCACCTAGACAGTCGACGTCCCACGGCGCGGTCCGTCAAACAGCAAACCGCGGCGTTTCGCGGGAGTTGTTTCATTGTCCTGCTCGCCGGCGTGTTGATTCACGCGCTGATGCCATCACTCGGTTTCGGCCAGACGCCGCGGCGACCCAACGTCATCTTCTTTTTGACCGATGACCTGGGATACTCCGACATCAGCTGCTACGGCGCGACGAAGGTGCAGACGCCGAACATCGACCGCTTGGCGTCCGAAGGGATCAAGTTCACGGACTTCCATACCGGCGCTTCGATCTGTTCCCCGTCGCGGGCGGCTTTTCTGACCGGTGCCTATCCCCAGCGATGTGGCCTCTATATGGGAATCAATCCGATCCGTGACGAACATTGGTTTCTGGGGCTGAATCCCGATGAAGTCACATTGGCGGAGCAGTTTAAAAAGCAAGATTACGAAACCTTTTTGATCGGCAAATGGCACCTCGGCAAGGAACCCGAATTCCATCCCTTCCGGCACGGGTTTGATCACTACTACGGCATGCCCAACAACGCGGGGCACTCGTCAACGTTTTACGACGGCAAGCAGGAGATCTATTCGCAAACTCCCTTGGCCCAGCTGACCAAGCTGTACACGGATCGAGCGGTGAAGATCATCACCGAGCACGGCGACCAACCGTTCTTTTTGTATTTCTCGCACAACTATCCCCACACGCCTTACAAAGCCGGCAAGGACTTCGTCGGATCGTCCCAGGACGGCGTCCGCGGCGACGTGATTGAGGAACTTGATTGGGGAATTGGCGAAATGATGAACGCGCTACACAAGGCGGGGATCGCGGAGAATACGATCGTGATCTTCACATCGGACAACGGTCCGGTGAAACCGCAATACGCGGCCCCCTATCGCGGAACCAAGTATGTGACCTTCGAAGGCGGCCATCGCGTCCCGTTCATTTTTCATTGGCCGGCGGTGATCAAGCATGGCGTCCAATCCGACACGCCGGTCGTCGCCATGGATCTGTTCCCGTCGTTGTCGGAGATCATTGGCCAGACGCTACCGGACGATCGCGTGTACGACGGCGTCAGCCTGATGCCGCTCTTGATCGGCGGAAAGCTGACTCGGGCCGATGACCAGCCGTTCTACTATTACAACTGCGAGAACCTGCAAGCGATTCGTCACGGCGACTGGAAGTTGCATCTTCCGCGTTCCAGCGAGCAGCTCCCGTTTTGGGACAAGAACAAGGCCTTCACACGGATCCAGTCACCCGTCCTGTACAACCTGCGTTTGGACGTTGCCGAGTCGCAAGACGTCTCCGCGGCCAACCCCGATATCGTCCGGCAGATGGTACGCATGGCCGAACAGACTCGCCAGGAACTGGGGGAGTTTATGCAACGGGGCGATGGCCAACGCCCGACCGGATCGGCGATTAAGGATGCGCCGGTCATCAGCCATGGAAAAGACTGGCCGACGGTCGATGCCGCCACACGCAAGGCGATCCACGCCGAGCGTCTGAAGCGACATCCGGAGTTGAAAGCGGAAACAGGGAAACAAAAGCCGCGCACGCAGAGACAAAGAACGAAATGAGTCAGAATTGTTCAAGTGTTGGTGTACAGGCTTTGGCCGCCATCCAAATTGGGACGGCCGTTGCTCCGGGTACGATGGCCCTTCCGGGCCGTCGTCCACAGGACTCACCGCGACGACCTAAAATGGACGTCGTACAACGAGGCCTTCTGACATTGGTTTTCAGTGTCAGCTTGTTACTGCTTCTGGCATCGACCAGAACGGCAGCTGCGGAAAGTCCGGCCCGACCGCCCAACATCATTTTGATTTTCGCCGATGATGTCGGCTACGGTGACTTGGGCTGTTATGGTTCGACGTTGAACACACCCCAGATCGATCGCCTGGCTCGCGAGGGGTTCCGCTGGACTGATTGTCTGGTCGCGGCCAACGTTTGCGGTCCGTCGCGAGCCGCATTGATGACCGGGCGTTATCCGATGCGCTGCGGGCATCCGATTTCCAGGCACAACACCCCCAAATACGCCGAATACGGAATCGCGGCCGAGGAGCTGACCCTTGCCGAGCTGCTGAAGTCGGCCGGCTACTACAACAAGATGGTCGGGAAATGGCACCTCGGATTTCATGTCAACGGTTCCCATCCCCTGGACGCCGAGTTGATGCAGGAAGCCGAACGGATTCGCGCCCAGATCGGCGATGTCCACGTCATCGGTTCCGACCAGCGCCCCCATCATTTGGCCAATCCGCAAGACAAGACTTAGCCCATGCCCGAGCGAACCCTCCAAGAGCGTCAGAATTCGTGCTCGTCCCCGAGCGTTGGTCGTGGACGGTCGATCCAACGCAGGAGTTTTCTGGGCGCGATCGGCGCCGGTGGCGGTGCAGCCGTGTTGCCCGGCGGGTCCCAGGCCATGGCGGGGCCATTTTCCAAGGCCGATGTTTCCGATCATCTGGTGCCGGCCGACAAAAAACTGTCCGCCGAGTGGTTGGCTTCGCTGACCAACCGTGGCCAAGCCGAGGTGTTTTCGGGGGAACAACTCGATGACCGTGAGATCACGACAAAAATCCAACGCGATGCTCGACGCATCATCGTTCACTTTTCCCAAGGCCTGGACATCACGGCCGGCCAAACGCTTCTGCTGGAACTCTAATCTTCACGTGGTGTGATGAAGAACAGTGAAACAATCCGCCGCGTGGCCCGGCCAATCGGAATCCTAAGCAACCAATCCCTAAAAGAGGAAATCATCGTGAGAATTTTGGTCTGGATCGCTAGTGCTGCCGCCGTGATGGCTGGCAACGTCGCGGTGGCTCAATCGCAATTGGGCACCGTCGAAGTCGTCTACTCCGACGCCGAAGGCATCGGTGCTGAAGAAGGCGTGATGCGCCGTGACCCCAGCGACATCATCAAGGTCGATGACCTTTACTACGTCTGGTATTCCAAAGGCAAGATCTCGCCCGGTTACGACGCGACCGTCTGGTATGCCACTTCGCCCGATGGCCACAGCTGGACCGAGAAGGGGATGGCGCTGGGGAAAGGCGAGTCGGGAACCTGGGAAGGCGCCAGCGTCTTTACGCCAAACATTTTGGTCGCCGAAGGACGCTATTGGTTGTTCTACACCGGAACCTCACGTGAGTTCGGCAGGCCCTTCAATCCGGATTCGAAAATCGGAATCGCCGTCTCGGATTCGCCCGACGGACCTTGGGAGCGACTCGATAGCAACCCGGCACTGACCAACAGCGACGATCCGGAGGATTTCGATTCTCACTTGGTCGATGATGCCTGCCTGATCGTCCGCGACGGCAAGTATTGGTTCTACTACAAGGGGCGTCAGCTCGGGAAAGGCCCGGGGCAAACCAAGCTGGGGCTTGCGATCGCCGACAAACCACAGGGGCCCTACGTCAGATCCGAAGGCAACCCGGTGATCCCGGGCAACCACGAAGTCTTGGTTTGGCCGCAGGGCGAGGGCGTTGCCGCGTTGATCGGAACAACCGGCCCCAAAGAATGGGTGCGTTCGATCGTTTATGCCGAAGACGGCATCCACTTCACGAAAACCCACAACGTGAAAAACGTCCCACACGCGGCCGGAGCCTATCGCCCCGAAGCCTTCACCGACTGCGATAAGGGCACCCAAATCCGCTGGGGCGTTCACATCGGCAGCCGCAAGGGGTTTCTTCCCTTTGTCGAACGTTTCGATTTGAAGCCGGCGGGGGAATAAGCGTGTCGAACACCCAACCGCTGGTGTGTAGCCTTGAGGCGAGCGTTTCGCCTAGAGCGACTCGAATGGCACGGGCATCAGTCAAAAGAAACGCAGCAAACGCTGGTGTTCAGGCTTTAGCCGCCCACGGTCGCTGCGAAGCAGCGACCGAGAATCGCCTAAAGGCTAGACACCAACGCTTATGCCCGTGCCATTCTAAAACGACTCCTTTTCGAAAGTACAGTGGCCCTGCCGGGCTGTCGCTCAAGGGGCTCGGTGCGACGACCTAGAAAGGACGTCGTACAACGAGACAAACGGTTTTATCTTTCTCAAACGAATTTATTGTTCATCATCAACTGGACGGTCCCAATTCACGTGCGACACATCATCAATCACCGATTCAACGTAGCTACCTTCGCCAGAAGGTGGTTCCCCTCTGCCATCCACGCTCTGGTAAGCGTAGCTACGTCGACGCGTTGCAGCGCACCCGGGGTTTTGGCCAGCTTGCTTCTAAGCGTCGCCTGTGTCGCCGATGCGGACGACTTCGCATCCAAACGCGCCGACGTCCTCGCGCTCGGCCAACTCACCCAACCTCCGGCGATGATGGATGCCGAAGGATTCGAACGCACCGAAACGATCCGCCCGATCTATTACGATGCTTTGGACTATGAAGGCCGGCCGACCAAGGTGTTTGCGTGGCTGGGCTTGCCATCCAATCGCAGTGGGAAAGTTCCGGGCATCGTGCTGGTTCATGGCGGCGGTGGGACGGCATTTCGCCAGTGGGTTGAGAAATGGAATGAAAAGGGTTTTGCCGCGATTGCGATCGCGCACGAGGGACAGGCCGAACGCCGCGAAGCACCGCGTAAGTGGGCGAAACATCAATGGCCCGGTCCCCCGCGCGCGGGACACTATCAGGATGTGTCCAAGCCGCTGCAGGATCAGTGGATGTACCACGCGTTGGCCGACACCATCCTGGCCAACTCGCTGTTGCGTTCCCTGCCGGAAGTTGATCAGGACAAGGTTGGCGTGATGGGCGTTTCGTGGGGCGGTGTCATCACCAGCACGGTGATGGGAATCGATACCCGATTCGCGTTTACCATTCCGACCTATGGGTGCGGAAAGATGGCCGACGTGGACAATCACTGGGGCGCCGCGTTGGGTGACAACACGTTCTACCGTCAGGTTTGGGACCCGCTGCACTACCTGCCTAACGCGACGATGCCGACACTGTGGTTTTCATGGCCGCAAGACAATCACTTTCCGCTCGACAGCCAGGCGGCCAGCTATCGTGCGATGAGTGGCGAGTTCCTGGTCGCGCTGCTGCCCGGTATGAGACACAGCACGGCGGCCGCTTGGAATCCGCCGGACAGCTACGCGTTCGCGGAAAGTGTCGTGAATGACGGCAAACCGTGGTGTCGCCAAATGGGCACACAAATGAACGGGACATCGATCCAGTTCACGCTTTCGTCGTCCAAACCTTTGGATCGCGCCGTGTTGATCTCCACGACCGACACCGGATTCACAGGCAATCGTACGTGGGTCGAATCTCCCGCATCGCTCACCCGTGAGGGAGAACACTGGGTGGCGACCGCGGACTTGCCCGAACACACGACGTCCTGCTTTGTGAATGTCAAATCCGGAAATCTGACGATTAGTTCGCAGTACGTTGAAGTTCAACAGCGTCCGTGAGGAATGGTTTCAGCGACCGTTGGTGTCTAGCCTTTAGGCGATTCCCGTCGCTGCGAAGCAGCGACAGGGGGCGGCTAAAACCTGAACACCAGCGGTTTTACCCAAGTCATTCGTATCAGTGCTCTCTTTTTACCGACATCAAAACAATGAGACACTCATTCATCGTGCTACTGACGCTGGCGATCCTGACAGCGAACAGTACAACCTGCGGTGCTGCCGGTCCCCAGGCTGACTTCTTCGTGTCCACCACTGGATCCGATCGCTGGTCCGGCACACTGGCGGCAGCCAACGCGGAGGGAACCGATGGCCCATTTGCGACGCTGGTGCGGGCCCGGGATGCCGTTCGCGAGCTGAAAAAGACAAAGCCATCCGACATCGTGGTTCTGATCCGTGGTGGAACCTATCGCGTTGATAACACCGTGGTGTTTGGTCTGCAGGACTCGGGGAAATCAGGTTCGACCGTAACCTATGCCGCCTACCCAGGCGAAACTCCCGTCTTTAGTTCGGGACAGGAAATTCAAGGTTGGAAAAAGGTCGAAGGAGAGTTGCCCGGCCTGCCCGATGAAGCCGCCGGCAAACTGTGGACCGCCGATGTGTCGGACCGGTTTTTCACGCTCTATGATGCCGAGGGCATGCTGTCTCGCGCTCGCTCGGAAGGCTTCATCCCGCTTTCCGGCGGCAGCCGCAACCGGCTGCATTTTCCCAAAGGCAAGCTAAAAGCTTGGCCGAACGTGCATGACGTGGAAATCGTGGTCCGTCCGCATCACGCCTGGATTTGCAATGTGCTGCCGCTGGAGTCCGTTGACGAGCCGCGGCAAATGGCCCAGACGTCGATGGAAGCCACGTACGCGATGAACCCGCTTCATTTCCTGAAGACGACCGAATCGTGTTGGGTGGAAAACGTGCTCGAAGAACTCGACGAGCCGGGCGAGTGGGTTCTCAATACCGAGCAGGGAAAGGTCTACCTGTGGCCGAGAGGCAAGTCACCGCTTGAGTCTCCGGTGATGGCACCGCGATTGATCGAATTGATTCGAGTCGAAGGCGTAATCGACAACCACGGCCCCATCGACGTCCCTGTGCGGAACCTGCATTTCCGCGGTCTGACGTTCATGCATGGCGACCGATACGCCCTGGACCAGGACGATGCCGGGTTGCAGCACGATTGGGACATGTTGGACAAAGCCAACACGCTCGTTCGCCTGCGCGGGGCGGAGAACTGTTCAATCGAGGAATGTCATTTTGCCCACAGCGGCAGTGGTGCGATTCGTGTGGATCTGCATGGCCAAGGCAACAAGATCACCGGGAATCACATCGAGCATTTGGGAGGGGCCGGAATCCTGCTGTGCGGCTACGGCCCCGGCACCAAGGATGTCAACGGCAACAACCTGGTCTACAACAACCACATTCATGACCTGGGAAAAATCTATTTGCATTCACCCGGCGTGATGATCTGGCAAAGCGACCAGAATCGCGTGGCAAACAACCTGATTCACCACATGCCGTACTGCGGAATGATTGTCTCCGGCTGCATGACGCACTTCTTTGACAAAAACGGTCGCGAGTTGAGTCGCACGATCCGCAGACACGAAATCGAAGATCTGCCGAGACAACCGACGCTGGAGGATGTCCGCCCCTACCTGCATTCACATGACAACCTGATCGAATTGAACGAGATTCACAACGCGACGGAATCGACAAGCATAGCTTGGCCACCGATCCGTTGTTTGTTGACCCTGAAAACGGCGATTTCCGACTTCGACCCGATTCACCGGCACTCAAATTGGGCATTGTGCCCATCGACCTATCGAAGGTCGGATTGATTCCGCAACGTCCCTAAATAAACCACGACTGATCAATTAAAACCCCAACAAGCCCCATGAACTTACGCTCCATTTCACTCCTCGCCACGCTGGTCGCCGGCGCTCAACTCTGCGCCGCCGATTGGACGATCGACAGCGCCGACGACTGGAAAACGAACATCCAAACCGCCGAAGGCGCCACGGTCGCTGGCGGCTCGGTTTCGCCGACAGCAAAGACCGCGACCATCGTCACGCGAATTCACAGCTCCGACGAAAAACGTTCGGCCCGATCGCTCGTCATCGACCAGTCGCCGATCTGGCAGAACTGGAACCCCATCGAAAACCTCGGTCCGGTCAACTTGGCCGACGCCCCGGTCTTGCTGACCGTGGCGCCGGACAACTACTGGATGTTCGGCCGCTACGGAGGTGGTCAGCCTCGGCGCAAGAAAGGTCAGAAACAGGGGGCGAAGTCGACACCGCCTTTCAAGCCGCAACCTGTGACGCTGGAAGGATTCGACATCCCGCTGCAAACCACTCGGTTCCCCAATCAGTTCGACGCGCCGGGCGGACTGAAACCCGGTAAAGGCGGATACCATGCCTGGCAGAGCCGCGATATGAAGAATTGGGTCCATCACGGTCCGGTCACCGAAGCGTTTTCGAAATGGGTGACCAGTGCCGAATGGGTCGATGGCAAGGCGTTGATCTACTACGACTTCCCCAACGACCAGGATCCACACGTCTACGTCGACGAGGATCTGTTTGACGGCGAACCGGGAAAGAACATGGGCATGGCGGTCAAAGACCCGTCTCACGGCAGCGATGCCGGGTTCATTCGCGACCTGCAGGGCAACATGCATGTCATCATCGAGGATTGGAGCCCGATCAGTGCCAACAAGCGTTCCTGGGACTCGCCCCTGGCCGGACACGCCGTCAGCCCGAATGGAATCGACGGGTTTGTCTTTCGAAAACCGGCCGTCGACAACCGCACCAACCCGACCGGAAAGATCGGCACGTACAAGCATCCGCATTGGGCCAAAGAAGATCCCCAAAACTACAAAACGAACGTCGCCGAGTACAACATTCATGAACCCGAACAGGAGGCCTATGGCGATTGGGCAGCGATTTGTATCGGCGGCCGGTATTACCTGTTCGGTGACTACGACCCGGCAGGCGGTCACGAAATGAGCGTGGGCTGGTTCACATCGCCGTCGATCGATGAACCGTTCTCCTGGTGCGACAACATCGGCAAGGGGCACCCCGACCCGGACGTTGCGTTCGCCGAAGGGCAGTTCTACCTGGCCACCCAACAGAAAACCGACTTCGTCAGCCCCGGGCCCTGGGTGGAGTCAGTCGAAGCGCGTGTCGGCGTCGATACGGACCAAGATGACAAGATCGATCAGTGGACCGACTGGACCGAAGTCAAAGAAACCTACGACTACATCCCGGGGTTCTCAAAGCAGATCGCGAAGACACCCGCCGAACTGGAGCTCTCGACCCTGCCGGCCGGCTACGGTTTCCAGGTCGAACTTCGTCTGACCGATACCACGGAGAACAAATCCAAACCGATCGTTGAGCGGGTCTCGCTGTCATTTTCCGAATGAGTCGGGCGGACGTGTGTAGGCGAGCATGCCAGACATCGGTTTCGATCCGCCGCTCGGCGCCAGTCTACACACCCCATCATTCTGCCCCGAATCATTCTGCCACCCCATCCTGATTGCCAAAACTCCCTTGCAGCTCGCATTATTGAATGAACCTACGATCGACAACCAACCGTTTCATCCTGCTTGCCGTG
The DNA here is from genome assembly GCF_008035925.1 of Stieleria maiorica. Lineage (NCBI taxonomy): Bacteria > Pseudomonadati > Planctomycetota > Planctomycetia > Pirellulales > Pirellulaceae > Stieleria > Stieleria maiorica. Next base: position 3,280,056 of record NZ_CP036264.1, read on the forward strand.
GTCTGTTTGCAGGCACACGTCACAAACTCCCCGCAGCACCAGCCCGCCGCGATCGTTTCGGATTCCGATCAGGCCTTGAAACGCACCCGCAACGTCGATTTGGACGGCAACGACCGGTGAGACGAGATTCACCTTCGTGGACGCGGGAAATCTGACCGCCGCGCGGAAGACAGATTTGTTCGGCGGGGCGGTTGGTTTTTAGATAAGTGTTACGTATTCGGGCAACAAACAATGGGCAAAACAATGGGGGCAAGACGATGGGGGCAAAACGATTACAGCCTGGAATTGTTTTGCCCCCATTGTTTTGCCGTTCCTTCGAGGATGGGGCACCGATCGCGAGATGGGGCAAATAGGATAAATAGGACGTATAGGTCCCGTCTGTCCCATTGGTCCGATCGGCCCCAATGAGCGACGGCCCCCTCGCCGTAGTCGGATGGACCCGACCGTCCGCGCGAATCGGTTCCGCATCGCCGGTGGACATCGACTCGCGTTTTGACATTCAAACCGCTGGCTTCCGCCAATCACTGTGATCCGATCCCCCGTGCACACAAACAGGTCGACTGGATTTGCGTGTCGGCATCTGCCCAGGCGGCTTCGAATCGCTTCTCAATCTCTGCTGCTGCGGCGTGATCTCCTCGGGCGGTCAGACATTGTTTCAGTCCGAACAGAGACCAGCCGTTTTCGGGCCAATCCTTGAGGTCCGCTCGGTAGACTTGTTCCGCTTCTTCCCAGCGTTTGGCGGCGACCAGGACCGCGCCCAGCGAGTGACGCACCGGTTGAATCCATTCCGGCGGATCCATGTACAACAGGGCGGTCTCCGCCTGGACTCCCTTCCTGAGTTCCTCAATCGCGGTTTCAAAGTCGCCGCGTTGGAACGCGATTTCCCCCGCCAGCGTGTGCCGGCCGACCTTCAAGATGTCGCGTCCCTTGTTGATCGCCCCCATGGTTTTTTCGGGCACGGCGGCACAGGCTTCGCGGAAAAGTTTTTGTTCGATCTCGGCGGCTGCAAAGTCTTGTTTCGCCGCCAGTGCCGTGGCACGGGCGAAACGCCACATCGCGCTGGTGATCGGCAAGTCCTTTCGCGGCTGGGGCAACTCCAACAACTCGTCCCATTTTCCGAATCGAATCAGCACTTGGTATTCGATGGACATGAATGGGTCCGCCAGCGCCGCCGACTGGTCGAGAAACTCCGCAGGGATGGCGTGCAACATTTCGCGGGCCGACGACAGTGCCCGTTCGCTGCGTCCCTGCATCATGCACACGTACGACAGGAAGTGCGGGTTGTGAAGCATGTAGATCTTGTAGAACTCTTGTCGCGGCGAGGCGTCGCGATAAACGGCATCGACTTTCAGCGACGCTTCGTTCTGCTCCGCAGCCTTCGCCCACTTGCCAGTCCGGACATCAATGTGCGCGGGCATGTGAACCATGTGCCCCGATCCGGGCATCAAGTCTCGCAAGCGATCCGCCGCTGCAGCAGCCTTCTCCGGTGTCGGCGAGGCTTCGATCGCGTGGACGTACAAATGATTGGCTCCCGGATGGTTGGGCTGGATCGCCATGGCCGACTCCAGCAGCGCCAGCACTTCGGGCGTTTCCGGCCTTGCGTCGCCGTCATCCGACCAGAGATCCCAGGGACGCAAATCCATCAACGACTCGGCGAACAAGACGGCGATGTCCGGATCGTCGGGATACTGTCGGTAGACCTCTCGCATGGCATCGGCATAACGTTGATTGTGCGACGTGCGATCGGTGATGTTCGAATCGACATCAGAAACGTATCGTGTTCCCAACGCATCGATCAAAGCCCGCTCTTTCGCGGTGACGCGGTCGCGAAGTGCGGCGGCTTTAGATATGGCTTCCCAGGCGGCGACCGAACGCGGTTCGTCCATCGCCGGGTTGTTGATATGGGGGCCGTGGCAAAGGCCGATTCCCCACCATGCCATCGCGCAGTCTTTGTCGAACCGCAGTGCCTGTTGAAACGACCGAATCGCTTCGTCGTGATTAAATGCGTAGGCGAAATTCAGCCCCTGGTCGAAGTATCGCTGAGCATCGTCTGACGCGGTGGTGATGCCCCGATGGTGGACCGTAATGCCCACAAACAGCGGCGTCGTCGCTTCCGCCGGCGTCTGGTCGCTGGTCGCCCCGGGCGGCGAGTCTTGTTGACTCCAGGCAACGTCGCTACACGCGAAGGAAGCGATCAGAAGCACTGAGCACACACGCCAAGAATGAAATCGATTCATGGTTGAATCCTCATTGCAAGGTTACGTGAATTGAGCGGCTTGTTTGGTAGATCACCTCAATTGTCTACGCGGCCGGAGCCCCACAACAGTGGAATTCCGTTCTCCGGATGCAACGGTCGTGTTCGACTGTCGCCAGACCACCAGTATCAAAGAGTGTTCTCGTCAAATGATCACGCCGGTCACTTTTGTATAGCCGAACAGGCATTTGACGATCGGGAAGCGATCGAGTCGGAAGGCCCCGAAATGCGACAAAGACGAACGGATGGGTCGTTTGAGTGGGGTGCGATTGGCGGATGGATGTACGACGTCCTTTCTAGCAGCGTCGCACAGAGTCCCATCGACGGCCCGGAAGGGCCATCGTACTCGACCCTCGCTGGGCAGCTTTTGTGCGAAAACCGATGAAACTCTTTGAGGGCCCGCGCTGCGGAATTCGCAGGGTGTGTTGATCTCGTTTTTCTCGATTCCAACACCCTTTCGATGGGAATGCTTGTGATGCTTCGTAGCAACCCGATTTTTCACGTCGTCTGCACCTTTGCAGTCCTGGCGATGATTGCGCTGTCAGGCCCGGTCTCAGCACGTACGCCAGAATCCGATACCTCGCCCGGCCGACCGTCACACGCTCGGGCCGGCGTCGGATACCAAGACGCCTCCCACGCGTTGCTCTACAAAAGACTGTGTGAGCTGAACACCAACTGGAACGGCTACGCGCCTCGATTCGAAATCCTGAACGGTACGTTTCCCATTGACGACGAGATTGCACTGATTCAAACCCATCTCAAGCTCGTGATCGCTCAGCTGCGATCGGCAGACATCTCTCATCTGAGCGATTCGCAGCTCGCCCAGCGGAACGCTCACCTGCAGATCCTGCAGACTTACATGGCCGATGGGAATTTTCCACAGAACATCTTTGTCACCGGTCGCCGTCCAGTCTTTATCGATCCCTGGGGGACGCACTGCGCCGTCGGGCATCTGATTGCGACATCGGGCCACAGCCGATTGGCCGATGTGATCAACCGCGAACACCGACTGGACTATCTGCGTGACATCCGAACAGCGGGGCTCGCGCAATGGCAACACGCCTCCGGTTTCAGCCTGGACGAACTGGCCCTGATTCAACCGACCTATCGCAGCACGACGCTAGTCTATCCCAAAGAAATCGAACAATTGATCCTGGGCGATTCGGCGGCCCTGATGGCTGGTATCAATAGCGGCGAGATCGACGTCCATGCCCGGTGTGGCGGAAAAACACTGCTGCACCTTGCCGCTGCGGCGGGCGATCTCACACTCGCCCAACTGCTGGTCGACCAAGGGGCGGATCTTCACGCCGTGTCCACTCTCGGATGCGAGAAGAGCGAACTTGCCAAGGGCGGCAGGCAAACCGTTGTGACCGTGCGATGGGACCAGCCGACGTCGGTCACGAATCGAGGCGGGATGGGGATCGGCGTCTATGGAGCCGTCTTCAAAACGGAGCGGGGACGATTCGTCGCGGATCTCTTCGGCGACATCCGCGGCGGACGCGAGGGACTGAACGCATTCGACTATGCGACACAGTCCCCTGTCAGCTCGTGGGGCTATCATCGGGTGCCGATCAACCGGACTCCTTGGGGTGTCAAGGGGGTCAAAAAACAACCCAAGAACGAAATCCTCGAAACGCTGAAGGCCAATCGCGCCGCCGTCGCATCGTGGCTCAAAGAGCAGGGAGTGCAACCCGGCGGGTCCGCGTCCGACGGTCCACAGGATTGAACCGCTTCGGTCGATTCGTGTCTGATGGAGAAGACCAACCGACGCGCGTTTGGGGAGAGATGGAAACGCTCCACGTATGTTGTGCGCATCAGTGAGTCGACACACGCGGGACGCGCAAACTATACCTTTCTGTCGTTCATCATCTTAATAGCGGAGCCTGAGGCGAGGAATTGATCGACACGCCTGTAATTACAAGTTGGGATGTGCTGCTGCGACAAACACGTGGTGCCCAAGCGACGGTTTCAGCCAAGCGAAGGTGTTGAATCCGGCGATCGTGCGGTGGAGGCGCGGGAGTGCTGATTCACCATGATTTACCGCTTTTTTCGAGGATTGATGCCGGTCACACTCTCTTCGCCATTACTCACGGCTCACCGGCTGCAATGGCCTTGTGCGCGACCGCAACCGTTCATGCAATGAACGCGCACACGCAAATCTGTATGGCAAGATATCTATTAAGCGTCTCGCACTCGACGCTATAGATTGATGACCGTTGCGGTTAACCGAAGATCCGCATGCTGCGATTGCGGTTAACACATCAAGACGCCAGTGGTGGGCTTTGTCAACGGCGTGTCACCAAGGTCCTTCTGTGGTGCAAGTCACCTCCACTTCTGTCGAGGGCCGTGTGCAAAAAATGTGTGCCAACGTTCAAGGCACTGCTTAATTTTGAACATACGACACGACCGAGACCGAGGGCGTGATTGAGATTTTTTTTGAGAAAGGCTCAAGCTGATACGGGAAATCAATTCACCTTGGCGGTCGCTGCCGTTTGATTCTTCAACACCGCAAACGAAACGCAAAACATGGCGCGGCAGGTTTGCGACAGCGGTATGTGGTTTGCCTAGCAGAGATGCGTTCGAGCAGTCCGTTGGCACGTTGCCTGACGGCTCGTTCGAGTCCTGCCTCTTTCACAATGCAAACTTTCAAGCGATGAGAAATCTCAGTCACAAACGTTCCGCTTTCACTCTGGTCGAGTTATTGGTCGTGATCGCCATCATCGGTGTCATGGTCGGTCTGCTGCTGCCCGCGGTGCAAGCTGCTCGCGAAGCAGCACGGCGGATGCAATGCTCCAATAACATGAAGCAAATCGGGTTGGCGATTCACAACTACCACGACACGTTTCGTCAAATGCCGGCCAATCACGGACTGCGTGGGGACCTGCCTTCGAGCGGACGTCCCCACTCAGGTGTTTCCTGGATGGTGGTGATTCTGCCCCAGTTGGAGCAGTCGTCCGCAGCCGATGCGATCATTTACGAGGGCACCGATTTCAGCGAGGATTCCAATGTTCCCAATCGGAACTGGGAATTGATGTCGCGAACCAACGTTCCGACTTACAACTGCCCCTCAAGTGCACTGGAGCGATTCCGTATTCAGGACACCAGCGACGCGACGAGAACTTTTGATCCCAATGCCCCCGACAACTACGAGGTCCAAATCCCCGATTACGTCGCGTCGGTCGGTTACTACAACCCGCCGGGATCGAACGTCTTTTCGTGGGACCGTTATTATGCCAACACGGCGACGTGGTCTTGGGGATGGTTGCAGGACGATGGTTTTCTATCGATGCTGAACAATCGATTCCGCGAGCGAAAGTTCTCCAGTGTCTTGGACGGCTTGAGCAATACGATTGCCATCGGCGAACACGGTGCATTCCTTCAACACTTTGACGGGACCCAGGAAGATTCGCGTCCCGGTCGTGGCCCGGGAGGATTCTGGGCCGCCCGGCCGATGCACTACGCCTGGGGAGCGTATCACGGCAAGACCGCCAACGTGACGGTGCCGCGGTATCCGAACAACAGTTTGTTCTCGGGCAACTGGACCCAAAACATGGAGCACACGTTGCACAACGGATTCCGATCACAGCACGTCGGCGGAGTGCAGTTCACGATGGGCGACGGATCGGTTCGGTTCATCACCGACAGCATCGATTTTGACAAAATCTTCACCGCGTTGTGCGGCCGCTCGGACCGCTACGTCTTCGATCAGGAGTGGGTGAATTAATCGATGCAAAGGATGAATGAACGGACGATCGAGACCATCAAAAAGAGAATGACTATGAAGCTTCATCAACGATCCCTCCGACCACTCGGCTGGCTAGCGGCCATCCTGGTTTTGGCAGTCCTGCAGACCGGATGCGACTCGTCACCCAAGCTCGGCCAAGTCACCGGTGTGTTGACGATGGACGGTGAACCAGTGAAGAACGGCAGCATCGAATTTGTCCCCAGCGGGGGTGGGCGGCCGTCGTTGGCATTGACCGATGCGGAGGGACGCTACACGGCGTACTACCTGCCCAACGTCCCGGGAGCGCTTCCGGGGAAACATCGGATTCGGTTCGAAATCGCCAAGGCCAAGCCCGGCGATCCGGGGCTGGTGCGTCCCAAGGGCAAGGGCCGACCGACCGGTGAAGTCACCTTGGAACCGTCGACGATCGAAGTCGTCGCGGGGGAAAACCAAGTCGACTTCAAGCTGGTCGAAGCTCAAAGCTGAGCCCGCAAACACAAGACCATTCCGATCCGCCGCCGCCCGACTTTTCGCGAAGACAGTGTCTCTTCGCGGAAACAGGGCGGCGGTTGTGTTTACCCCCGGCGGGTTTTCCCTCACAGCTGGACCGTCTCGATGGAGAAGGGCCGCATCGGCTTTGACTGCGGGCAATACTGCAGAGCGACGTTCTCGTAACGTCGAGTCAATTGCACCCCAAAGAGATTGGAAGACGTTGTATGGATCGCCAGAGCACGATTGAACGAATCGAGGAGGTTATCGATCGCCCCGAATTACTTCATTCGCCGCCCGAAGTGGCGCAATCGCTGTTGCAACTGACCAAAAACGATGACTTCGGTCTGCATGAAATCGTCGATTGCATTCGCGCCGATCCGGCGATGTCCAGCCGCGTGCTGCACGTCGTCAATTCCTCTCGCTACGGGCTGAGCACCTCGGTGACCAACCTGCATCAGGCCGTGTCGCTGTTGGGTGAACGCAGCATTCGTTTGATCGCGATGACGTTCAGCATCGCCAATGCGTTTTCCACCGGCGCCGCGCGAGAGCTCTACAACGACTTCTGGCGACAGGCGTTGACGACCGCCGCGGCCGCCCGTCGACTTGCCGTCCACTTGGACGACGTGGATCACAATGACGCCTACACGACGGGGCTGCTGAGCCATCTGGGCACGCTGGTGTTCGCACAAGTCGAAGGGGAAAAGTATCTGTCGCTGTACCGCAGCACTTCGGGACAACGTTTGGCCCAATTGGAGCGACGAAAATACGGCATCGATCATGTCGACATCGGCGCACGCCTGTTGTGCCAATGGCAATTTCCCGACGTGATTTGTGATGCCGTTGGCAGCCACCGCGATCCGGAGATCGAAGCCCCGCTTGCGATGGCCGTTCACGGCGGCGCGCTGGTCACCGACGCGCTCTGGTACGCCGGTGACGAATCGATCGCGGCCTGTCGCGGCTGGTTGGAAGACCGGTTCGATCTGACGATCGACCAGTTCGTCAAGCTCGCTTTGGAATGTCGCGACGAAGTTCAGCTGGAGCTGGAGGTCTATGGCGTCGACGCAGACATTCCGGTCGATCCCGAAGAACTATTGGAACAGGCCCGTCAGCGGTACATGGAATCATCGCTCACCACCGCACTCGACTTCGATTCGTACGACTCCGTGTTCGGCGACGAATGATCCTCTGGGGAACGCAACTCGGCAGCGGCGTGTTGATTGACAAGCCCGCAGCGCGAGCAAGAGACGAGGCAGGTCCACTGACTTGCGCTTCGCGCCTAGTAGGTCAACAGACCGCCGAGAGTTTCGCCCCGCCACACGGTAGAGTAAGCGATCGTTCAAATCCCAGAGCCTTCTGATTCAGAGTCTTCTGATTCAGAGCCTGATGCAGTTGGCCGGCGGGCGTACCGGACGACCCCAACGGCAAGTGTGACGACGGTCAACGGAATCACGAACGCCAGCATGACAAAGGTCAGCGTGCGATTGAACTCCGGCACGGTCGCCGCGGTGACCAGATACGCCGTGTAGGCGCCGTAGTAGGCCAGAAACAGAGCGCCTTCCCAACGCGCGATCACGTGACCGGTCAAGAAGATCGGCAGACAGGCGAACGCGACGGCCACCATCACGGGGATGTCCAACTGAAAGGCCGTGTCCGAAACGGTGACCCCAGAGGCGGAGACCAGCCCCGAAAGGCCTAACACGCCCATGATGTTGAACAAGTTGCTGCCGACCACGTTGCCCACCGCGATGTCCCGTTCCCCCCGAATCGCCGCCACGATTGACGTCGCGACTTCAGGAAGTGAGGTTCCGGCGGCAACAATGGTCAGCCCGATCACCAGTTCGGACATTCCCAGTTGCCTGGCCAACACGACCGCCGCGTCGACAAACCAGCGCGCACCGAGTACCAACAACGCTAACCCGACGACCAAGACGACCAGATTGAGCACCACCCCACCGACCGAAATGGTTGACGTCGATCCGTATTCGGTTTCATATTCCGCGTTGACCGCGGCTTGCTCTTTGCGACTCTTCCACACCGCCAGCGTCAGGTAACCGACCATTCCCGTCACCAACAACGCCCCGTCGATTCGCCCGAGACGCCCGTCCCAGGCAAAACCCCAAACCAGCAAGGACAAACCGATCATCAGCGGGACGTCAAAACGGATCAGTTGCTGAGAAACGCGTAGCGGAATGATCAGTGCCGAGATCCCGAGAATCAACAACACGTTGAAGATGTTGCTGCCCACGACGTTGCCCATCGCCACGTCGGGCTGTCCACGCCAAGTTGATTGAACACTGACGACCAACTCCGGCGCGCTCGTTCCGATCGCGACCACCGTCAACCCGACCACCAGCGGTGAAATCCCCGCCGCGATCGCCAACTTGGATGCACTCCGCACCAACAGCTCCGCCCCAACCGTCAGGACGACCAACCCCAGAACGAGTGTGAGAATGACCAACCGCACGCCCTTTGCTTCGAACCGATCTGAAAACGAATCGACACCGATTTACAGAGAACAGAATTGGATCGTTCCTGCAAGCGGAAATAGGCTCATGAACGTGTCGATGTCGGGCCAGCGATCGACCACGTCATGAACCGTCGGTTTGTGCACGCGGCCCCGCTTCGGGGAAAATGGCGTTAACCTAGCGGTACCCGGTTTTGATCGGCCCAATGTCGGCCCCGGATAACGTGCTTGGAAGGAGTGAATTGTGAAACGTTGCTGTCGATTCGGATCTCTGTTGGTTTTGGTGTGGTGCTCGTTCCACGGCGGGCACGTCGCGGCGCAGTCTCGCGACGGTACACCCCATCGCGATGCGGAAAGCCGAGACGGGATGGTCGTCGCCGTCTCGCCCGATGCGGCGGCGGTCGGCGCGGAGATTCTGGGGCACGGCGGCACGGCGGTCGATTCGGCGATCGCCACTGCGTTTGCCCTGGCGGTCACCCACCCGGCGGCGGGCAATATCGGTGGCGGCGGGTTCATGCTGGTTCACCCCGGCGACGGCAGCCCGGCGGTGGTGATCGACTATCGCGAAAAAGCCCCCTTGGCGGCCACGCGGACGATGTTTGTCGACAACAACGACGCGCGGACGCACCCGTACGTCGGGGTCCCCGGAACGGTCCGCGGATTGAAGCTGGCCCACGAGTTGTACGGTTCGCTTCCTTGGAGCGATTTGGTCGAACCGGCCGTGGCGCTGGCCAGGAACGGGTTCACCCTGCATGAAGGCTTGGCCGGCGACCTGAACCGTCAACTTTCCCGGTCATCCAACGACGAATTCCGACGTGTGTACGGCAAGCCCGATGGCACGCCATGGGTCGCGGGCGACCGAATGGTGCTTTCGGATTTGGCCGCGACACTTCAAAGGATTGCCGAGAACGGACCTGCCGGATTCTATGCCGGCGAAACCGCTGAATTGATCACCGCCGAGATGCAAGCTGGTGGCGGTTTGATTTCGGCCGAGGATCTGCTGCGTTACCGTGCCCGAATTCGAGCGCCGATCCGAAGTCGCTTTCGCGGATATGAAGTCCTCGGGCCTCCTCCGCCCAGCAGTGGTGGGATCACGCTGGCCCAAATGCTCGGCATCGCCGCACAGTTTGACCTCCGCCGCTGGGGGCGATGGTCGGTCCAGACCAACCACGTGATGATCGAAGCGATGCGCCGCGCGTACGCCAACCGTGCGATGTATTTGGGAGACCCCGACTTTGTCACCATCCCGCGACATTTAGCCAGCGGTGATTTCGCGAAGTACATGGCCGGCACGATCGATCTGGATCGGGCGACCCCCAGTGCACGGCTCGGTCCGCCGGTGACCGAACCGGCGGAAAGCCCCCAGACGACGCACTTTTCGGTCATCGACCGTGACGGAATGGCGGTGTCCAACACCTACACGTTGGAAGCCAGCTACGGCAGCGGCATCGTCGTGCGTGGCGCGGGGTTTTTGTTGAACAATGAAATGGGCGATTTCAACCGTCGGCCGGGTGTGACCAACACGCAAGGATCGATCGGGACGGCGGCCAACGAAGTGCGCCCCGAAAAACGCATGCTCAGCTCGATGACTCCGACGATCGTGCTGAAAGACGGCAAGCCGTACTTGGTCACCGGCAGCCCCGGAGGGCGTACGATTATCAACACGGTGTTCTGTGTCACTCTGAACGTGCTGGAATTTGGCATGACCGCCCGCCAGGCCGTGGACGCTCCCCGCACCGATCACGAGTGGTTTCCCGATCGCGTCCGCTTTATGGGGGCCGACGATCCCGAGCACGCCGAGATGGTGGAACAACTTCAACGGCTCGGGCACGCGGTCGTCGACACCAACAGCCAAGGCGACGCCAACACCATCCTGGTCTCCGATGGCAGGTTCATCGGAGCAGCGGATTACCGGTTCGGGGCGGCTGTCGCGGCGACGGGAAGTGACCAGTAAAGTGGAGTCCGGGGCAGCAGCAAACGCTGGTGTTTAGCCTTTAGGGACCGTCCAGCTTAGGGCGATGCTTTTCTCGCGGTACGATGGCCCTTCCGGGCCGTCGCCCGTGGGGCTCAGCGCGACGACCTAGAAAGGACGTCGTACACCCATCCACCGACCACCTCTTACCCAACCGGCTGATGTCAACCGCTTGTCAGCCGTTTGGCGCGAGCCTACGGGCCCTCCCCAGAGGCTGGAAGCCGGGCGCGCAGCTTTTTGACGCGTCAGACCAGGCAGGGCACTGCGGCGGCGGCGCCGGTGGTGCTGGCCGCCGGGGCGGGCACGGCCGGTTCGACGGTTTGCATCGGCATCGGCATGATGACTTCGGCCGCCGGGATCAGTCGCACGGCTTCACATCGCGACAGATAGAACTGACGTGGTTCTTCGCGGCACAGACACAACGCCAGGAAGCGATCGTCGCCGACAAAACGAATCGGGCTGACGATCCGGCGGGTGCGGTTGCCTTTGGAATCCGAATAGACCATTTCGACGACGAAGGTTTCCGAATCGAACATGGCGCGGCGTAGTACGTTTTTCATGGCGTGTCCCCCTGAAGGATGGTAATCACTTCGGACGTGGCAATTTGGGTCGGCCGATTCGTCCGTTGCGGGCAGGTTTCTGCTTGCCTGGAGAAGTATCAGGGGGCGCCGGACACATTCGGTCACGCCAACAGCGCCGCAACCGGATCGCCGTTGCCGCCGATCTTGAAGGGCCGTCCGTTGGGAGCGAATTGCTCCTTTTCCAGCGGCAATCCGGCCGCTGCGGCGATCGTTTTGTTGAAATCGCTGACCGACACGTGATCTTCGTCGACCGAAAAACCTCGTTTGTCGCTGGCCCCGTACACTTGGCCGCCCTTGATGCCGGCGCCGATCAGAAGCGAACAGAATGCTCCGGGGTGGTGGTCCCTTCCCCCGTTGGCGTTGATCGACGGCTTGCGACCGAATTCGGTGGTCAACACGACCAGGGTTTCATCCAGCAAGCCGGTGCGGTGCAGATCTTTCAGCAAGATCCCCAAGGCGGTGTCCAGGTGTGCGGCCCGGTCATTCAGCCGGCTGTAGATGTCCTGGTGCATGTCCCAGCCCCCGTAGGAAACTTCGACGAAGCGGGCGCCGCCTTGAACCAAACGTCGCGCCAACAAGCAACCTTGCCCCAGCGTGTTGTTGCCATAGGCATCGCGAACGGCCTGGGGTTCCTGCTTGATATCAAACACCTTCAATTGGTCGCTGCCCATCAAGTTGCGGGCTTCGTGATAGAGTTGGTTGTAGGCTTCGATTTTTGTATTGCCGCGGTGCGAGGTTTGGAACTTGGTGTCGAAGCGTTCGGCCAACATCAACCGCCGGGCGAACAGTTCGTCCGGCAGGTACTTGGGCAGTTTGATGTTCTGGATGCCGGCGCTGGGACTGGCGACGGGAACCGGAGAAAGCGACGGTTCCAGGAAGCCGGCGCCGGGATGTCGGTTGGCCCCGCCGATCACGTAGTTGCCCGGCAGTTCGTGGTTGATTCGTCCCTGTTCGGCCAACATCCAGCCTCCCATCGCGGGGTGCTGGATGCTGTTGATCTTCTTGTACGACGTCCGCATCAAGTACTGGCCTTTTTCGTGGGCCCCGGTCTCCGTGCTAAGCGATCGCACGACGGCGATCGCGCCGGCCAGGTAGGCGAGTTTGGGGAATCGGTCTCCGTAGGAGATGCCCGGAACACGCGTTTGGATGGGCTTGGTTTCGCCCGCTTCGGGCACGCCCGTCTTGGGATCAAAGGTGTCCAGGTGCGTCATCGCACCTTCCATGAACAGATAGATGATGTGCTTGGCTTTTCCCGCCGGCGTTCCGGCCGCTTGGGCTTCACCGAGCGAAGCCATCGCACCGGATCCGACGGCGCCCGCGAAGGAGACTCCCAGGCATTGGTTGGCAACGCTGCGCATGAAGTCGCGGCGACACTGGTTGGTTGCTTCGGGTGCAGTCATCGTGATCGTGGTTGGGAGGGGCTGGAAATAGTGTCGGGCGAGTGTGCATCGGGATGGACACCGCCGCTTGGAACACGAACCCTTTGATGATTCGGAGACCGAACGTAGCCACCTTCACCAGAAGGTGGTCCTCCGACGCTCACCACGCTCTGGCGAGCGTAGCTACAGCAAAGAGCAGCGGTCCAATGGAATGAAGGAACATTATTGAACGAACAGGAACTCACGGGTGTTGAGCAAGGCCCAGATGATGTTTCCGTAGCCGACGTTGTCGTTGGGCGTCCGCGAGAGCTCCTTGGCGACGAACAGCCGGTCCTTGGTCGCGGGCCGTCGTGCCAGCACGCTCATGAAGATCGCATCGATACGGTCGCGTGTGTCGCGGATGGCCAAGACATCGTCGACGATCGCCGATCCGCGTTCGAGCATGACGTGGGTGATCGGCCCGTTGAACATGGCCAGAATCTGCGGCACCGTGGCTTCTTTCTCCGCACCGTCGATCGTCTCGCGATCACTTTGGCCGAATTGGCGCAAGAAATGGTCGGCACGCTGTGGCGCGGGCAGCTCACTGGCGCGGCACAGGATATTGCCCTGATAGGCGTGCTTGTTCAACTCTCGGTTGTAAGCCGAAAGAAAGTATGTCTTGGCGAAACGCTCCGACTGGGCCTTGGCCTGTTCGAACGTTAGGTTGGCAAAGTCAACGTCCACGTACGGTTTCAGTTCTTCGGCCCCCGGACGCTGAAACGGCATGGGGTTGCGAACCGCCAGCGTCAGCATCGAATCCCAAACCTGCTCGGCCGTCATCCGGCGAATCATCGGCCCCGGAAAGTAGTAGGCTTGGCCACTGGTGACGTCGTAGTCCGACGCCTCGCGCTGATACGTTCGCGAGTACAGGATGATACGAATCAGGTCCTTGAGGTCGAATCCTGATCGCACCAGTTCCTTGCCCAGGCACTCCATTGCCGGTTCATTCACGCACGGATGCTCGTCGCGAAAATCGTCGATCGGTTCGACGAATCCGACGCCCATGAATCGTTGCCACAATCGATTGACGATCATGTTTTGGAATTGCTGGTTGTCCGGGCTGGTCACCCAGGCGGCGAACTGGTGCCGCGGCGAGGCGTTTTTGGCTTTCGAGGGGATCTCGCCCCACAGCACGGCCGGTTCGATCACCGACTTGGGCTTGGCGTCTTGGTAGGCGTAATCGTGCGGCAAACGCAGGGTCGCCTTGACTTCGGAAACGTTGTAGGTGTTGGCGCGAATCATCCGCTGGAACGCGCCGGGGACTCGCCCTTTGTCGTAGTGCTTGCGGGCTTCGCTGATCATCGCGTTGGCGGGATTCGTTTTCTCATAGCCTGGGTCGCCACGCTTGATTCGCGTCCGAGTCCCCGCGGTCAACGCCGCCAATTCATAGAACTGGTACTGGGTCCATTGGTCAAAGGGATGGTCGTGGCATTGGGCACATCCGATCTGGGTGCCCAAGAAGATCCTGACGGTGTTGTCGATGTACGGCAGCGGCATCCCGTCATCGCGCAGTTGGTAGCCGGTCGCGGGATTCTCCCACACCTTGCCGTCGGCGGTCAGCATTTCATAGACCCACTCGTCGTACGGCTTGTTGGTGCGAATCGCATCTTTGACGTACGCCAGGAACGGTTCCGCGATGATGTTCGGCTGGGGGCGTTCGCGCAGCCGCAGCGTGTCGGCCCAAAAGTTGTAGGTGTGACTGACGTAGTCCGGACTGCCCAGCAGCGTGTCGATCAATTCGATGCGTTTATCCGGATCTTTGGAATCCAGAAAGGCTTGGGCCTCGGCCAGCGTCGGAATTCGGCCGGCGACGTCCAAATAGATCCGTCGCAGAAACACTTCGTCCTCGACCGGCGGGTTCGGCGACAACCCTTGCTCGGTCAGCTTGTCTTCGATCAGCGAGTCCAGTTCGGCGGCGGCGAGTTCCAATTCGGTCCGCCGATCGCGCGATGCCGGTTCGACGTCCATCAGGTGCGATGGTCGTGTGCGCACGCTTTCGGGCAGTCGGATCTTTGGCGGTGCGGGTTTCTTCTTGGCGGGCGTCTTTTTTTGTGCCGTCGCGACGGCAGGGGACAGGACCAGCAGGGCTGAAACCAGCGCAAGCAGGGGGGCCGGTCGTCGAAGGAGAGGGGGCAACATGGCGGCGGGAATCATCGAAAATCGCGGACGCATGAAGAGCTACACCTAGCCGTGTCGAGAAGAGGAATCCGTCAATCATTGAACGCGACCGACTGACGATTTGTACCCCATTTTAGCCCACGAGCTGGCAAATGCGGCATGGAACGTGCCGGGTGGGAGGTCAAGAAACGCGTCTTTCGACCGGTCCCCCCGCTGTGCTACAACGGATCGCATGTTGGGTGAAATCAAAGTTGGCCGATGTAGCCGCCAGTGCTACCGCGAAAAGCGACCGCTGAAAGAAGGCGAGTGGTATTACAGTGTCGTGCTGCACAATGACGACGACGAATACGAACGCCGCGATTACAGCGCCGACGGCTGGGAAGGCCCACCGGAGGGGACGCTGGGGCATTGGAAATGCCGGATGCCGGTCGCCGGAGAGAAGAAAATGGTGCTGGCACCGCGGGCCGTGCTGATCGGTTTGTTGCGGCAGATGGAAGACATGCCCGAGCAGGCGAAAACACGATACCTGCTGGCGCTGATCTTACTCCGTCGACGATTCGTCCGCGTCATCAGCGGTCCGCACTCGGCAGCGAAAACCCAAGACGAAGCGGACGCGACGACGTCCGGCCCCCCGATGATGCACTTGGAAGTGGTCGACGACGGATCGACGATCGACGTGGCCGAGTGCCAAATCGCCAAGAGTGAAGCGGAATCGTTGAGCGAGGCGCTGAGCGAGTTGTTGTATTGCGAAGCGAGCGAAATTCAGCAGGAATGATCGATGGTACGGTTTGACGCAAGGATGCGCGCACTGACCTGGCTACTCGTGCTCGGTGTCGGTTTTGTTTCTGGCGGAGCGACCTGCGCCCGACGCGACACGACGTTTCAATTGCCCCCGCCGCCACCGGTGCTGCCCCAAACGCCGACGTTGGATCAGGTCGTTGCGGCGGTCAATCGCACCTCGTCGATCGGAGAATTGTCCACCAACACCGCGTCGGTCGATGTGCTCACCATGCCGGCGCTGCCGAAGCTGTCGGCGACGATCAATTTGCGCAAAGAGCGCGACTTCCGACTCAAGGCCAGTCTGCCCGTCGTGATGGGATCGGGGTTGGACATGGGCAGCAACAACTCTCTGTTTTGGTTCGAAGTCCCCGAGGGCATGAGCCGCACGCTGTATTTCGCACGGCATGATCAGTATCGCCGACAACTCGACCGGGCCGTGCTTCCGGTCGATCCGACCTGGGTCAGCGACGCGCTGGGGCTGGTCCAAATCGATCCCAGCCAAGTGGTCGCCGGTCCGGTCTTGCGGCCCGACGGAAAACTTGCGATCCGATCGGCGTTGCCGTTGCCCGCCGGAACCTTCCAGCGCGTCTGTTACATCGACCGCGCCGCGGGACATGTCACCGACCAACTGTTGTACGCGCCCACCGGCGGCCCGCCGATCGCGGAAAGCCACGCCTCGAACCACCAGTTCTACGTCGATCACAATTGTTCGCTGCCGCATACCGTTCAGCTGTCGCTGCGGCCGCCTGCGGGCGAGCCGTTGGAGATGGTGATCGATGTGGGCGTCTATGCGGTCAACCAGATCTTAAGCGGCGACCCAAATCTGTTCGTCATGCCGCAAGGGGCCAGTCAGTCGATCGATCTGACCACGCTGTCACCGGCCGCTGCCGGCCTGGTCGCGCCGACCAGTTATCAGCTTCCCACCAAATATCAGTCCGAATCGGTCGGTCCGATGCCCTACCGCGGATTGGTCCGGTAGCGTACCGTTTTGACGCCGGCCTATAATGGAATCCTCAGGGGCCGGCGACCGTGAAGCCCGCGATTCAATTTCGCGGGAAAATCGGAGCGGGAATCGCAAAAAACATCTCGAGACAATTGCATGTCGACACTCCACGTGACCAATGACCGCGATATCGTGTTGGTCGACGACGATGAGCTCGAAATCAAGCTGTTCGCCCGCTTCATGACCCTCTCGCAACTGAACAATCCGCTGCAATCGTTCACGTCAGGCGAAGAATTCCTGAGCTTCATGAATGAAGTCGATCAGGACAAGCAACCGGTGCCCGCGATCGCGATGATCGACGTTCGGATGCCGGTGATGAACGGATTCGAAGTGGTCCAGGCCGTTCGGGCAAACCCTTCGTTTGCCGAGATTCCGATGGTCGTCATGTTTTCAAATTCCGACGCGCCGGTCGATGAACAGAAAGCTCGTGACGCAGGGGCGGATGCCTACATCGTCAAACCGCAGGGATTTGAAGGTTACTTGCAGATCTTGAATATGTTGGCCACCGGCCAGGAAATCGAAGGGGAGTCCCCGGTGACGTATTTCAAGTGATCTCGGTCCCATTGGTGTCGGAGAGGGTGAATTTGATGTGCGTGAAGTCCTCCCCCGACTCCGCGTAGATCACGCCGGAATGCTTGTCGACGATCCGCTTGCACAGGCTGAGCCCGACCCCCGTTCCGGAGTGCGCCGATCCGCCGGTGGTGCGATACATCTTGAATACTTCCTTCAGCTGATTCTGCGGAATCGAGGAACCGCTGTTTTTTACCCCGAGAACCCAGGTCTCACCGGAGTGGTTGGCGGTGAAGTGCAGGGTGAATCCGTTGCCGTCGGCATGTGCCAATGCATTGGAAACCAGGTTACGGTAAAGCAGTTCCAGGTACGATTCGTACCCCAACAGATCACCGGGGTGAACGTCCTTTTCTAGGACCACCTGACGGGCACGGATGCTGGTTTCGAACTCTTGCAGGACAGGATTGATGATTCGGTCAAAGTCGAGCGGCTGGCGCTCGATTCGCTCCTCGGAGACCTGCGTCAGCATCCGAAAGTCTTGGACCATCGCCAGCATTTGATCCGAACAGCGCGACGCGTTGGAGATCAAGAACCGCAACTCCTCGTCATCGATCTCCTTCAGATGGTGCGCGATCAAGCCCATCAAATTGGACTGCATCCGCGCCGGTTCACGCAGATCGTGTGCGGCAAGGTGCGCAAAATGCTCCAGGTCACTGTTGGTGATTTTCAGACGCCGGTTGGCACGCACCAGCTTGGATTCTTTGTTCTTGATCGTGACGGCCATCTCTTCAAAGGCGGTTGCCAGGACGCCGATTTCGTCGGTCCTGTCCTTCGGCAACTCGACGACCGAGCCGCCTTCCCGGATCCGATTTGCCGCTTGGGTAATCGCGTAGAGCGGTCGGGTCAGAACGGAGCTCGCCAGGTAGCCGGTGAACATCGCCAGCACGATCAAGGCCAGGGTCACTCCCACAGCCCATCGCACAATGTCATTCTGCGATTCGTGCAGATTCACATTGGTCGCGATCACCCCGATCCCGATCACGTCTTGGCTTCGCGAAGAAAACATGTCGGACGTGCCGAACACGATCTGCCGTTTGCCATCGGCGACCTCGCGCATCGAGGATGACAGCGGGCCGGAGAGGAACTCGGCGAGCGGCGGGTGGTCCGCGTCGAGCGTTCGCCCGTGCGGCAATTCGAATCCGAACGTGCGTTCCGGGTCATTGTGGTAGAGATAGTAACCTTCCTGATTCGTCGCGATGTACTGAAAGTTTTCCGAGTCTGGTTTCAAAAGTGGCCTAAACAGCATGTCGAAACGAATGTTCAGTACGATGATGCCAGATTGTTGACCATGGTCATCGTAGACCCCGGCGACAAACCGCACGGTCGGCTGGAAAGGAACCTGGATCTGACCATTTTCCCGGTTCAAGTTGATCTTGGAAACGTAGACTTCGTGATTCTGCAACTGCTTCGAGGCAATGAAATAGTCTCGCCCCGCTTTGGGTTGCAGTCGGTCGTCGGGGACGACCGTTGTCTGGCCATTGGATTGCTCAACACGCACCATTTCTCGACCGTCTTCGTCCAGGCGGATCAGTCGAACCTGGCTGTAGAACGGTTTCGACGACGCGATTTCGGTGAACACCCGTTGCAACTCCGTTTTCGCGAACTTGAAATCGTCCGTATCGCTTTCCCGCTCGGCGAGTGCGACGGTCCGCACGATTGGCAACTGCGAAACCAGACGCACATTGTGTTTGATGTTGTCGACTTCCTGTTCCAAACTGCGGATGTCCGAAACAAGGATCTGACGCAGACTGTCGAACTGCTGCATTTGTGCGATCTGCACATAACCGATGTAGACCGTCGATCCGATCAGGGCTGCGGTCACCAAGATCAAGGTTACCGACAGCCATCTCAGCTGGATCGCAATTCTCATGTTGCCCCTCGGGTGCAGTCGTAGTGAACGTCAGTGGTTATTATGCATAACGGCGAAGCGTTTCGCATCCGTTGGTGTTCAGGCTTTAGCCGCCCAATGTCGCTGCGACGCAGCGAGGGGGAGTCGTCTTGAAGGGCAAGCAGGACAGCGGCACTTCGCACAAGAAACATCGTGAATCCCCGGTCAAACGTAGCTACCTTCGCCAGAAGGTGGATCCCGGGAGATCCCACGCTCGAATCGAGCGTAGCTGCGTCAAACAAAACTGTCGATCGGAAAGATGATTGATCAAATCCAGCAATTGCGAGCAACACGACTGGCACTGGTCCTTGCACTCACATCGTTGGCGGCGAACCCGTTCTGTCTTGCCCAAACGCCGGGGCGCGTCCAAGACCTTCAAACGCCGACGGTGACCGGTGGAGAACCTGCGGCGGGAAAACGCGTCCGACAGGTTTTGCCCGCCTATCGGGGATCCGATGTCTATCACTTGCTGTACCTTCCTTCCGATTGGCAACCCGGCCAGAAATACCCGGTGATCGTCGAGTACGCCGGTAACAAGTATCAAACCAGCCCCGGCACGGTCGAAGGCAGCAATCTGGGTTACGGCATCTCCGGCGGCAAGGGGGCGATCTGGGTCTGTATGCCGTACGTCGATTCGAAGGAACAGCGTAATCAAACGCGGTGGTGGGGCGACGTCGATGCGACCGTTGCGTACTGCAAGGAAACCGTCGCACTGGTCTGTGATCGATTCGGCGGTGACGCGGAAAATGTTTTCATCGCCGGTTTTTCACGCGGGGCGATCGCCGGCAATTTCATCGGACTCTACGACGACCAGATCGCGTCGTTGTGGCGGGGATTCATCTGCCACAGCCACTACGACGGGGTGAAGCAATGGGCGTATGCCGGCAGCGACCGCTTGTCGGCCGCAAAGCGTTTGAGTCGGCTGGGTGACCGGGCACAATTCATTAGCCACGAAAAATCCGTTGATCCAACGCGCGACTATTTGGCTGACGTCATGCCGCAGGGAAACTTCACCTTTCAAGTCCTGGCAGGCTGGGACCATACCGACACCTGGGTTCTGTACGACATTCCAGAGCGGACAACGCTGAGAGAATGGTTTAACGCCACGTGTCAGGAAACTCGCTGATTTGGATGTCCCAAACGATCGGCAACACCCAATAAACAAACACGGTCAACAACACGATCGAGATCACGTTCAACCAGATCCCCACACGCACCATGTCCGGGATTCGCAAGTGACCCGATCCGAACACGACGGCGTTGGGCGGGGTCGCGACCGGCAACATGAACGCACAGGACGCGGCCACCGTCGCGCCGACCATCAACAGGAACGGGTGCACGTTCATGGAAACTGCCATCGACGCCAGAATCGGCAACAGCATCGAGGTGGTTGCCAGATTCGACGTGATCTCGGTCAGAAAGTTGACCGCCGCGACCAGGATCAACACCAGCAGCAGCATCGACACCGACTCGAGCAACGTCGTTTGTGAACCGATCCATACCGCCAATCCGCTGGACGTGAACCCCTCGGCGAGTGCCATCCCGCCGCCGAACAGCAACACGATTCCCCAGGGCAGGTTCTTGGTGTCTTCCCAATCGAGCAGCGGCAACGGTTTGGCATCTTCGTTGACGTTGCCACTGGGAATCAAGAACAGGCACAGCCCACCGGTCATGGCGATGATCGTGTCATCCAGTCGTGGGAATAACCCCAGTTGCTGTTGCAAAAACGACCGGCTGATCCATGCCGCCGCCGTCAAGGAGAACACGCCGAGCAGTAGCTTTTCTTCCCTCGAAAACGCCTTCAACGCATGGAGCTGCTTCTGGATCTCCTGGCGTCCGCCGGGAAAACTCTTCTGTCGGAACTGGAACGCGAATCGTGTTAGGTAGACCCAACACAGGGCCAGCAAGATCAGCGAGATCGGCAATCCAAACTTGAACCACTGCAAAAAGCTGATTTCCACGCCGTAGACTTCTTCGACGACACCGGCCAGCACCAGATTGGGCGGCGTGCCGATCAGGGTGGCGATGCCGCCGATCGACGCGCTGTAGGCGATCGCCAGCATCAACGCCTTGCCAAACGTCTCGTTTTCACCGGCCTCCGTTTGCGGGTTGTCACGCAGCTGGGCCACGATGGCCATCCCGATGGGAAGCATCATCACCGCAGTGGCGGTGTTGGAAATCCACATCGACAATCCCGCGGTGGCGACCATGAATCCGAGAATGATGCTGGTGATGTTGGTGCCGATCAAGTTGATGATGTTCAGCGCGATCCGCCGGTGCAGGCCCCATTTTTCGATCGCAATCGCGATCAAAAAACCGCCGATGTACAGAAAGATGTAGCGGTGGCCGTACTGGGACGTGGTCGCTTGCAAGTCGACGGCTCCGGTCGACGAAAACAAAACGATCGGCAGCAGCGCCGTCGCGGCAATCGGGATCGCTTCGGTCACCCACCAGACGGCGATCCAAGCCGTCGCCGCCAACACCGCGTTGGCCTCGGGGCTCAGTCCAGACGGGTGAAAGAACATCAAAATCAGAGCAAACAAGATCGGCCCGGCGAGGCGTCCGACAAACTTGGCAGAGAAGGTCATGGTGTGCGTGGTCGTCCTACCGGCGTCAGCTGCGGCAGGGGCGTAGGAAGATTTTGGGGTAAGAAGATTTTGGGGTAGGAAGATTTTGGGGTAGGAAGATTTTGGGGAAACAGTGGAGCTGGTTCAGGCACGCGTCGGCGCGCAAATTTTCTTACCTCCGAAATCTTCCTACCCCAACCTCAACGCCGGACTTTCCCGTCTGGATCCGGGCCCTGAATGGTCGATCGGCCGACCAATCTAACAGATCTCATCGACGGGAAGAGACGCCGACGGTGCGACGACTTCGTTTCCGAACGCAAACGCGAAAACCGAGGAAACCGATCGACGCATCAGCGAGTTTGACCATTCAGGAATGTCATCGATCGAGTATCCTGTGGTTTGGCCTGCCTTGCATCTCCCTCCCCTGACTCTTCCCCTCCTTTGATCCCCCCGATGAAACCTTCCTGTTTTGCCCCGTGGCGTTCGCTGCTGCTCGTGTCCATGTCGGTGTTCTTGCCGAATCTACTCTCAGCCCAGTCATTCTCGCCTCGATTCCAAACGATCGTCCTGAGCGAATCGTTTCACAGCGAAGGTGCCGACGCGGCGGACATCGATGGTGACGGGAACGTCGACATCGTTTCCGGGCCGTTTTGGTACCGAGGGCCGGACTTCCGCACGCGGCATGCTTACGCCGTGGTCAAGGATTACCCGATCAAGGGTTACTCCGATCACTTCTTTTCCTTCGCACGTGATTTCAACGGTGATGGTCACGTGGACGTTTTCTGTATCCCGATGCCCGGCACGGCGGGCGTGTGGTACGAGAATCCGGGGACCGCGGACCGAACATCGGTTTGGAACAGCCACGTCGTGTTGGCGAGCGTGGACAACGAGTCGCCGACGCTGGCGGACATCAACGGCGATGGCGTCGAGGAACTGGTCTGCATCCACCAGGGACGCTACGGCTATGCCCAGCCCGACGCCACTGATCCGACCGCACCGTGGACGTTCACCGCCGTCAGCGAGAACCGCGGTTACGGGCGATTCACGCACGGGTTGGGTGTCGGCGATGTGGACGGCGACGGACGTGCCGACGTGCTGGAAAAAGATGGCTGGTGGCAACAGACCAAGACGGCCGGCGAAACGTTCCAATTTCATCCGGTGAAGTTCGCCGAATCGGGCGGATCGCAAATGTTCGCCTATGACTTTGACGGCGACGGGGACAATGATGTGCTGTCGGTGCAGAACGCACACGGTTATGGATTAAGCTGGTTCGAGCGACGCGGCAGCGACGACGAGTTTCTGTTCGTCGAACGTCCGATTCTGGGCAGCGAGCCGTCGGGCAATCCTTACGGACTGGCGATTTCCCAAATGCATGCCGTCGCGCTGGCCGACATCGACGGCGATGGCGTCAAAGACATCGTGACTGGCAAGCGGTTCTGGGCACACGGCGGAAATGACCCGGGCGCATCCGAGTTGCCGGTGTTGTACTGGCTGCGCACGGTCCGCTCCGAGTATGGCGTCGACTTCCAGCCGCATCTGATCGACACCCGTGTCGGTGTCGGAACTCAGTTGACCACCGCCGACGTCGACCGCAACGGACACGTCGATATCGTTGTCGGAAACAAATTGGGGACCTATGTGTTGCTTAACAGCGGAAACGCCGAACCGGCCCCCGAACCGTCAACGACGGCGGCGCACACCGTCGGCAGCGACGAATTTAAAACCGCCGTCAGGACCACCGAGCCCCTGACACCCGAACAGGAAGGCGAGACGTTTGTTCTGCCGGCCGGATTCAGCGTGCAGCTTGTCGCCGCCGAACCCGAGATCGCCAAGCCGATGAACATGGCCTTTGATGCCAAGGGGCGATTGTGGGTCAGCAGCAGTGTTGAGTACCCGTTTCCCGCCGCCGAAGGCGAGGGCCGCGATACGATCAAAATCCTGGAGGACACCGACAACGACGGTCGCGCCGACAAGGTCATCACGTTTGCCGACGGGTTGAACATCCCGATCGGATTGTATCCCTATCGTGACGGCGTGATCTGTTACAGCATCCCGAACATCTGGTTCCTGCGTGACACCGACGGCGACGATCGGTGCGACACACGCCAGGTCCTGTACGGACCGTTCGACTACTCGCGCGACACCCATGGCATGTGCAACGGATTCACCCGTGGATTCGACGGTTGGCTGTACGCCTGCCACGGTTTCAACAATCAATCCTCGGTCACCGGCGGTGACGGACACACGGTCACGATGCACTCGGGCAACACGTTTCGGATTCGCACCGATGGATCGCGAATCGAACACTTCACCGACGGCCAAGTCAATCCGTTCGGCATGGCGATCGATCCCGACGGTGACTTGTTCACCGCCGACTGTCACACCAAGCCGGTCACCTTGCTGATGCAAGGCGGCGTGTATCAAGGATTCGGCAAGCCCCATGATGGCCTGGGTTTCGTCCCCAACGTGATGGAACACTTGCACGGAAGCACGGCCATCGGCGGAATCGCACTGTATCACGACGACGCGTTCCCTCCGGTCTTTCACGGCAACTCCTTCGGCGGCAACGTGATGACCAGCCGGATCAATCGCAATTCGATTCACCGCACCGGATCGACCGTTTCGGCACGCGAAGAATCCGATTTCTTGATCTCCGGCGACCCCTGGTTCCGACCCGTCGATTTGCAGGTCGGTCCCGATGGTGCCTTGTACGTCGCCGACTTTTACAACCGCATCATCGGGCACTACGAAGTCGGGCTCGATCACCCCGGTCGTGATCGTCATCGGGGGCGGATCTGGCGGATCGTTTTTGATGACCCGGCGGGATCGCGTCGCGACATGCCGGCCCTGACGGCAAGTCGTGCGCCAGGACAGACGGACGATCACGAGATGTCCCAGGTGATCGGTCAGCTGGATTCACCGAGCCTGCCCCGACGTGCCCTGGCAGCCGATCAACTGGCCGATCAGTTCGGTGCCGCTGCGGTCGATCCCGTTCGCAGAGCGTTGGCCGAGAGCACCAGCGCCGACGCGAAAGTTCAAATGCTGTGGGTTTTGCACCGCTTGGGTGTGATCACCGATTCCGAGATCCAGACCGCGGCGCAGGACGAATCCGCCAGGGTGCGCGTTCACGCGATGCAGCTGATCGGGACCAGAGTTGGTGTCGATGACGCGCTGTCGTCATGGTTGATCACCGGACTGAACGATCCCGACGCGATGGTGCGACGCGGTGCGGCGATGGCCGCGTCGAAGTCTGCCTCGATGCCGTTGACCGCAGCGCTGATGAAGACGCTGCATCAAACCCCCGCGTCGGATGCCCACCTGGTTCATGCGATCCGCATGTCACTGCGCGACCACCTTCGCGACGCCGATCGATTTCGCGTCTTCACCGAGTCCCTGTCCACGCAAGACATGCGGGTCGTGATCGACCTTTGCCTGGGGATCCGGACCGAGTTTGCCGGCGAGTATCTTGCCGCCCACGTGTCACAGCTTCAAGACTTACAGCCTGATCAGCTTTCGACGTATCTCTCATTTGCCGCCCGGTATGCTTCACCGCAGCACCTGGATTCGATCGCCGCGATGGCGCAAAACCGTTTCGCCGAGGACCTTGCCTTCCAAGAAGACCTGCTGCGTTCGATCCGAAACGGGCTCGGCCAGCGCGGCATCGACGCCCCGCCTGTGGTGACCGATTGGGCGACGCGTCTGGCACGTCGCTATCTTGGTCTGCGTGAGGGGGATACGTTGTTGCCGGAGAGCCCGCGACACATCGGCTGGACCTACTTGCCTTATCCCGGCACGCCGGACCACGGCAACCCATGGGTGTTGTCGAACAAACGCAATTCAGCCGACGGCCAACGGGCATCCAAGCTGCACAGCAGTTTTCCGCTCGGTGAATCCAGGACGGGCATCTATCGCAGCGATTCATTCCAGCTGCCGGAGCAACTGTCGTTTTATGTGGCCGGTCACGACGGCGTTCCCGACAAACCGCTCCAGAACTTGAACGTGGTGCGTGTTCGCGATGCGGTGTCCCAAGCGGTGCTGCAGACATGGAGCCCGCCGCGGAATGACACCGCACAGGAGGTCACCTGGCAAACCGGTGATGCGGCCGGTCGCGACGTGTTCGTCGAATTGGTGGACGGGGACACCGCCGGGGCTTATGCCTGGATGGCGGTGGGACGTTTTTCGATCGACGGGTTGAATCCCAGTGACCAGGCGAGTGAATTCAGTCAGGCCGCTCGATTGATCGGCGACTTCACGCTGAACGATCTCGCCGGCGTGGCGACACAGGTGCTTCGTGACGGTGACGTCGGCCGTCAGCTCGCCGCCGACTTTGCGACGGCTCTGGCGGCGTTGAATCCCAACTCGCAAACCTCGGCGATCGCCGAATCCATCTCTGTTGTGGGCGTTGATCGGGCGTTGCGCGGCGAACTGACCGAATTGCTGTTGAATTCCAACGGCGGCCAACTGGTTCCCGTGATTGGCAAGGTCACCAAGCTGGCCACCGCAGCCGAACAGTTGCGGATCGCGGGGCAGCTCTCTTCGGATCAAGCCGGCGTGGAAACGTTGTTGGCACTCGTGGAAGCGGGGCAGGCATCGCCGCGACTGTTGGTCGATCCGGCCATCAGCGGCAAACTGGACAGTTTAGCGACCGAGGAGCACTCACGGCGGATCTCAAAACTGACCGGAGATCTGCCGATCGAGGACCAAGCACTGGTCGCGGCAATGAACGCGCGGAAATCGGCCTATTTACGGGACGGAGGCGATGCCGCCGTCGGGGCCGCCTTGTTTACCAAGCAGTGTGCCGTCTGCCATCAAATCGCCGGTAAAGGGGTGGCGGTCGGTCCGAACCTGGACGGGGTGGGAAACCGTGGGTTGGACCGGTTGATCGAAGACGTGCTGACCCCGAACCGGAACATTGACGCGGCGTTTCGAGCCAGCGTCGTGCTGACCGATGACGGTCAGGTGTACAGTGGTTTGATCAAGCGGACCGATGGTGAACAGTTGCTGATCGTCGATCAGACGGGCAAAGAAATCAACGTCCCCGTCGACGAGATCGTCAGACAGAAGATCGTGGGCAATTCACCGATGCCGGCAAACTTTCATGAAACGCTTGGCGAGGGGCAAACCAAAGACTTGCTGGCCTACCTGTTGTCGTTGACTCACTAATGTTCGCGACGCGATGTTTCATCGGGTACGATGATGGAGTGGCGGACTTTTCCATAGGGACGAGGCAATCAGGGGAGCACGGTGATGATCAATCGGCCAGCAACAACGAGCGGGCGTCGGCGTTTCATGGGCGTCTGCGGTGGCGTCACGGCAGCGGTTGCCCTGGCGGAACTTGAAATCATTAACCGTTTGCCGCGGGTCAGTGCCGCCGAGGCGACACTTGATCAACAGGCCGTTCGGTTTAGCGACGACATCGAACCGCTGGTGCGATTGTTGGAAGACACCCCGCGCAATCGCGTCGTGGAAGTGTTTGCCGACAAGGTCCACGGCGGCACGTCCTATCGCGAGGTGCTGACCGCGCTGTTGTTGGCCGGTGTCCGCAACGTCCAGCCGCGACCGAGTGTCGGATTCAAATTCCATGCGGTGTTGGTGGTCAATTCGGCGCACTTGGCCAGCCTCGCTTCACCGGACCAGGATCGATGGCTGCCGATCTTCTGGGCGCTGGATTACTTTAAATCCTCCCAGGACCGCGACGTCCGCGAGGGCAATTGGACGATGGCGGCGGTCGACGAATCGTCCGTGCCCGCACCG
The DNA here is from genome assembly GCF_008035925.1 of Stieleria maiorica. NCBI lineage: Bacteria > Pseudomonadati > Planctomycetota > Planctomycetia > Pirellulales > Pirellulaceae > Stieleria > Stieleria maiorica. The sequence goes on from NZ_CP036264.1 coordinate 3,307,641, forward strand.
CACTTGGCCCGCCAAGCATTCATCGACGCGATGGACCGCTGGGACGTCGATGCGGCCGACGTGGCGATCGCCGGATTGGCCCGGTCGGCCGGTGCGAACGAGGTGTTTGAGCTGATGGCCCACTACGGATGCCGAGATTTCCGCAGCATCGGACACAAGGCGATTTTCGTGGCGAACGGTTTTCGTACGTTGCAATGCATCGGCTGGCGCTACTCCGAGCCGGTGTTGCGATCGCTGACCTATGCACTGCTGAACCACAACGGCGAACCCAATCCCGCCGACAGCGACTTGACGCCCGATGCCGCGTGCCGCGTGACCGAGGAATTGATGGACGGATTCGGCGACCATTGGAACAGTGGCAAAATGGATCCGGCAGCTTCCTTGGCACATTTGGACGCGCTCCGGGATGCGTCGCCGGAGCAGGCCGTGCGCGAGACGGCGGCACTGATTCAATCCGGGATTCATCCCCAGTCGATCGCCGACGCGTTGTTCTTGTCGGCCGGTGAAATGTTGATGCAGCAACCGGGAATCATCTCACTGCATTCGTCGACGACCACCAACGCGATGCAGTACGCGTATCGCACCGCGCGCGATCCCAAGACCCGGTTGCGTCTGCTGTTGCAAAACGCCGCCTTCATCCCCCACTTCCGATCGTCGATGCAGTCGCGTGGCAAGGTGGCAAACAAGCAAATCAACGAACTGCAACAGTTGGATGCTCCCGCCACCACGATGTCGCCGACCAAGATTTTTGAAAGCGCCAATCAAGACCGTGCCGGGGCGTCACATGCCGCGATGCAATTCCTGGCCGGTGGCGGCCAGGCCGAACAGATGATCCAAACGGCTCGCCAACTGGTGTTTCTGAAAGGCAACGACTCCCACGACTACAAATTCAGCTCGGCGGTGCTGGAAGATTTTTATGCCGTCTCGCCCGAGTTCCGCAACAGTTACCTGGCCGCGTCGACTTACCTGTTGCCGGCCAGCGGAGACCGCGACAACGGACTGGTCGATCGAATTCGCTCGGCGATCGGATAGGGAAGGTTTCAGGCTTCAGGTTTCAAAACTGCCCGAAATCTTCGCCTTACCCATTTTCCTGTCTGCATTCCTTTGCCCGTCCCCCATGTTTCTGTCCCCTCGCTGCGGTCCTAGTGCCGCTCGCGTGTCGGTTCGCGGTTGAGCAAACGATTGAGTTGTCCCGAGAATTCTTGCAAATCCAGCGGTTTGACGAGCACACAGTCCGGTCCGTCGACGGCTTGGTCGCTGTGCTGTGCGTCGATGCTGCCGGTAATGACGATGACGGGCGTGTTCGGGGCGATCGTCTTGACTTCTTGGGTCAGTCGCAAGCCGTTCATGCCGGGCATGTTCATGTCGGTCAGAACCAAGTCGTACTTCTCTTGGCGGATCATCTCCAGCCCCGCCGCCGCGCTTTCGGCGCACTCAATTTGATAGCCTAAGGTTTGCATCAAAACTGTCAGCGACTTGAGTCCCAGGACATCGTCGTCGATGTACAGCAATTTGACCGCACCGTGTCGGTTCATCAGTTCAGCCGAATTCGCCACCCCAACCTCCTGTATCGGATCGGTCCGTTCAGATCTTCTGATTCATCGGGACCATGTATTCTTACGCCCGGTTAAACCCCACGGCGGCAAAAAACGTTCGCACCGATTTACCGATGATAACGGTTTCTGTGCACGCGGGTGGCAGATTCTATGGACTGGCGGGTGCGACGTCGAGTTGCGTCCTTGTTCGTCTTTCTCGATTCCGAGTACGATGTTAGGGACATGGCCGGCCGACGGATCACAATCGGCAACTTTTCCACTCCCCGCGTGCCGTTTGCGATTCGCCCGAAGCGATCATCGATCAAAGCAGGACAATGATGAGTGAAACTGGATCGTCCAACGGTTACTTCGTTTCCGATTTGCATCTGTTTTCCAGCCGTTCGACGGGGGATTTGATCCTGCCGGAACTCCGTCAGAAGGCACGTCAAACGCACACCGTGGTGCTGGGCGGTGACATCTTTGATTTCAAGTGGAGCACGCACGAGAGCGACGAGAAATCGGTGGAAAAGGCCATCGAATGGATCGAGGATTTGTTGGATCAAAACGAGGGTTGTGAATACCACTACATTTTGGGCAATCACGACTCGCGTCCCGAGTTTGTCAAGGAGTTGATTGCGTTGGCGTCGCGACACCCCAATTTCACTTGGCATCGCTACTTTGCCCGTCTGGATAATTGTTTATTTTTGCACGGTGATGTCGCCGACGGGCCACTGGATCATGCGCGTTTAGATTCGCGTCGAGAAAAATTCGAGCGGAAGAAGAAAAAGACGGGATTGTGGCACGTCGCTTATGACATGGCGATTCACGCTCGACTGCACCGTTTGGTCGTGTTGTCGATCCGCGAAATGGTCGTGCTGCGACGTGTGAAAGAGTACGTCGAAAGCATCGGTCATGGTCTTTCCGAGGGCGTGACAGATGTTTACTTCGGACACACCCACGTCGAACTCGATGGCATCCAGTATCAGGGGCTTTGCTTTCACAACGGCGGCGCCGCCATCCGCGGCATGAAGTTTCGGATCGTTGAAACGACACTCGGCGCACCGGCCAGCGTGCGGGCCTGAAATTGCCACTCTTTCAGATGTCTGGCGGAAACATTCGCCCCCCCCTTCGATCGGGTATAGAATACAGTGGTGTCTGATTTGCTGAAATGATCCCGCTGTCCCGTGAGCGTCCGATGGCAGTTCGCAATGCGATTGACTGCGACACGCGGTTCCACCCCAATCACGAACTCGCAGCACAAGTTCTTGATTCGTTGACGGTCGAGGTGGCGGTGATCAACACGGCCGGGGCGATCATTGCCACGAATCAGGCGTGGCAGGATTTCGCGGTTCAGAACGGTGGCCGTCCCTCGCTGACCGGCGTGGGAGCGAATTATCTGGACGTCTGTCGGGCAATCCGCGGCGGTGATCGGTTCTATGCCGATCGAGCGTGCCAGGGCATCAGCGACGTGCTCGCCGGCAAGCGTCATGTGTTCACGTTGGAATACCCGTGCCACAGTTCGACTGAAAACCGTTGGTTCCTGCTCCATGTCTCGCCGCTGAAAGGAGACTCTTCCAAAGCGGTGACCGCCCACGTGTCGATCACGGATCGAAAGATTGTCGAACATCAATTGGTTGAAACCGCGAGACTGGCGGCCATCGGCGATGCGATGAAAGGGTTAAGCCACAAGGGACGCAATTCGCTGCAACAAGCCCAAGGCTTTATCGATTTGCTGCGCTACTCGATCGGCGACGATTCCGACGCCCGTAAGTTGCTGGATCGAATCGAACTCGCGCAGCATCGGCTGGTCGGTTTGTACGAAGAGGTGTTGCATTATGCCGAACCGATGCAATTGAATTGTTCGATCGGCCGATTGGACGACGTCGTCGAAGAAGCCTGGGCGTCCGTGTTGCCCGTTGACGATCGGTTGAGGCTGCAGCACCCGACGCAAGGCATGGATCTCGAGTGCGAAATGGACCGTGATGCGATGTGGCAGGTGGTGAAAACCCTGTTTGACAACGCCGCCGAAACGGGATCCCAAACGACTCGGATTGACGTGTCGTATCAAACGGGACTGCTGAACCATCGTCCGGCGATCACCATGGTTGTCAGTGACAATGGACCGGGAATCGCCGCGGCGGATCACGAACGAGTCTTCGAGCCCTTTTTCACGACCAAGACGATCGGCACCGGACTGGGCCTGCCCCGGGCGCGGCGGATCGTCGAACTGCACGGCGGCCAAATTGGATTGGGCGCATCGGTGCTGGGCGGGGCATCGTTTTACCTGACCTTGCCACGTCAACAAATCGCGCGTTGACGTGTGAGCGATCGGCCCGACCTTCTCCCCCCGCAATGCCGGGGGAGAAGGGAGCCCGGGTGAGTTGTGTTGACAACCATGCCGGCAAGGACGGTAAATTTCAAACGCCGCTCGCACTCTGGTCGTCGATGCGCGGAACGCTGGCGGCGTGTAAACTACGCACCGCGTTTGACGCATCCTAACGCCCTCCAACCCTTTCCCCGATTGGCATCACGTTTATGAACCTTGGATTTCGACGCTGCGGTCTTCTTTTGGCTTTCCTTTTCGTCTCGGTTTCGATTTGCCGGGCGGCGGCACCGGAGGGTTCGGCGACCGTGCCGCTTTGGCCCGACTTGCCGCCCGGGACGACGCTCCGCGGTGAAGGCGACCTCCCTGAACTGATCGTCACACGTGTCGAATCGGAATCGCCGACCGCGGCGGTCGTGATCTTGCCGGGCGGCGGATACGGCGGTCACGCGATGGATCACGAAGGCCACCAATTCGCGGCGTGGTTCGAATCGTTGGGCGTGACGTCGGCGATTTGCACCTATCGTTTGCGCGGCAAAGGCAACGACGGAAAGGGCTACGGGCATCCGGCCCCGATGATGGACGCCCAACGCGCGATTCAAACGTTGCGTGCCCGAGCCGAACAATGGAACATCGATCCAAATCGAATCGGTGTGATCGGGTTTTCCGCCGGCGGCCACTTGTGCTCCACCGTCTCGACACACTTTGTCGACGGCGATCCGGCGTCGGAGGATCCGATCGCACGCGTTTCGTCTCGTCCGGATTTCAGCATCCTGTGCTACCCCGTGATCGCATTCGGGCAGCCCCACACGCACAAGGGCAGCCAGCGAAACCTGATCGGTGCGGCTCCCGACGATGGGCTGCTGCAATCTCTTTCGAATGAAAAGCAGGTGACCGAGAAAACTCCACCGGCGTTTTTGTTCCACACCGGTGCCGACACCGCCGTGCCCGTGCAAAACAGCATCGATTACTACTTGGCTTGTTTACGGCACGGCGTCGCCGCAGAGCTGCACGTGTTTCCCGAAGGACGGCACGGATTGGGACTTGCCCAAAGCTTGCCCGGGGCGAAGCAGTGGCCCGACCTGTGCGCGGATTGGCTGCGACGCTTGGGCGTAGTGGCCACGCCGTGAACGCGTTTCTTGACGATCACAAGGTGGCGATGGCCTGGATCGCCGCAATTTCCTGCGTGCTGTTTGTCGGCTGCTTGCTGATCGCACCCTGGCTGGCCGTTCGAATTCCGGTCGACTATTTCGTCGGTCGGCGACGCCCCCGAACACTCTTCGCCGATCGGCACCCCGTGTTGCGGTGGACGGGATTGGTGATCAAAAACCTGATCGGCGGCGTACTGGTACTTGCCGGCCTGGTGATGCTGGTCCTGCCGGGCCAGGGGCTGTTGACCATGCTGGTCGGGATCCTGATGCTGAATTTTCCGGGCAAACATCGCCTGGAACGACGGTTGGTCTCCATTCCAGCGGTGTTGAAATCGATCAATTGGATGCGGCAGCGTTCGGGCGTCGAACCGATCCGAGTCCGATCGTTCGGTCGACCTTAAATCTTCCGCCGTGTGTCCCCTGGTACGACAGCCTTTCCGGGCGGTCGAGCCCATTTGTACGACGGCCCTTCCGGGCGGTCGAGCCCATTTGTACGACGGCCCTTCCGGGCGGTCGAGGCTCCACAATCAATCCACCTCAAACTCCTGTGACCCGTTGCCATTGATCAATACCTTCCGGCAGTCACCGAGTTGCCGGACCGCGTCACCGCTCAGACCGGAAAACAGATTCCCAGAGATCACCAATGCCTGGCAATCCTGGAGCAGGATCCCGGCCGCTTCGTTCGGATTCGTTTCGGTTTTGCTGACCACGGAATCTCGTTTCTTGATCGGAGTCCCATCGTCCGCATCGCCGATCCAACTATCGCTGAAATTATTGGCGCTGATCGTGATGCTGCCGGAACCTTCGCGCACCGCGACGCCGACCTTTTTGACGATGGTGAAGGTGTTGGCGGAGATGGCACAGCCGTGCGCGTCGCGTAGATCGATCCCGCCGGTGAACTCATGTGCGATCACGTTGGCCGACATGGTGATGCCATAGCAATCGCGGTCCAGCACGATCGCCCAGCCTTGGCATTCTTCGATCATGTTGCCGGCGACGACCGAGCCATAAGTGTTTTCGATGACCACACCGTCGCCGAGGTGGTCGTCCAGGTTGTTGCCGCTCATCGTCAGGTTGAATGAATCGATGCAGCGTAACCCGTCATCGTTTTCTTCGAACTGATTGGCGGAGACGATGATATCGTGGCAGCCTTCGATCGAAACGCCGCATTTCTTGTTGTAGGTGAACAGACAGTCGCTGACGCGGGGATCTTCGTAACAATAGTGCAATCGCAATCCGTCGCCACCGTTGTCGCTGCTGGTGACACCCTGGACGAAGATCTCTTCGATGTAGCGGGCTTCGATTCCCGCACCGCTTTTTTCATTTCCGGTCACCCGAAAGTTGGCCAGGTTGACGCGCCACAGCCGGTCTTTCGATGGGACCTGTTTCCCGATCCAATCGGGATGCTCGATCAGAATGGCCGGTTTTCCTTCGGTGTTTTTGTTGATCAGGTGAGTTGCGGTTCCAGAACCTTCCAGACGCGTGTCGGCCGTTTTAAGATGCAGCGGTTGGCTCAATTCGTAAGTCCCCGGCGGAATTTTCAGCACGCCTCCGGACCGGGGGATCGCATCAGCGGCTTCCTGCAGTGTCGCAAAGTCAGCGGCGTTGATGATCGCGTCCGCGCCGCGCGTTTCGCCGGCGGCCACGAGACTGCAGGTGGCCAGCGTGATCAATAGAGTCTTGTTACGAATCATGGTGTAGCGTGGATCGGACCATTGGGGTGGGGATCGGATCATCGACGGCTCGTCGAGTCGTGTGATCACGGGGGAGGTGCAAAATAGTGTATCGTATCGCAACGTTGGGCAGCGGGCGTTGGCGGGCACCGTCGCCAGCCGGCTATGATAGACACAGCCGACAAGACTTCATTGAAAGGAGAGAACGTGGACCTGAGGACCCTGTTTTGCCTGCCACTGTTGATCGCGATCGCCTCGCCCAGCCAGGCAGCGGCCGACGACGACCAGTCACACCAATCGTTGATCGCCAAAGTGCGTCCGTCGGTGATGACGATTCGCGTTCAGGGCCGCGACGGCGATCCGATGGGCATCGGCACCGGCTTCGTCATCGATTCGGATGGTTTGATCGCCACCAACTTTCACGTCATCAACGAAGGGCGTCCGTTTACCGTGGAGTCCCCCGAGGGCAAGAAGCTGAGAGTCTTGGGGGTCGAAGCTTCGGACGTGAGCAGCGATTTGGCGATCATTCACGTCGACCCCGGATCCACCGAATTGCCGGCGTTGGAGTTTGCCGGCGATGACTCCACACGGCAAGGCATCCGCGTGCTGGCGTTCGGCAATCCGCTGGGGCTTCGCAACAGTGTCGTCGAAGGCATCGTGTCGGCCAGACGCGAAGTCGAAGGCCGCGAGCTGTTGCAGCTGGCGATGCCGATCGAACCGGGAAACAGCGGCGGCCCGTTGGTCGATCTGAAGGGGCGCGTCCACGGCATCATCAATATGAAATCATCGATCGACGATAACTTGGGTTTCGCCATCCCCGTTTCGCAGCTCGTCGCACTCAAAGAGAATCCCAACCCCGTGACACTTGATCGCTGGGTCCGGATCGGCCGCATCAATGACGATCGGTGGACGCCGGTGATGGGATCTCGCTGGCAACAACGCGGCGGACGGATCGTCGCGCTCGGTGCCGGGAACGGGTTCGGCGGACGATCCTTGCTACTTTCAAAACGCGACGTTCCCCAGCGCCCCTTCGAAATCGCGGTGATGGTCCGGCTGGATGATGAGTCCGGCGCCGCGGGATTGGCGTTCCATAGCGACGGCCAGAATCAACATTATGGGTTTTACGCCAGCGCCGGCCGTTTGCGTTTGACCTGCTTTCGCGGTGCGTCGGTGTACTCGTGGGATATCTTGAAAGAAGTGGAAACGGAGTACTATCTGCCGGGTCAATGGAACCAATTGAAAGTCCGAGTGGGAGACGAAAAAATCCTGTGCTACGTCAACGGACGACTCGTGATCGAGTCCGATGACCGGCAGATCACTGAAGGGCAGGTCGGACTGGCAAAGTTTCGTGACACCGAGCCGGAATTTTCCGGATTTCAACTCGGCGCTGCCTTGGACTTGCCGGTGCTGTCCGAAGCGGGCGAAAAAATGCTCGCCCAACTCGATCCCACCGCACTGCCACTGGATTCGGTCGGCAGTGACCAGATCCGCCAACTGGGCACGTCAGGCGATTTGGCATGGCGGGAATTGACCCGTCGGGCGATCGAGTTGGAAACACAAGCCAAGCGAATGCACCAGTTGGCCGACGATGTCCGCCGTGCTGACACCGTTGACCGATTGAGTCGACTGGACGCAATCGACGACGACGAACGGTTGCTGACCGGATCGTTGTTGATCGCCAAATTGGACAGCCCCGATTTGGATGTCGAAGCCTACCGCGAACGGATCGACGAAATGGCCGGTGAGATTCTGGCGGGACTCGATGCGGATGCGTCGGCGACCGAGATTCGCGACGCCATGCATCGCTATCTGTTTCAAGAGAACGGATTTCATGGCAGCCGAAGCGAGTATTATCACGCCGCCAACAGCCAACTCAACCGGGTGATCGATGACCGCGAGGGGTTGCCGATCACGATGTCCGTGCTGTACATCGAACTCGGGCGGCGATTGGGGATCAAAGTCGTCGGTGTCGGGTTGCCCGGCCACTTTGTCGCCAAGCACGTCATTGATACCGAGCAGGATCAACTGATCGATGTGTTTGAACGCGGAAAACTGCTCAGTCAGGAAGACGCGGCCGAGATCGTTGCCGCGCACGCCGGACGCCGTATCCGTGATTCCGACTTGCAGGCCTCCACGGACATCGAAATCCTGACCCGCATTTTGAATAATCTGATCGGCGTCGCCGGACGCATGAACGACGGGGAGGCGATGCTTCGCTACTGTGACGCCATCGTCGCGGTCAATCCCGACGAACCACGCTACCGGATGATGCGCGCCCAGCTGCGTGGGATGACCGGGCGGATCAATTTGGCGCTTGAAGACGTCGAGATGATGCTGCAACACGATCCTCCGGAACTCGATCGCGGCGCGACCGAGCGGCTTCGCGATGCACTGATCGAGCGTTTGTGATTGCAGCAGCCGGTGGCGAAAACGCGCCAATAAGCGTGTCGAATCGTCGCGAGACACGCGGGCGTACGATGCCCACGCGTAAACTCGGCTATGCTAAAGCGTTGCATCCGAGCGCGTTTTCTGTGGCGGTCTCTGAGATCTGTGCGAGGATGGCGAATCCAAAGCCAGCAGATGATGTCGACGCAGAGTGTTTCTTCCCCGGTCATCGGCGGTCTTGCTGAAGGCAAGAAACTGGGACTTGCGTCGCATCTGATTTTGATCGGCGCGCTGGCTGCCGTTTATTACGCGACCGCCCGCGCGGGGCTTTTGTTCGCGATCCCTCCGGGCAATGCCACCGCGGTCTGGCCTCCGTCGGGGATCGCACTGGGCGGTCTCTTGTTGGGCGGTTTGTCGATTACACCGGGGATCTGGATCGGCTCGTTCCTGGTCAATACCGGGACAGGGGTTTCGCCGGTGACGGCTGGGATCATTGCAACGGGAAATACCGCGGCGGCACTGGTCGCGTTTGCACTTTGTCGACGGTTTCTCAGCCTGGACGCTCCATTTCGTCGAGCCGCCTGTGGATTCCGTCTCTTTGCGATCGCTGCGGTGGCGTGTTTGTTGGCGGCCACGCTCGGTTCGGGAAGCCTGGCGATCAACGGCTACATTTCCGAGGGTCAATTCGGGTCGAACTGGTCGACCTGGTGGCTGGGAGACCTTGCCGGTGTGATGCTTCTGTCGCCGTTGTTCATGTTGTTCGGAGCGCGGCATCAATCGCAAGTCCCCTCCCATGCGTTGTTTGGCGCGCTGGTGTCGCTCGTGGTGCTGGGGGTGATCAGCCTGGCGATCTTTGGCAGTTGGCTTCCGGAGGAATTCTCCGAGGGGTTGTTGTATTTGCCATTGATTGCGTTGTTTTGGTTGTTGCTCCGATTCCCACCGATTGTCGTTTTCGGCGGCAACCTGCTGATCGCGGTGATTGCTGTCCACTACACCTCCAGGGGCTCTGGGCCGTTTGCGACCGAAGTGGTCGCCAATTCACTGTTCGAGTTGCAGTTCTTTATGACGGTCTACGCGCTGACGACGCTTGCCCTGATCGGAGTACTATCCAGCCAACGGGAGGCAGAAAATCGGGAGTCTCAATTGGCGGCCAAGGTCAAAGCCGACGAAGCAATGCGGAAAAAGGAGAGCGAATTGGCGCATGTCGCCCGCCTGGCAACCATGGGAGAATTGGTCGCCGGGATCGCACATGAAGTGAACCAGCCGTTGTACGCAATCGCCAACTACGCCGCGGCGAGCGAGAGCATGCTCGCATCCTGCGACGTCCGACAAAACGATCGTCTGTGTGATCTGAATCGGCAGATCAGTGACCAGGCCGTGCGTGCCGGAGAGATCATTCGCCGGATGCGCGGCTTTGTAAAAAAGTCAGGCGACCAGCGGACCGTGTTTTCGATCAGCGATGCGGTCGATGAGGCTTGCAGTCTGCTGGATGCGGAGGCAAGGTTGCAGACGATCGCGGTGAATGCTCACCCGGAATCCACTGTGCCGGTTTGTGTCTGTGCCGATCGAATCCAAATCGAACAAGTTTTCATCAATTTGATTCGCAATGCAATTGACGCCATGGGGGAGAGCGACGGCGACAAACGAGTCGTCACCGTGCGGACGGTGGTGGTGGAGAACGAGGTTCAGGTGAGTGTCATCGATCGCGGGATAGGGATCACGCAGTCCTCGCTGACGGACGTGTTCGCCCCCTTCTTCACGACCAAACAGAATGGGATGGGAATGGGCCTGGCCATCAGCCGCACCATTGTGGAAGCACACGGTGGACGGATTTGGGCATCGCCGGGAACCGACGACGGCGCCGTCTTCACCGTCGCGTTGCCCATCGACAAGTCTGGAGCGGATGGGCGGTAGAATGCAACCATGGAGCATCACGCTCTACGGATCCGGCCAGTCGGTTACTTCATCGGCCGCCTTGTGCAGCAGTCGATCGATCGCCTTTCCCAGGTGCGATGCAGAGGGGCTGACGCGGGAATTGAGCAACGCCACGAAGTTTTTTCCGTCATGTCGGCGGATCATGACGGTCGCTGTGCCGCCCAGTGAGCCGGTGTGCCAATGATTGACCTTGTCCGCCCCGACCACACGGTTGCTCCAACCCAGGGAATAGTAGTGGTCGGTTTCCTTTCCGTCGGCATCGTGTCCGGCCAGACCCGGCGGACGTCGATACATCCACTCGATGGACCGTCGCGTCAGAATCGGGCAGTTGTCCGGATCGTCAAACGCCGCGGCAAACTTCGCCAGATCCGATGCTGACGCGATCCATCCGCCGTGCGAATCCATCGCTTCCAGGTTCCACGCACCGTAAGGCCAGGGGACCTCGTCGCCTCGATCGTCTGCGAAGACTGACGTGCCGGTCCCGGGCTGATAGTACCGCACTTCGTTCGTCGCTCGGCCCTCCAATCGCGTCGACCCGATCCGCATGTCCGTGACGCCGATCGGGGCCAGGACGTGTTCCTTGACGTAATCTTCGTAGCTCTGATCGGTAAGCGTTTCGATCACACGTCCCAGCAAGCAATAGCCGAAATTGGAATAGGCGTAGCGCTGGCCGGGGTCGAAATCAAGCTTCTGCCCAAGCATGGCTTTGATGACCGTATCCTGATTGGCGGGCGGATCCCTTTCCATCTGATCGGCAAATCGAAGGGATTGGAACATGGCGTCGAAGGAGACGTCGCGGTCCCAGCCGCCTCGATGCTCCAAACAGTGACGAATGGTCACGTCGCGCAGACGGTCGTCAAATCCGTCGGTCGCCTCGATCTCCGATTCGTAGTCGAGCACGTCGAAGACTTTGTCGGCCAAAGACAGTGCTTCCCGTTCGACCAGCTGCAACACCGCGACCGCGGTGATCGGCTTGGACAGACTGGCGATCCGGAACAGACTGTCCGGTTCAACCGGCTGTTGCTGTGCCACGTCCGCATAACCGTAGCCGCGAGCGAAGACGGTGCGGCCTGCGTCGGTCACGGCGATCGATGCGCCCGGAACACGGTGCTCGGTCATGAAGTCGTGCATCAGGCGGTCGTAGCTGGCAAACCGCTCGTCGCCCTCTCCCGAACGGACGTTCGCCGCGGCGGTGGATTCGCGATACCCGGGGCCTCGCAGCACGCGTCCGGGGCGCGCGTCGGTCATCTCCCCATGATTCAGTACCAGCCGGCCACCGACGATGACGTACTGCATCCCTCGGGACAACGCATGAGGATTCGCAAAATCCGCCTGGTCGGCCAGCTTTTCATAGTCAAACACGATCAGATCGGCCGCCAGACCGACGTTGATGCGGCCGCGGTCGCGGACCAGCACATCGTTGGCCGCGACCGCGCTGGCTTGTGCGATCGCCCGCTCCAACGAAATCGCCCCCAGGTCACGAACATAACGCGAAAGCAGCCGTGGGAACGAACCGAACGCTCGGGGATGAGACGCCGACCGACTTCCGCCGGCAGGGCCAACGTCGGTGCAAAAGGAGACGAATTCCTGTTGCATGGCCAGGATCTTGTTCGCCTCGGTCATCGTTTCGGGAAGTGCGAACGCGCCCTGTCGCACCAAATGAAAAAACGTGTCCCAAGGATCTTCGTCGGTTGCTCGGGCCATTTCCGCGACCGACATGCCGTCGTACTTGCTGTAGCGTGCATCATTGCTGCGTCCGATGATGATTCGGTTCCAGTCTTTCCCGGCATGCCGAAACCAGTTCTCCCAGCCGTCCGTCGTTTCCATCTCCTTCTTGATCTCGTCGCGCAATTCCGGATCGTCCAACCGCAAAATCAGTCGCTCGTGGCCCTCGGCGAAATGCCGCGGATGGATCAGCGCCGCGATTCCCAAACCGTTATTGACGTAGGGATAGATGTCCGCGGTCACTTGCTGGCCGAGCGAGCGCGCCTGTTTGATTTTGGCGATTGCCAGCGGCATTTTTCCCCAATTCTGTTTGCCGGCGGCTTTGAGATGAAAGATGTGGACGGGGGTATTGGCCTGGTGTCCGATCTCCAGTGCCTCTTCGATCGCTTCGAGCAGTCGATCCCCTTCGTTTCGCATGTGCGTGTAATACCCGCCGCCGTACTCGCCCGCGGTGGCCGCCAACCTGGCAATCTCTTCGGTGCGAGCATACACGGCCGGCGGATAGATCAAGGCGGTGGACACGCCGATCGCGCCGGCTTCCATGGCCTCGCGAACCAGGGCTTGCATCTGCTCCATTTCCTGATCACTGGGACGCCGCTGGACGTCGCCGATGACGATGCGACGGATTTGGGTGTGACCGATCGTTTGGACGACATTGACGGGCAACCCTTTGGATTCGATCAGGGTGAAGTACTCGGCCATCGTCGTGTAGCCTTTGCGACGCCCTTCCTCGGCTCCCAGCGGCGCCGCCGATCCGCCTTCGCCCGCGTTGATGGTCGTGATGCCCTGGGTCAGCAAGTTGATCGCCGTCTTGGGGTCTTCGATCATCGGCGTTGCGGTTTGGCCCATCATGTCGATCAGCCCTGGGGCGACGACCAGTCCTTCGGCGTCGATCACTTCCTTCGCGATTTTGTCGTCGATGTCGCCGATCCGCACGATTTTGCCGTCATCGATGCCGACGTCGGCGTAGTACCACGGTGCCCCGGATCCGTCGACGACCTTCCCATGCTTGATCACGATGTCGATCTGCGGATCATCAGCAAAGGAGACGTTCGCCGCGAACGATGCGATGAACAAGAATAGCCAGGAACGCGGTGGAGCAACCATGAGACGAATCGCAATGAAGAAATAGTGTGGGATAGGGATCAGCCTGCCATGTCTGTGCTGGGCCTCGTCAACGGCCTGTCGATTTCATCCGGTAGGTGTTGGCGAACCGTCGCGGCGCGCCCCTCGCTTACGCGTCGGGCTGGCATCGGTGCGAAAGTGGAATGACAGGCTGGAAGCCTATCCCACTGCGTTACGCGATGATGTCGTGGACCACATTGCCGTGGACGTCGGTCAGGCGAAAATCGCGGCCGGCATAGCGGTAGGTCAATCGTTCGTGGTCGAATCCCAGCAGGTGCATGATCGTGGCGTGCAAGTCATGCACATGCACGCGGTCCTCCACTGCCTGGAAACCGAATTCATCGGTCGCCCCGTGCACATGGCCCCCCTTCACACCGCCGCCGGCCATCCACATTGTGAATCCGTAATGGTTGTGATCGCGACCGCTGTTGGTGCCGGCATTGGCTCCCGGCTTGGGCAGCTCGACCGTCGGCGTGCGCCCGAATTCACCGCCCCAGATCACCAGCGTGTCCTGCAACAGCGAGCGTTGTTTCAAGTCTTTCAGCAACGCACCGATCGCTTGCGAGCACTCGCCGGCGAGCCGGCGATGGTTGTCTTCGATCTTGTCATGGCTGTCCCACGGTTGGCCCGCGCCATGCCAAAGCTGGATGTATCGCACACCGCGTTCGACCAACCGACGGGCGATCAAGATCTGTCTGGCTTGGACCGAATCGCCGTACATCTCACGAATCGATTGTGGTTCGCGGCTGATGTCGAACGCGTCGGTCGCCTCGATTTGCATCCGATAGGCGAGTTCGAAACTCTGTACCCGCGATTCCAGTTCCGCGTCCTGTTGGCGCGCTTGCTGGTGCCGGCGATTCAACGTTTGCAATAGATCTAATTGACGCCGTTGTTCATCACGAGGCAGCCCGGCGGCGTTGCGGATGTTGGCGATCAGCTTTTCGATTTCTTGATGTTTGCTGTCGATGTAGGTCCCTTGGTAGGCGCCGGGCAGGAAACCGGCTTGCCAGTTTTCGGCTCCCTTGATCGGGTAACCGCTAGGGCACATCGCGATGAAGCCGGGGAGATTCTGGTTTTCACTCCCCAGCCCATACGTCACCCAGGATCCGACCGAGGGGCGGACCAGTTGGCCGTTGCCGCAGTTCATCAGCATCAGCGACGGTTCATGATTGGGAACATCGGCATGCATGGACCGGACGACACAGACGTCATCGATCATTTCGCCCACGTGGGAAAACAGCTCGCTGACTTCGATGCCGCTTTGGCCGTACTTTTCGAATTTGAACGGCGACCGATAGGCCGCGCCGGTTTCGCGTTCGGTGCGCAGATCCAGCGGGATTGATTTGCCGTGGTATTGATCCAGTGCCGGTTTGGGGTCGAACGTATCGACTTGCGACGGTCCGCCGTTCAGGAACAAATGAATCACCGCCTTCGCCTTGGGGGCAAAGTGCGGCGTTTTGGGCGACATCGGGTTGGTCGCACCGGCGGCCAAAAGCCGGCGTGAGCTGTCGTCGGCCATCACACCGGCCAATCCCAGCGTCCCGAGTCCGATCCCGCTGCGACGCAGGAATTCACGACGGGTGGTGGGGCATCGGTTGAGAGCGGAAACGGGATTTGACATGGTTCTATTTTGCACTATCTCGGCTGGATGACTTAATCGACAAAGGCAAATTCATTGCTCAACAGCAGCACTTGGGAGAGCTGAACCCAAGGGTCGAGCGTGCTGTCCGGCTGTTGGCTGTCCGGCTGTTGGCTTCCGGGACGCTGGGTGACAAAGTCGAGCGCCGCTTCGATTTCCGCATTTTCCGGGTCGCGCGCCAAAGCGAATCGGTACAAGCGGACGATCCGCGGCCGTGCTTCATCGTCCACATCGGAACCACTTCGCGCCGCCAACGCCTTGGCCTGTTCGATGACAAATCCAGAATTCATCAGGAACAGGGCTTGTTGGGGAACTGTGGTTTTGGCGCGTTTGGCTTGGCTGGCATCGGGACTGGGAAGGTCAAAACTGGCCAGCAGCCCAGGCAGATCTTCTCGGTCGATGTAGGCGTACAGGGCACGGCGGGTCGCATCCTGGTGGATCATGACCGACCGACCGCCGACGGAATCGTCCAGGCGTCCGGAGGCGAACAACAAGCGGTCGCGGAACGGTTCGAAGTCCATTCTGCGCCGCGGCATGTGCCACAACAAACGATTCTCTGGATCTTGCTCCATCGCCTCGGCCCGCGTTCGGCTGGACTGTTGCCAGGTCGCCGACAGCATGATTTGCCGTTGCAGCTGTTTGATGGACCAACCATCGGCGACGAATTTCGCGGCCAGATGATCTAACAATTCTGGATGCGTCGGCAGTTCGCCGCGAATGCCGAAGTCACTGGCCGTTCGCACCAGCCCGTCACCGAACTGGTGTTGCCACACGCGGTTGACGATCACTCGCGGTGTCAGGGGGTTGTCGACGTCGGCGATGGCGCGGGCCAATTCCAAACGGCCGCTGCCGTTTTGAAAGGGTTGGCCTCCGTCGACGTGCGACAAGACTTGTAGGAACCGTCGCGGTACGCGGTCACCGCGATTTCCCGGTACACCACGTCGAAAGATCACCGGCTCGACCGCTTTGGCCTTGTCGACCAACACCATCCCGCGCGGGGGCGCCCCCGGATGGGTGACGCTAACTCCATTGACGCCGTTGATCAATTGATTGTGTCTGCCGCGTTCGGCCTGATCCAAATGGGCGACCGCTTGGGCGGTGTCCAGCGAAGTCGGTGCGTCGGCGGTCCATAAGACCATCCGCAGTGCTTCGTCCTCCGCATTCGGCAAACGTTCCAGTGTTTCGTCGGCCTTGCGAGCTTCGCTCCACTGGGCATGGACCGCTTCCAGGACGTCGCCGAAGACCTGCGCCGCCTCGGGTAGCGATTGTGGTTGCGCCTGCTTCAACGCATCGAGCAAACGCTGGGGAATCGCGTCCGCCGTTTCGTTCTCTGCTGCCGCATCGGCATCAGTGGCGGCCTGATCGTAGATCGCACCGGACTTTTCGGCGAACTCTTCCGGCGGCAGTGCGGCCAATTGGCGAAGCAGACTCCAAACGGGATGGGGAGATTCGGCGGGATTGACCAGGTATTGTTGCCAACGCCGTGCGGCAGGCAATCGCAACGCACCTCGTTTTCCTTGGGGAGGCACCTTACCATCGCTGTATTGGGGCAGCGACTTGGCGATGTAGACCAGATAGTCAGCGACCCGTGTTCGCAGTTCGTTTTCGATGGCTTGCCGACGCTCCTCGACCCAATCGTCGACCTCCTTTTGCTTCTCCGCTTTTGCTTTCAGGAAGGCGTCGTACTCGGGTGACGGTTTCGGTTCGCCGAGCAGCGGCAGGGTGCCCGGTTCTTCCGAGCTGGCGAACACGCCGTACAGCGAATAGTAGTCGGCCGTCGGGATCGCATCGTATTTGTGATCGTGGCATCGGGCGCAAGCCACACTCATCCCCAAAAATCCGCGTGTGACGACATCGATTTGGTCGTCAATGATGTCGTGCTGGCGATTCATGAAACGCCTGCCGACGGTCAAAAAACCCATGGCGGCCAGCGCTGTTCGGTCCTCGCCGTCCACACCCAGTTGGTCGGCGGCAAGTTGCTCGACGATGAATTGGTCAAACGGCTTGTCGTCGTTGAACGCATCGATCACGTAGTCTCGATACGTGAACGCATAGGGGTATCGCGTTTCTTGGTTTCCGGGCAAATAGCCTTTGGTGTCGCCGTAGCGTGCGATGTCCAGCCAGTGCCGTGCCCAGCGTTCTCCGTAGTGCGGGCTTTCCAACAGTCGATCGACCAGTTTGGCGAAAGCGTCGGGAGCGTCATCTTGCACAAAGGCTTGGACTTGCTCATACGTC
This sequence comes from Stieleria maiorica, assembly GCF_008035925.1. Taxonomy (NCBI): domain Bacteria; kingdom Pseudomonadati; phylum Planctomycetota; class Planctomycetia; order Pirellulales; family Pirellulaceae; genus Stieleria; species Stieleria maiorica. Next base: position 3,325,367 of record NZ_CP036264.1, read on the forward strand.
GGCGGCAAACCGAGCAACGTGTAATAGGCACGATGGATCAGCGTGCGACGATCGGCCCGTGGGTTGGGCGGCACGTCGGCTTCGGCCATCCGGGCGAGCACAAAGCGGTCGATTTGCGTCATGGCGGTGCCGCCCCAGGATGCGAATTGGTCCGCGGGGACGCGCTTCGACAACTCGTCAAGCGACGGCGGTTCTTTGGCCGTGATCGGTTGATAGGCCCAATGCGATTGGCGTTGGTCTTCGATTTGCTCGGCCGGCGTCATCACGGCCGACGGTTCGGGCGATGGTGTCGTCTCGGCCGGCCAATACGCTCCCTCGCGAACCCATTGCGACAAGACGTCGATCGCTTCGTCGGGCAATTTGCTGTCCGGCGGCATTTGCAGTGCGTTGTCTTGGTATCCGATCGCCCGGATCAGCCGACTTGCGTCTGGGTCACCGGCCACGACGACCGGCCCACTGCCCCCGCCGCGTTGAAAATGGACTTGCCGATCCAAACGCAATTCGCCCGACTGGTCATCCGGACCGTGACACTCGACGCAATGCTGCACCAACAAGGGACGCACTGAGTTTTCAAAAAACTTCTCTTGCTCGGACGACTCAGGTTCATTCGCGTGGCTCGGCGACGCGGCGACGGCGATACAGGTCGCGGCAAACAACGCGACCGCCGACAAGACAACGCGGCGCGGCAACGGGCTTCGGAGACCAGCGACGACTTTCGACGATTCACAGGCCGAACGACGAGAATACACGTGAGGCATCTCTATTTTGGCGGGGCAGGCGGGACCAGGACGTCAGAATCTCAGCCGGCTCTGACGCAAATGGGGTTGGCGGGGGGGGGCGCAGACGTACCGGTGTGGTTGCGTCTGTCGGATCCGGTACCCATTGTATGTCAGATCTGACGGCTAGGCGAGTGTTCAACAAAACACGTCGGAAATTCGCGACCACCTCAGTGAGGATGAAGAGAGGGATGGCAGAATGATACGGGGCAGAATGATGATGCAATGGCCCCGGGCGGCTGATCGGAAGAGAGTTCGAAGCGGAATCGAAACCGTCAACATTCCGCGCGCGAAAACGTACACGAATGGCAACCCTCTGCTCCGCCCAGCCTACCCCCCCATCATTCTGCCTCCATCGTTTTGCCCCTTCCCCATCGCACGGATTCCGGCACAGGCCGCTCGCTGACGCTTCCCGCTGGCATTTCTCTCGCATCGCTTTGCCTTCCCTCCCCCGATTCCCATAAGCGTGACCGGGAACGGTGTCAGCGTAGAAAGGTAGGAAGATTTCGGAGGCAGGAAAACTGGCAGCGGGCAATGAGCGATCTATTTGGACAGACCGGACAGGTGCAGCGGCAGTTCGATGACAGGTTTTCCATTGATGTCGCAGATCTGAAACGCCAACTTCGGATCCTCCGATTCCCAGTTGATCGTCAACCGTCCATAGTTCTCGCGGTGGTAGGTCGTGTCGCTAATCCGGTGGCGATTTTCGGTGGGCGTCCCCCGCTTGTGCAGCTGATTCAGACTGCTGCAGGTGATGTCGTGGATCGGATATGCCGATTGATCGCGGAGGGCCGAGATCTCCGACCAGTGGCGATCGCCGCTGATGAAGACGACACCCTTGGCTTTGGTTTCGCGGATCAGGTTTAGCATGCGGGCTCGTTCGAGCGGCAGATTCGCCCAACATTCTTGGCCGGCGTCCTGGGCGATGAATTGAATGCTGGAAACGATCAACCGGATTTCAGCGGGCCGGCGAAGTTGTTCTTCGAGCCATTGCCACTGGTCAGCCCCGAGCATCGTCTTGCTGGCGTCGCCATCCGGGTAATAAGGACCGCCGACGCGACGCGCGCCGGTCTTCAGCGGCGAACGAAAGTAACGCGTGTCCAGCAGGATGACTTGCAATCGCTGCCCCTCCGTGCCGAAGGTTTCCGCGTGGTAGACGCCTTCACGATTTCGACGGGGTGACTGTTCGGAAACACCCCAGAAATCGAGGAACTGTTTCTGCGACTCGGCGCGTTTGGGAAACGCCGCGCCGCCATCGTTGACACCAAAATCGTGATCGTCCCAGGTCGCCAGGACGCTGGCTGAATCAATCAGAGACGAAAAGCCGGGCATTTGCGACAGCGTTTGATACTTGTCATGCATCACGCGCATGTCATCGGTGTCGGCGTAAATATTATCCCCGGTGAACAGAACAACGTCCGCGTCCTCGGCCGCCATGGCGTTGAAGATCGGTGCAGGTTGTTCTTGCTTGATGCACGATCCAAACACGACGCGGGTGATCGGCGTCGCCTCTTCGGATCTTGCGACAACGGCTAGCACTAGCGCCGGGACGATGGCCAGAAGTGTTGCGAGGCGTGTGTTCCACATGAGGTGGCAAAGCAGAGAGAAAGGGAACGAATCAGGAATGGCGTCCTAATGTACCCGATTCTGCGATCACGATCGCAGGGTGGAATCCCCGCGATTCCAACCACGTCGACTATGATGCCACCGCACTTTCAGCGAATGCAAGATTGCAGTTCGGGCAGTTCAACAATGGCCGTCGGAGTCGTTCTTTGGTCGCATAATAGCTTAGTCCGAGATCGATGGTGTTGACCGCGCGGATCTCCTGGACCATCCCAGGCAAGGGGATCGTTCCAAGATCGCAGAATTCACCGTCCAACACGGCGATCCCGCCTTTCAGTGATTCTCGGTCTTCACGTTTCCCATATTGCGAATGCCCCACAAAGATCCGATCGGGGGTCACCGACAGTCCGCGGGTCAGATAATGGCAGCGGTGCACCTCTCTATCGCCATGGACGAGCGTTCCCGCTTTCGAATCACAATAGAGGAATTCGTCTTGGTAAAGCATGATGTTGTGTGCATGACCTGCCGTCGTCGAAATCCGTTTGACCACTTGAAAGTCATCATTCAGCGATGCTATTTCGCTGCAACGTCCGGTCTTTGTCGACTCATTGTGAAACATCGCCAGAGTGTGGATGCCATCGGACCAAATCGAGTTTAGATGCGCGTAATTCGGCGAATTTCGACCCTCATTGAGGGAGCCGGGAGGGTAAGACCTGGAAAGTTCGTCCAACTTGTTGCTGGAAGGGTCGTACGAAATGAGCCGATTGTTGTAGGTGTCGGCGACAAGAAGCCCCCCGTGAATCATGTCGATCTGATGACACCCTGGGTCCAGGTCGCCACGTCGTTGTTTTGCTTTGCCGATTCCGCGTTCCGTGACACGGAACTCAATGATTCGGCCATTCGTACTGGACAATCTTTCAAAGACGAACCACTTCGACGCCAAACGCGTGATGCCATAAAACTGGCCGCGAAGCAAGCGAATGACGGCGTCGGAGCGAATCAAATAGAGACCATTTTTTGTCGCCGCCAGCAATTGCGTCTCGCCCAGCATTTCGTAGGATCGGTCGATGATTCGGTTTTCGATCGTGATGGGAACGTATCGCTTCAGGTTTCCCGACAGCTCCTTACGGACGTACCGGGACGCTTGCCGGTAGGCGCTCGACACCTGACCCATTCCATTCTTCAACGCCAACATCTGTCAACTCACGCGTAAGGATCGTCTGCACAACAACCCGATATCATGGTCGACGCATGTGAAACTATCGCTTCGGCAATGTGAATCTACGGTGAAGAGCCGGGAGTTCCATCGGGGATCCGTTCCAGGAATCGGACCTTGCAGAATGATTCGGGGCAAAACGATGCGAGAGAACTGCCAGCGGGAAGCGTCAGCGAGCGGCCGGTGCGCCGATCCCATGCAGCGGAGAGAAGGCAGAATGATTCGGGGCAAAACGATGGGGGCAAAACGATGCGAGAGAACTGCCAGCGGGAAGCGTCAGCGAGCGGCCCGTGCGCCGATCCCGTGCGGAGGGAGAAGGCAGATTGAAGGGGGGGAGCTGTGGATATGCTTTGCCATCGGTGCGTCGTTTTCTTTCACACGGCGATGATTCAGGGGACTTCGTCCAAGCGTCAACCGTGGTTGCCAAACCGCAGTACACTGGGCTGGACAAGCTTCCTTTCATGACGGTTTTCTCAGAGGGTCAAGATGACGTTGCGATTGATCATTGTGGCGATGATGGTATTTGGTGTGGGCTACCGAGGTCACGCGGACCAGATGCCGCCTGCGGCTCCCTACGTGTTCGGTTACACCGATCAACTCAGCTACGTCGCCGGGGACACGGTCGCGTTTCACCTGTCGTCCAGCGAGCCGAACGTGGAAGTGACGATCTCGCGCGTCGGTGCCCAGACAGAAACGGTCCATCGTGAACTTGGGATCACTTGTGCGGCACACCCGATTCCCGATCGCGCGTCGTCGGATGGATGTGGCTGGCCCGCGGCTTGGACGTTCACAATTCCTGACGCATGGAGGAGCGGCTATTACGAGGTCGCGATCAGCACCGGCGGGGACGATCCCGCCAAAGGATCGGCGTTTTTTGTGGTTCGATCGAGTGAATCGCAATCGAAGTCGACCATCCTGTTGCAATTGTCAACCAACACCTACAACGCCTACACCAATTGGGGCGGCCACAGCCTGTACAGCTACCACGACCGCGACGGTCTGCAGGGGCATCAGGTCTCGTTTGACCGCCCGATCAATTCACAATTCGGGAATTGGGAACTGCCCTTTGTGCGATGGGCCGAAACGAACGGTTACACGATCGACTATGCCGTCAACAGTGACCTGGAGTTCCACCCCGAGATCTTGAAGCACTACCGCTTGGTGCTAAGCGTCGGACATGATGAATACTGGTCGTCGCCGATGCGTGATTCCTTGGAACAGTTCATCCGCGACGGCGGCAATGTCGCATTCTTTAGCGGGAATACCTGCTGTTGGCAGGTGCGCAGCGGTAACGAGGGCCGAACGCTAACGTCTTGGAAGCAGACACCGAACATGGATCCGTTGTATCGGACAGGGGACCACCGTTTGCTGAGCACCGCGTGGAGCCATCATCTGGTCGGACGCCCGGAGAATGAACTGACCGGCGTCGGATTTCTGTGGGGCGGGTACCATCGAAGCCACGGTCAGTTCATGGACGGATCGGCGGCGTTCACCGTTCATCGTCCCGACCATTGGTTGTTTCGCGGAACGGGGTTAAAGCGAGGTGACGCGTTCGGTGGAAACGACAGCATCGTCGGATACGAGTGTGACGGATGCGAGATGAAGTGGGTCGATGGGCTTCCCGTTCCCACGCACGCCGATGGCACTCCGGAGAGCTTTCAGATTTTGGGAACGTGTGAAGCTCGTTGGGCGCCCGGTGACAGCTACTGGTACGACCGCTTTCCCACCGACCGCGTCGGGGCGGCGGTGTTGGGCGTCTACACGTCCGAAAACGGTGGAACGGTGGTGACCGCCGGGACGACCGATTGGGCCCACGGGCTGCGTGGCGGCGACCGAGCCGTGATCCAAATCACCAAGAATGTGCTCGATCGGCTGAAACAGTAAAACGCAAGAAATGCCAGCGGAAAGCGTCAGCGAGCGGCCTGTAGTGACATCCCGCGCAACGGCGGGCCACTCGCTAACGCGTCGTGCTGGCATTGTTACTCGCTGATTACCAGCGCGTCGACGCACAACGCATGGTTCTCGTCTTCGGGATCGACCAGAATGCGAACCGGCGTGCCTTGTTCGGCCAGCGACTTCGCACGCTCGATTCCCGCATACACATTCGCCTTCGACTTGCGTGACTTGCCCCGAAAGTCATCGCTCAAGTGCAACACGTAGCGGCGTCTTCCGTTGACTTCCGTGTCGGTCCGCTCGACGCGTTCGATGCGTCCGGAATGAAGCGTCCCCTGACGCAACAGTCGGTGTTTGCGGCGCCCGTGTCGAAGGGAAAAGAACAGCATCAGCCCTCCGGCCAGTAAAAATGTTCCCGCAAAGGGGACCGCGAGCAGGCGGTCGTTGCCTTGCAGTGTCACAAAACACAGCACCGGAACGACGACGCCGACGATGCAAAACACAACCCCCATCGCGATCAACATTTTCAAGTCCGCGATGACTTGACGTTGCAACCCGCTGGGAATTTCCAACCGCGGAATCGGCTGTGCGAGAAACGACTGCACTTCAGCGCTGGAAAGCGCGATTCGGTTCAGTTCCTTGCGGAGGATCCGCCCCGCAATGCCTCCCATGTTCTCGGCCGCCGCCATGGCGTCTTGAACTTGGGTTTCTCGGGTGATTTCCGGATGACGATCCAATTCGGCCTCGCCCGATTGAAACAGCCGAAAGATCTCGGCCGCATCGCTGACGAAGGACTCCCTTTCGTCGCTCTTGCACACCGCATTGTGATTGAAGATCGCGATGTGATTCCGATCCCCTCGGATGCTCCAGCCCGGATGCTGGGCGAAATAGTCGCGGATCTCCAGAGTGAACAATACCCGGACGGCTTTTTCATTCCAGGCGTGCAGCAGGTAGTCGGCCGAGAACTCGGGTGAATCATCGAAGTTCACGTCATTCATCCCCCCGATCGCGGAAAAGACAGCTCCGATGATCCCTTTGAAGTGAGGGAACATCGCGAATTGGGGCAGATCGATCGGTTCCTGTGGCACCGCCACCGTTTCGCGAATCCACTGCGTCGATCGTGAATCGGGGTCGCTGGATCGATAACTGATGTCGGCGATGATCAGATTCAGCCCGTCCCGCTCGCACGCCTCCTGGTGATCAACGGCGACGTTGCGGGCGAGCAACTCCGAAAGCGATTCGGCCAGTGATTCCGTTGACGAACTCATTGGGTCTCTGTGCGAGTAAAGGTCAGCAGATGCTGGGGCACCTCCGTGGGCCAGGGGCCGTTGAGCCGGACATTTCGGATTCGCGCGGACGTCTGTTCTCGGTTGTGGAAAAAACCGAACACCATGTCTCCGAGCCGAGATTGCGGTTGTTGGTCAAAGACGGTTTCGCCGTTCAGCGAGATCCGGATGCGGGATCCGTCGCGAACCAATTCTACCCGATTCCACTGGCCCGCTTTCAGCGGCAACGGTTTCGCGTCAGCGCCGGGCAAGGGTACCTCGAAACCCTTGGGGATCTTCCACGCCGTATTCGGGGCACTCATCCAGTGCAGTTTCAATCCGCTCGGACGCATCACATAGGCGATTCGACCAATGGAAGGATGCACCTCCATTTTGCCCTCTTCGTAGAAGAACTCATACGAGAGCACTTCGCCGTCCCCGAGCGGGCGTTCATAACGAATGCTGTTTTGGCCGTTGAATTTCTGTGCCTTGATTTTGCCGCTGATTAACTCACCGTCTTGCACGGTCCAGGCCAGGTTTTGAATCTGTTCAGGTTTGGAGCCGGTGCGATAGCGCGAAGGGTCGTTGCCGTCCTTGTCCTGTTTGCGGGCATCCACGTCAGCGGTCGGAAGCGCGACGCCGTAGTACTGTCCGGACCAACCACGCAGCGTGTCGCCGGGGATCAAGTTCACGTCGCCTGGGATCTGGGGGGTGCCGCTGATCTTGATGTTCCGAACCGACGTTCGTTTGTTACCCGCCAGATGGACGGCAAACCACGGCGAATGATCCTTGCGTGGTTCACGGTAGATCAATTGGTCGTTGACGCGAAAGCTGAGCGTTTTTTCATCCAGCGTCACGCTACAGTGATTCCATTGGTTCTGTCGGGTGGCCTTTGAATAGAACCGCACCCAATCGGTAGTGTTCTGAGACTTGACGTACACGCTGCCGTTGTGGGCCAACGGCGCGAACTGCAGCCCATCGAACAACAATTCCGCTTCTCGATAGCCGCCGTCGCGGATTTCCATTTCGACGGCAAAGTTACCTTGCAAGGGGTAGCGGAACCACAGGGAATCATTGCCGAAACCGCAAACATGACGGACTTGCGATTCACCGTCGGACACCCAAATCGGAGCCGTTTTTCCTTCCGAAAAGTCTTTGGCACTGGCGTGGGTGGCCGGAATCCAATGTGCCAAATCGTCACCCGAGCGCAGCTCGGACGTCTCGGCCCATCCTTGGTTGTGTTCAAATCGCGCAACCCATGGCATCAAGTAGCCACGTGATTGCGTGTGGGTGTGGTCCATCAGGGACTGTGTCACCTTTTTGGCAAACGCGTGGTGTTCGGGTGCGGACGCCAGAATTGAAGCGAGCTGTAATTCGGCCAGAGGGGCCTGTGAAGCCGGCTTTCCGTCGGCTGGCTGGATCGCATCCAAGTGCTGAACAATTTTCGAAAGCAACTGGGGATTGACGGGCTGATTCATCGCCGAGAGACAAATCGCCAGCGCGGTGTCGGCGCCGCTGCGGCCATCGGCTTGCGCTTTCCGCAATCGTTCTAACAAGTCATCGCCGGCATCGATCTGCATGGCCAAACGAGCCAGGGAATAGAAATTCGTTGCGATCGGAAGCGATGCATCCGCAACCGGAGGGAAAGGCGGGTAATACCCGCCGACCGATTCGGGAATCCATGTAGGCAGCCGTTGTCGTCGAACCAGCGCCCGAATCGTTTGCAGCGAACCATCACCCTGAAACGTCCAGTCAGCCAGCTTTTGGTAGGCCGCCTTACGGTCGGACATCCCCTGAATCGATTCCAACGCCCAGGAGCCGACCCAATCGTTGCTGCGGTCAAAGCCTTGCGAAAAACCGTCGTGACGCATCCCCAGGTAGGTCAACGCCTCGTCGACTCGGCCTTTGGGTAGCAACAACTGGGCAACCTTGTCCAACTGTCCCAGACGCCGGGTCACACGACTGCTGACGCCCGAATAGCGATCGTTGTCGTGGGCGGTCAATTCCAAATAGTCGTTGATGGCCTTTGCGACCAAGTCGTCGTTCAATCCATGTTCAAGCCCCTGCTTGGCCAGATGAAGCGAGAACGTTTCGTAGGGCGTGACGTTGGCATATCGCTCGCTCGGACGGTTTTGGTCAACCAGTGCAAGCCCCAATTCCATCGCACGTTGGCGGCAATGGGGATCCTGGAACGCGAGCAGCAGCGATTGCATCACCAACTCTTTCGGCAAGGCGCTCAGCGTGGTTGGGTCAACTGCCTCGTACCGCGGCAGCGCCGCTTGGCCGCGTTTGTCGTTCAGCAGCACCAGCCCGGCCATCAGATGTGATTGGGCATCGTCGCCCGAGACCAACGACAGCAGCTTGTCGGTCTGCTTGGACCAGCTTGCCCGGCGAGCCAGTCGGTCGAACACGCTGTGGATAACGATCCGATCGTCGGGTTTGATCTCGACGGGAGCGCACAGCGGACGCGGACGCGATCCGCTGGGGCCCAATGTCAGCGCGACGAGCGGATCAAACACGAACTTCGTATACAACTGATTCACCCGCCACGCTTCATCCAATTCCAGAATCCGCCGCGCAAGCCGGACCTCGTCGGCGTCCAGTTCGTTGACCGTCGACCGGGAGGACGAGCTTTGTCGCGGCTGAGCGTTGCTGAGTAGTTCCCCCAAGGAGTTGGCGGAGTGATCCGTCGGCGGGTTGACCTGAACCGCCCCCGCCGGTGCGGGGACGGCGGCGGAAAAAGCGGCCGCGGAAAGTTCCGGCAGGCCGGCTTCGATCGCCGCGTGCGACAGGTCGATCAGCAACCACTGGCTTGCCGCCAAATCGACCGCACGCTGCCACAACCGTTGCGTGGATTCTTTATCAGCCCGTTCCAGTGCCTGATTTCCCAGTGCGGCGATCAAACAGGTTTGTTCGACTTGATTGACTCCCGTGATCGAATCGAAATTCAGATCGGAGCTCACAACCGGATCGCCATTCGCAGTGTCCCCGGGAACGCTCTGGTCGGCGAGAAGCAGCAGGACCATGGTCAATCGTCCACGCAGACGCTGATCAATCACCTTCGAATCGCTTGGGGATTCATCATCGTCCTCGGGGGAGGTTGCGGTTCGCGGCCTCATCCAGCGCCGAATCAGATCCTTCAGCGGCTGGTGATCGCCGACGACGTCCGCCGCGATCGCGTGGGCAGCCGCAGCCGAGTCGTCGTCGGGACGTTCTTCGGCAAGCGATTGCATCTGCCCAGCGAATTCATCCAACGCGCCTGCATTCTTCGGATCGCCGGCGGCGTCTTGCAACATCTCCACCCACAGCGAGGAAACCGCGTGTTGGGTAAAGGGCTGATCACCCAGTGTGATCGCGAAATCGACCGCGGTGGGGCTTTCGGTTTTGGGATTGATCATCGACTGGACGGTGGCCAATCCGCCCAGTTTGCGGACTTGATCCAAGAGTTCTTGCTGCTGCTTTTCGAATTGTTCTTGTCGTCCCGACTGATAGCGGCCTGCTTTAACGAACAGCGTCGTGTCGAACTCGCGTGCGATGCGAAGGGCATCGGTGGGGTAATCGATTTTGGCCATGAACTCCATCATGGCCATCGTCGATTGAATTTGTTGGTACGCTTCGTATTCCGGATTGCTGAAACTCTGTTGCGGATTGTTCTTTGCCTGTTCGATCGCTTCGAGCGCCATCTCACGGGCGCGTTGGTTGTTGCCGATGTCGGCCATGAAGTTGCAGACTCGGCCTTTCAGCGAGTATTTAAAATCACGGTTCGAGCGATCGGTCGTGTTCTCCAACGCGTATTCGTAGATCCGCTCGCTCAGATCCTGCATCGGCGGATGCGTGTCGATCAAGCTGCCGACCAGCCAGAGCAGGTCGTGCGTCGGCTGCGGGCTGAGTTCCCCGCTGACCAACGGCTCCAGCAATTGTTTGGCTTCGTCGTATCCTTTGTTCGTCGTCAACAACAAGGCGAGCCAGACTTTGCCCTCCTGCCAGTCATCTTTCTCCTTCAGTTTCTCCCGCAACAATTCTTCGACCGCCGTTACGTTTTCCTGGTCGCCGGCGACGTGACGGACGAAGGAGGTGGTCACGTTGTTGTGCCGGCCATCGCTGCTGGTGGAATAGCCGCTGAACAACGTGTTCCATCCGGTTCCATTCTCTGATGCTTCGATCAAGTAGCGGGCGGTACGCAACACGGTTTCGCGATCGGTCAGAAGCTTACTGGCCGACCCCATCACGTTGCTCATCGAATACATCGAATTGGTCGACGTCGGCGCGATATCCAACATCGCCAAATACAATTTCCGTGCCTTGGCGACACCGTTTTCGTTGCGAATCAGGTCTTCACAGATCTCCGAGACGCGGTGGTCGGTGAATTTCTGGATCCCGACTTCGATCATCAGGTCCGCCAAATCGCCCAGCCGCTGCGTGGCATCAAAGGGACGTTTGATGTCATAAAACTGTTGGTTGAACATGTCTTGTTTGCGGCGGAGCAGTTTTAGATACGCTTCACAGGCCTCATCCATTTGGCCGGCGGTCACCAGTTGTGCGGCGGTGGCTTCGAGAGCGCGGGCGCTGTTGACGTCCTTGATCTCCATCTGGCCGAGCAGCTCTTGCGATTTCTCCGTTTTCCCGGCGGCGACATACAGTTCGGCCAGCTCCGATCGGATCCGCTGGCTTTTGGGAGCCTTTTCAAGTTTTGATTCGGTCGCCTTGATCAGCGACGTCAACCGTCCGGTCGTCGAGAGCGTTTGCAAGGCATTGCGGCGTAGGACTTGGTTGGTCGTCGTGTAACGGCTGGTCGTTCGTCGCGATGGGACGCTGCGCCGCAACAGTTCCATCGCGACCTCGGCCGCCTGATCGTGTTCGCCTTGGGCGACGAAATACGTCATCAGCGATTGCAATTGGTCGGTATTGCTGCCGCCCCGGCTGCGCAGACGCCGGACCAGATCCGCAGCGAGCTGGCGCATGTCCAATTGACGCATCAACTTGGCCAATTCGATCTGTGCCTCGGTGTTCAACCGGACGCCGAACAATCGCCGTGCGGCGGTTTGGGCACGTTGCCGATCGCCGATCGCAGCGGCCAACCGTGCGGCGGCAAATTCGCGGACGGCCATGGTGTTTTGGTCATAAACGGCCAACGTATCGATCGCATCCAGGGCTTCGCGTTTGCGATCGAGACGCAACAGCAGATCGGCGGACATCAACCGTAGCTCGGGCTCCATCTGCGGCAACTCGTTGGAGGCGAGTTGCGTCGCTTGGCTGAGCTGATCAAGCGCCTGGCCGGTTTGTTTGTCCCAGTACAACAGTGCCGCGGCGGCGAGCCGACGAATGATTCGCTCACGTGGTTGAGTCGCATCCGACGCGGGCGTCTGCAATGATTCGATCCACTGGCCGGTGTGGTCTTTCATGCGTTCCCAGACACCGTATTGGGCAAAGACGAATGGGTCGTCTTGGCCGAGTCCGCTGGGCGGGAATTCGATTTCGGTTCGGATGTATTGACCGCCGACGACCCGGCCCCTGGTTCGCGGTCCGCCGATTCCCGTCAAGCGGATGGTGCGTCGCTGGAGCGGTTGCTGGGCGACGTCTTTGATCATCTTGTCCATCAGGGCGATGACCCGCGTGCGATACTCGGGGTCGGAGGCTCCCTTGGACAACCCGTCCGCGACGCGCTTTTCGGCGGTGAACAAGGTCAGGAAATGAGCCGAGGGAGACGCCCCGAAAGTCGCTTTCAGTTCCTCTTTGTCTTCGATGGCACGCTGCAGCAATGGCCACAGCTGCGCATCGGTTCCATGGGCCGATGCTTGCTGGATTGCCACCAACAGGCCGACCGACTCGGGGTCGGCGATGGCCGCTTCAAGCTGGGCTTGCAGGTATCGGTCCGCTTCTTCCTTGCTGCCGGCGATCCGCAACTCGGATCCATAGATCATTGGCCAGGAGGCACGCTGGCCGTACTGGTCGGCGATAGATTTCTCCGCCGAATCGGCTTTCGCTTTGACCCATGCGAGACGTTCCTCGGGCAGTTTTTGCAGTTCGATGTCGCCACGTTCGGCATAGCGTGTGCGGTTGGCGAACATGCTGACCAACAGCGACTCGCCGATCTCCTGATCCACGTCGGCCAATCGCCATAGCGGCGCCCAGTCGGCGGGATCCTGGGGGTTGATGCTGGACTGTTGCTGGACCGTTGCGGCCAGCGATGTGGTTTGGTACCAGTCCCAAACCTGATCGGCCGAAGCATCGTCGGCCATCGCGGTCTTTTCCAGGTCGGCCAAGTGCTGCTTGAGTTTTGCGGCCGATGTCGACATCTGTTTGAGCTGGCAATAGCGTGCCATCAGTTTGGCGTGACCGAAGTCGATCGGTTTGGGCAACGACATCGTCGACTGATAACCGTAGCGGTCGTCGACGATTCGGTAGAACTCGTACATCTGTTGCAGTCGCATCAGCTGCAGGGGCGGCTGGGTGTACGTTTGGCCGCCGCTGACGCGGACCGTTCGCTGATAGGGTTTGCCGCCTTCGGGCAGGGTGGTGTCATCAACGCTCATTGCGATCAGGTCGTCCGCGGTCTCCGCCGCCGCTTCCCAGTCGTCTTCGTCGGCCTGCAACACCATCAAACGCAGGCGTGTTTCCCAGTCGTCGCTTTGATGGTCCAATAACCCCTTGGCTAGCTTCAGCGCCGTTTCGACTTCGCCGGCCGCATACAAGCGATTCAGATTGCGCGCCACTTGGGTGGGATCGGCGTTTGACTCGGCCATCCGGAACCACAACGTTTGGGCCTCTTCGACTTCGCCGATGTCGATCAACAGCGAAGCGAGACGGGCTTCGTTCTTACGATCGGGGGCCAAACGCATCAGCTCTCGTTGCAACGCGACCGCCTGGTCGTATTCGCCGGACTGTTCGGCCAGAGCGACCAGACGTTCCAGCAGCAAGGTGTCCCGGCCGCCTTCACTTAGCAGCCCTTCGAGTGCTTGGCGGGCCAGGCCCAAGTCGCCTGCCTGTTGATGAACCGTCGCGATCAGATCGACGGTGGAGCGGCGATCGCCGGATTCACGCCCACGGATTTCCAAGCGATCGATCAATTGGTCCAGGCGATTGGTTCTTAAATACAGGTCCGTCAGCGTGGTGACGATCTCGCGTTTGCCGTCCAGATCATTGGCGCTATCGAGCATGTTCCAGTACAGTTCGATCGCCTGGTCGGTTTTGAAGTCCTCGGCCAGTTGGCTGGCGAGCATCCGCTGGGCCTCGTTGCTGCGCGGGTTCAACCGTGCGCAGCGTCGCAGCGTATCGAGACGTTGGTCGACCCGGCCGATGGTTCCGCATAAATCGGCATAAAACCGATAGGCTTCGATGGAACCGGCCGATGCGGCCAACAATTCTTTGCCGACCGCGACGGCTTGTTCCGTTGCGCCGACGCGGAGATGCAACGAGGACAGTTTTTGCAGGTGACCGTTTCGGAATCGCGGATCCGTTTCGGCCAGCCGACGCCGCTTCTCGATCGCCAGTGGAAGCCGCCCGGAATCTTCATACATCCGCGCGGCGATTTCCAAGGCATCGATCGATCCCGGTGATTGTTTCAGCGACTTTTCGATCGCGTCGAGCGCTTCGGGAACTTTACCGGCGGCGTTATAGAGGATTGCCAGCCGACGCATCGCTTCCCCGTCGCTCGCATCATCGGCCGTTTCTTCGATCGCTTGTTCGATCCGTTGGTCCAATTTGCCGGCGGCCTGGTACGTTTTAACTTCGGCGGCGAAGACGCGTCCGCGATCGTCCATGTTCTCCGTCACGGTGGATGCCATACCGATTTGTTCCAGTGCCGAATCGAAAAGATCGGCTTCGCGAAGCCATTCGGCATACCTCAGCCGTTCTTCGATCGTAGGATCCAGTTCACAGGCCTCGGCCATGACCGTCAACGCTTCGTCGGAGCGGTCGAATTGGTGAAAGACTTCGGCTAATCGAACCAGGTTTTTTCGATTGCGTTGATCGCCGGCGACCAAGGAACGCCAAACCTGGGTCGCTTCGTCCTGGCGATCGAGTTGGTGCAGGTACTCGCCCAGGTACTCCTTGTATTGCGGTTGGTCCGGGGCCAGCTTGATAGCGGCTCGGTACTGCGAAATCGCATCTTCAACCAGGTCGGCGCCACGCAACAGATCCGCGACCTGGGATTGAATGACGGCATCGTCCAAGCGGGCGTCTGCCAATCGCTTCCAGATTTTCGCCGCCGCTTGGGTCCGTGCCGCGTTGGGCTGCGCGGGATCGTCCAATAAGACCTGCCCCCAACGCACGAAATGATCCGGGTTGCCCGGATCCAATTCGATCAAGGACTCGTATTGTTTGGCCGCTTTGGAATAATCTTCGGCAGCGACGTAGGCGTTGATCAATGCCAGTCGCGGTGCGGGATCGGTCGGTGCCAGCTGGATCGCTTTTTCGAACCAGGACAACGCTTCGGGACCACGGCCTTGGATCGACAGGGTGCGAGCGAGACGAATGACCGCGCCCAGATCCTCGGGGTGGTTTTCGATCCAGTCTTCATAGTATTCCGCTAGACCGGCGTAGTCGCCACTGGAAAGAAACGTGGCCTCGATGCGTCGCCGGGCTTCGTCATAAAGATAACTTCCCGGTCGAAGTTTCTTGAGCAGGAGTTCGAATTCACTGATGGCTTGTGCTTGGTCGCCCGATTGGGCGCGCAGATCGGCCGCGCGCATGGCAAAGACGATTCGGTCATTGGGCGAACGAGCATCTTTGGCCAGGGCCTCGTAACGGGCCAACGCGCCGTCGACGTCGCCTTCTTCGATCATCACGCGGGCGATCCGCTGGCGGACACCGTCATCGCCTGGAAAAGTTTTTTCCAGCTGTTCCCATATCCGGATCGCGTCATCGATCTTTCCGCCGCGTTGGTATAAACGGCCGAGTTGTCCGGCGATTTTCAGGTGATCTTGTCGCGATGGTTTTAAATCGATCGCTCGCTGCATCGCCGCGGCCGCCTCCTCCGTTCGTCCGACCAACAGTAACGCTTGGCCGTGGTAGTAGGCTGCCAACGGATTGTCGCCCAGTTTCTTTTCCGCTTCCGCCAAGGCCTCGATCGCCGCGGCGTCTTCGCTGCGTTGCAACTGCAGCAACCCGGCGACCATCCAGTGGCGTCCCGATTCATCGGTATCCGCGGTGTTTTGGGCCTTGTTCGTCAGTTCATCAATCACCTCGCCGATGTCACCGACGCCGATGTGGTATCCAAACACACGGTCCAAGGCCGTTCCGGTGTTGGGCCGTCGAAGCAGCACCTCCAAGAACTTCGCCGCCGTGATTTTCTCACGCTCCTCGGCGGGCGAAAGCGGCGTCGGCTGAGCCATACAGGCCACTGGGCGATAGGCACCCAATGCCAGCAAACAGCAAATCACAAGCGTCGGTTTGAAATGGCTGCGGGCAGTGCGACCGGACATACGATCCCCTTTTAACGTTCCATCAGGACTGTGACGTCCCGTCACAGCGGGACCACCTTCAAGGGCTATAGGCTAACACACTCCGGAACCTCGGAGTCGCGGGGGCGGAGAGAGATTCATCGGTCTCGGCCCGCTTTGGCGTCGCGACGCTGGGCAGATATAATGACTCCACGGGACAGCTTTTCACCACTCTTTTGGTCGTCGCGGGGCAATTCAGTTTGTCGATTTTTAATCACGACTCATCGACTCGCTCGCTGCCGGACACCGAGTTTGTGGTTTCGAACGAGCTTCAGAGGCTTCTGGACCGTTGGGAATCCATGGTGGCTGCGGGTGAGGACGTCACGGCGGAACAGCTTTGCGAAGGCGACTTGGGCTTGGCCGAGCAACTGCGGGACTACGTCAATTGGCTGGAGATGTCGTCGGGACATGGTCCCGCGTCTCCGGTGCCGCTTCCGGAGTCGATCGGCCCTTACAAGATTCTGTCAGAGATATCCCGAGGTCCCTATTCGATTGTTTATCTGGCCGAGCAGCGGTTTCCGAATCGAAAGGTTGCGTTGAAACTGTTGCATGACCTGGCGGCCCGATCGAGGGTCAAATCGCGTTTTCAGCTTGAGGTGGAGTTGCTGGGGACGCTTCAACATCCCAACATCGCCAAGATCTTTGACGCCGGTGTCGCCGATGTGCTCGGCGCGTCTCGACTTTATTTCACGATGGAATGGGTCGAGGGGGCGGACATCGGACAATACATCCGCTTCCGCCGGCAAGAGTCGGACTGGTCGCCTTCGGACACGATCCGGCTATGTCTGCAGTTTTGCGAAGCCTTGTCGGCGGCCCACGCCGAAGGGATCGTTCACCGCGACCTGAAACCGGCCAACATGTTGGTCACCGACGATGGAGTGCCGAAGCTGATCGATTTCGGGCTGGCTCGAATCCGACGCGACAACGTCGACGAATTGGGGCATGAGCCGACGACGGAAGCCTGGATCGGAACGCGCAGCTACATGAGCCCCGAGCAGTTCAATGCGCAGCTTGGTCAAATCGACGTTCGGACCGATGTCTATGGCATGGCGGTGGTGCTGTATCAGTTGCTCTCGGGACGGCTTCCCTATGAGATCGACAAAAAGACGATGTGGGAGACGGCCCAAATCGTCAAAACTCAGCCGCCGTTACCGATCGGTCGTGTCGACCGTCGCCTTCGCGGTGATTTGGAATTGATCTTGGAAACCGCGTTGGCGAAAGAGCCGGGCGAACGCTACGCATCGATGGAAGCGTTCGCGACGGATCTGAGAAACTATGTCGATGGCAAACCGATCCATGCTCGACGTCAGGGGGCGGGCCGGGCGTTGTGGAAGTGGAGTCTCCGGCACCGTCGGGTCGCCGCCGTCTCGGTCGCGGCTCTCGTGTTGTTGGTCGCGCTTGCCGTCACCGCCGGCATCGCGGCGAAACTCGCCAACGACCGCGCGAGAGATCTTCGTGACATCAACGAGATCCTCCGTTTGAACGAGGCGGAACTCGTCAGCGCGAACGAGCGATCGTCCAAGTCCGCTCGGCGGCTACGTCGAACCGCAATGAACCAGACCTTGTTGCGTCTGGGGCTGATCGCCCAACGTGAACCCGATCATGTCGCCGAGCAATTGGCCGACGAGTCAATTTGTCCTCCGGATCTTCGCGGCTTCGTCTGGCGTCTGCTGTATGAATACACGACCCAAGTCACGACGGGATGGAACGCGGACCGGCGCGGGTTGCTGGACGTTGCCGTTTCCGATGACGGGGCGTGGCTGGTCACCAGCGGGCCGTCGGGCGTGCGTGCCTGGGAAACGGCATCGGGCAACCCGATCGCGGCGATCGAAGGACAAATCGATTCACCGACGGTTCGACTGGCACTCGATGGCGATTCGCGCGCGGCACTGTTCGCGCGACGCGACGGCACCGCCGTCCGGTTTGACATCGATTCCAACCAGACGCACGTGCTGTGGTCGGACGACGCGGCACGGGCGACCGCTGTGGCGGCGGTCACGGGCGACGACGGCTACTTGATCGGCGACCAATCCGGCCGTGTCACGCACTTTGATCGCCCCGGCGGCCGGCAGACCTGGCAACGCCGGCTGGATGATTCCGCGATCATCGGATTGACCATTGCGGCCCAGGGCGATCGGGTCGGTACGGTTTCGCAGAACGGTGTGCTGACGATATGTGACCTGCAAACGGGTGAACCGCTGGAACGGCAAAAAGCGTCGTTTGTCGCAGACGACGCGCAATCGGTCTTCCGTGGCCGATACTCGGATGACCTGCGATTGGCGTGCTTGTGCCGTCAAGTCAAAGCCGCCGGGATCTGGGACGTGGCTTCCAATCAGTCTCTGCGGACTTGGGGCGGCCAACTCTTCCTGCCCGATTTGGAAATCTGTCACTCCGGCGCGGGGCTCCAAGGCCAACGTATCCTGCTCTGCGGGCGTGGACAGGTCGTTCTGTTGGGCAGCGATGGAAAGCTGGCAACGATCTATCGCGGCGATCGCGCCCAGTCGCTCAGCCTTTCCCCGAACCAGACGACAGGGACGCTAACCGAATCTTCACCGAACGTCGATTGGGATCCCTTCGTCGTCGATGCGTCCCGGCACGGCGACAATGTCGCCATCGGGCTGAGGGGCGGGCGCGTCTTGATCGCATCGGTCACGCCCAAACGGCTGTACCAATCCTGGAAACCGCTCGGGCAGGTCGTGCGGCGACTGGCGTTTTCGTCCCGCGGTGATCTGCTGGCGACCTACAGCCCCAATGGGACCGTCGGCATTTACGATGCCCGGACGGGCGAGCTGCGACGCCAGTGGGCGACGGGCACCAAGAACATTTACCAAATTCTGTTCGCCGACCCGGATCCGATTTTGATCACTCGTGCACGGGGGCGCGACGTCGACCTCTGGGACGCAACAAGCGGTCACCAAATCGATTCGCCGAACGTCCCCGGTGGGACGCGGGGGATCATGCTTGAGGCCGATCGGCTGCTGATCGGCTTGGACGACGACAAACCGAGGTGGTTGCCGATGGACAACTCGGCTGAAACGCTTCGTCTGGGGCACTCGGCAGAACACGTCGATTCAAGCATCGCGATCGCGGCCAAGGATCGCGTGTCAGGCTTGTTGGCCACCGCCGATGAAAACGACGTGGTGGTGTTGTGGCGGGAAGCGGAGAATGGGCAAGTGGAACGATTGGGCGAGCGTCACCTGGACGACTTGAAAACGATGAAGTTCCACCCCGGCGGTTCTGCATTGGTCACCGGTACGCTCGATGGCATGATCACGGTTTGGTCGATGCCCGATTTTCAAGTCATCACCCGTCGCCAAAGCCCTGCCCAATTGGCGGAACTCGATTTCTCCAATGACGGCAGCGTCATGGCGAGTGGCCACTTTGACGGCGAAGTCCTGTTCTGGGACACCCAGGTCTGGCAGACGCAGTTGGTGGTCCAGACCAACATCGTACCGATCCGCAGCCTGCAGTTTTCCCCGCTCTCAGACCGATTGGCCGTCGCCGGCAAGGGTGATCACATCGCGGTGTTCAGTACACAAACCCCAGACGATCGCGACCGAGAACGGCAACGCCCCGCAACCGCCCGAATGGCGGAGAAATAGGGGCGGTTGGGCGACGAATCGTTCTACGTTGTCAACCACGTGGGACAATTCCGTCAGGGGCGACGGGAGACGATTTCGCGGCTGCCCACTGTGTTCCTGTCCTGTGCGGGTCCGCTATGTTAGTGGCCGGCGATCGGTCGGCCTGGTTACCGACCGTCTCTTCCACCTTCCCTTCATCTGTTGAACTCATGTCAGAACGTATCATCTTGCGCACCGGAGAATCACTTGTTGCCGGCGGCCCCCCGTTTACCGCCGCCGAACCCGAAGTCGTGATCGGCGAACTCGACGGTCCGGTCGGCACCGCCTTGGCCACGCTGACCGGTGACCAAACCAAGGGGCACACCAAAGTCTTTGCGATCCTGAACACCGACATCCAAGTCCGCCCGGTCACCTTGTGCGTCAGCAAGGTCACCGTCAAAGACAACCGCTACACCAACATCCTGATGGGGACGGTGCAAGCGGCGATCGCCAACGGCGTGCTCGACGCGGTTCGCGCCGGCGACATCCCCAAAGAAAAGTGCAACGACCTGGGAATCATCTGCAGCGTCTGGCTGAACCCGGGCGTCGCCACCGCCGACAACCTGGATCATAAAGCACTGTTCGACATCCACCGCAAAGCGATGGCCCAAGCCATTGCCAAAGCGATGGCCTGTGAACCGTCGATCGATTGGTTGCTGGAAAACCAGGAAAACATCACCCACAAGTACTACCAAATGGGCTTGGACGGAAAGATCTGATCCCTGGGGAATCTGCTCCCAGCCGACGGCAGGGAGCAGGCTGACAGAAAAATTTGGGGCAGACGAATGGTCGGGAAGAAAAGCCGATAGGAAAATGGGTGACAAGGAAATCGCCGGGGCGCGGATTTGATCGGCCGCGGTCCGCGCCGGTGCCGGTCACGTCTCCTTGTCATCAATCTGCTCGTCGTTCTTCCCGCCGCCAGCGCAATGACAGGTTTCGACAATCGGATGTCAACGGGCGGCTTGCGAAAGATCGAGCGCCAGTTGCGTCAGCAGGTCGTCGAGTGATGTCTCATCGTCACTGTCGCTATCCGCCTGCGATTCGGCGGCCGGCCAGTTCTCAAATCGCATAACGTTCTGCGGTGTTGCAGAGGTCGCCGCTGAGATCGTTTCGGCTTCGGCCTGAATGACCGCCGGTTCCAAAAGATTCATCCCCGAGCGTTCCCGATCGCTTGGCGTGCTTGAGATCAGCGGGAATTGGGCAAGCAGACTCGATGCGGCAACGGTGCCGCCGGTTCGCCTTACCGACTCCGACTCCATCTCCTGCTGCAACGCGACGTAGTTGATGACCAACAGTGCGTCCAACGGCGAGACGCGGCTGTTACCGTTGACGTCGGGGAAGGTGTTTTCTGCCGGCAACGCTTCACCGGACGCTTGTGAAGCCTGTAGTCGTGCCAGGAAATTGATGACCACCAAGGCGTCCAAGGGAGTGACCGCTCCGCTCAGATCCGTGTCGTAGGGATTGTCAATGGAGTTCCATCGGCTGAACAATCCGACGTCGATCGACGAAAGAGTCTGGCCGGTCGCCAGATCAACCTGTCGCAGGGCGGTCACCGGATCAAAATTACTGTCGTGATCGTCGCTTCCGGGGCGATCGTTGAGTGTGATTTGGTCGACCGTTTCGGGAACCACTTCTAACCGATACGAACCAGGAATGATCCCGGAGAATTCATAGCCGCCGTCCTGCGCGGTCACCGTGTGTGCAACCGCCACCCCGCTCCCTTCGTCGATCAATCGCAACGACACGGATTCGCGCCACTGCTCCGACGCATCACGGAAACCGTCGCGGTTGACGTCTTGCCAAACGACGCCGCTGATCGATGCAGGCGTGATGCGAATCCCCAAGTCGATCGCTTGGATCTGGTCCTGTTGACCAACTTCAATTTCTTGGGGCATGCCATCGAGCGGTGCCGATTGAATGTAGCCTTGTGGCTTCACGATCGTCAGCGTGTGATTGCCCACGGGCAGGTCCGCCAGTCGGTAGCCTCCATCCACCTGCGTGATCGCAAAGGCTTCGCCGTCGTCCAGCGTTCCATTGCCGTTGGCGTCCACAAAGACGGCGACGTCGGCGACCGGCAATTCGCCCTCGTCCCAGACGGTGTTTGCGTTGGCGTCGTTGAAGACTCGGCCATCGATCCGTCGATTCGCCACCGTCACCGAGTCCTGAGAGTACACCGAGACCGGCGCATTGATCCCGTCATCGATCGTCATGTAGACGAAATAAGATCCATCAGGAACTCCGTTCGTATCCCAGGTCAGCTGACCGCTTTCGTCGGTTTCCGCGATCCCGGATTGAATCAAAATGCCGTCCAACCCGTCGGAGTCGGAATCGTAGTAAAACGCAATCGACGCGTCGTTATCAATGTCCAATGCGTCGTAGGAAATGGAAACCTGTTGGCCGAATCCACCACCGGCGACCTGGGTGATCACGCCCTCCGGTGGACTGTTGCTGGAACCGGCAAAGAAATCCACGTGGCCGGTGTTGCCATTGCCGTCGACCGACAGGGACCACACGCCCGATTCGGGCTGGGAAACGACCACCACGCGGCGTTTCCGATTCGACAGGTCATCAACGATCGACATCCCGGTTGCCGCGATGATGTCGGCTTCGGTCAACGTCGCCCCGGCGGGAGTTGTCAGCACGATTTCTGCGTCGGTTTCATTGTCCCACTGCGCAGAAAACAACGTCCACTCCTTTCCCGATTCGATCATCACCTGATGCGAAAACGGTGTGATTTGGGCCGGCAATTCGCCTTCGCCATCTTCGATCAGTTCGGCGATTTCTTCGGCGCCGATCAATCCGATTCCGCCGTCCAGCCAAACGCGAAATCCCAATCCGACATCACCGATCAAGGGCAGCGGGAAGCTGGCATAGGCGCCCGTTGAATCATTCGAAAAATCTCCATCGTCGGTGAATTGCAAGAAGAATTGACCTGCAAACGCTTCGGTGCCGCCGATCACCGGAAACGCTTCCGGAACGGTGAAGGTGGCGCTGGCGGAGGCGTTGAGGTTTAATCCGCTGTTTTCGTCGACATGTGCTGCAAAACTTGCGTCGTCGGACAGGATGGTGCCATTCAGCACATTGAATCCGCCGCTGGCTTCCAGCGTGCCGTCGACCCAATCCCAGGTGGTCGTTCCATCGACGATCGCCAGGCCGTTGACGATCGACAGGTCCGCTCCGATGGTCAGTTGTCGGCTGTTGAACGACGCGGATCCATCGAACCCCAGTAGTTTGGCTTCCACCGGGCCGCCGGCCCAGTCCGGCAAGTCGACACTGACTTCGGGACCGAGCGTCATCCCGATCGCGCCGCCGAAGGTGATCGGTGTTGGGTCGCTGGGGGCAAAATGATCGACGCTGCCGGAGACGCGCTGCAAGAATGCGGCGGGCAACACCGGAACCGGGATTCCCAATCCGTCCGCCAGGATTTCGATCGAATTCCATTGGTTGTTTAGGAATCCCAAATCGACCCCCAATTCGATTCCCCACGGCTTGATGTCAAGTCGTGCCCCGGCATCCAGGGTGTTTGCGATCGTATCAAAACCGATCCCCGCCTGTTTGACCGTCAAGACGCCCGGCAGGACCCGGATGTCTTCGGCCGTCACCCTTCCGACCAGATCGATTTTGCCGTTTGCGAGCTGGATCCGGTTTTCGTCGGTGAAGTTGGCCGTCACGTTGAAGAAATCGGGCAAACGCACTTCGCCTTGCAGCCAGACACTCGGATCGGGCGAAGGCCGGCAACTGGCCATCATGCCTGTCGCTTCGACGTCAAACACACCAAGCACGTTGATTTCCATGTCCGCCAGCGTGAACGGCTCCAGTTCCGGATCGCAGGGTGTCGGCCCGATCGCTGCCAGAACGGGCGTTTGGAAGTCGTGCCAAACCTGGCCGATCGCTTGTCGCTGAGCCTCCGTCGTGCTGCGGAACAGCAGCGATGCCGGCAGGTGTCGGTAGGGACGCAACGTGTCGCTGGCATTGGCGACGGCGTACATCACCGACAACCAAGTCAAATAGTTCAGGTCGTCGTGAAAGTACAACGGATGATTCAACCACTCGGTGTCGTCGAAGTACTCGAAATGTGTGTCATCGGGCCGATCCCGAGTTTCGGTGCGAGTGTCGCCGGTGTACGTGAACGGGACCAACACCGGGTGTGTGTGGTTCTTGGACAGATCGATCGCGGAGAACGTCGATCGAACCCAATCGCCGGAGAGAAAGGCGTCGCCCGCCAGGCTGACCGGGTCGCCATTGGTGACGAAGTGCAACACCTGCTCGGTGCGCAGTGCATCGAACATGGCGGCATAGTCGGCGTGGATCCCCGGGGCGTTGAAGGTGACGACGCGGGACAAGTCACCTCCGTCGCTCGTGTATCGCGCGGCCATCAATTGAGTCAGTCCGCCTCCAAGGCTGTGTCCGACAATCGAAGGTCGACCATGCGATGCTGAAATCACGCTCAGCCAAGCGGCGACCGTGTCATAGGCCGCCAGGAATTGCCCGGTGCCGACACCGTCGGGATGAAAATCGTCGAACCAATCGGTCAAGAAATCGACCGAGCCGCGGATCGCAAGAACCGGACCGACCGAACTGCTGACCAACCCCACGGCGTCGAATCCGGTGACCGGATCCTCGAACACGGTGTCAACCGTGAACTCGACGGTGGAGACCGGACCATAGCCCAGGTCGGAGAAGGAAACGGTTTGCCCCGCGACCCAATCTTCATAGGCGATGTCTTTGGCCAAAACCTCCATGACCGCAGGGGTCAGTGAATGTTCCAAAGGCAATTGGTAGATCTCGCGTCCCCGGACGCCATCGTTGCCGATCATGAACAGGTTCGAACCGGCGATCGTCAATTCTGCCGGGCGGGGATTAAAGTCGTAGTCGAACGTCGCCCGTTGCAGGGTCCCGTCCAGGTCCAAACGCCAGAGGTCGCGGCCGTTCTGATCGGTCGCTTGGAAATACAGGGCATTGCCGATCACGTGAAAATCGTCGGGATCCGACGACCGGCCCTCTTCCCCGATGACGATCGGCGAGTCTTCAAACAGATCCTCCAACAGACCCGTTCCGGCGGCTGTCCCGTCGCTGATGAACAATTCGCAACCGTGTTCCAAGTCGTTGGCGCGGAACACAATTTTGTTCGCAAATTCGATGATGCCTCGGCCAACATAGTCGCCAAAGCAGCGCGATCCGTCCGTCCCCGTTTCCAAATCGACGACCGGGCGTGTTCCGGCGGCCGATCCGTCGCTGATCCAAAGTTCATTGCCGATGTTGGTGCCGACGACGCCGTTGAAGTTGTCGTCACGGCGAAACACCACGCCGTCGTCGAACGGCGTCAGCGACGTGATCCACGAACTGTCGGTGCCTTCATCCAGGTCAGCGACCAATCTCGGATCGTCTGAGTCGCTGTCGATCACCCACAGCTCCGCCCCGTGGTCCGGATCCTCGGCCACGAAAAACAGCTTGCCACCGGAAACCACCAGCTGCTCCGGATTGGAAGAAAACGGAAACGCACTGCCGGGATAAAGATCGGCGCGCTGCACCGTGCCTTCGGGCGTTCCATCGCTACTCCAAAGCTCACGCCCGGAGCCGGGGCTGTAGGCGCTGAAGTACAAACGGTCGCCGTAGCGGGTCAGATCCAACGGCTGGGACGATAACATCGCGGTGGGATCGATGTCTTTCAGCAAGGTGGCTTGTCCCGTCGTTGCCTGTAACGCCCAGACCTCGCGTCCGCTGGCCGATTCGTCGGCGGTGAAGAACAGCGTGTCGCCGATCGCGATCAAGTCGCTCGGTGCGTTGGGGCCCGGAACCGGATCGCCATTGATCCCGAGCGTCGCGTACGTTGTTCCCCCCGTGGAACCATCGGTTTTCCAAAGCCGTGATTCGGTACCATCGAATGCTACGAAGTACAGCCATCCATTGAATTCGACCAGTTCGCTGACCGCCGCCCCCTGAGGAACATTGCCGACGAACGCTGGATTGATATCCATGACGACTCGGGTATCGAACGAATTGCCATCGGACACCCACAGCTCTTCACCAAACTCCTGGGACTTGGCGACAAAGAACAACTTGGATCCCACGCGGGTCAAGTGTTTCGGTTCCGACGAAATGCTGGCCGTCGTCTGCACCCCGACAAATTCCGTTCCCAAGGCAGTGCCATCGGTCCGCCAAACATCGAACCCGCGAAAAAAATCACTCGCGCCGAAATAGACGTGGTTTCCGACGGCCGTCAATTCCTGTGCAAGGCTGTGGGAGCGATGACCGCCGGGACGGATGTCTTTCACCAGCGTCGTCCCTTCCGGCGTTCCGTCGCTCTTCCAGACCTCTCGTCCGTCGACGCCGTTGTCGGCGGTAAACACCAAAGCATTGCCGAGCGCAGTCAGGTCGCTCGGATCGGAATCAATGACACCCGCCGCGATGTCTCGCACAAGCACCGTTCCGCCGGTCGTGCCGTCACTGGACCACAATTCGACACCAGCGGAAGATTCTGCGGCGAAAAAAACGCGATCGCCGGCTGCGGTCATCTGCGACGGCGAAGACGAATCGTCGCCCGGGAAAATGTCTTTGAGTAACTCCACCGTGCCGCCCCCGGAGCTTCCTGAAGACCCGCGAGAGTACAGTTCACGTCCGCTGGCCGGAGCACCCGTTGCGGCGAAATAAAGGCGGTTGTTTGTCGCGAGCAATTCCCCCGGTGACGAACTCATCGGGCGGCGGATGTTGACGCTTGCCCCCGTCACATCGGTCGCGTTGACGACGTGCTCTCCGGCGGCCAAGTCACCGGCGACGATGGTACCAGCCGCCGTGCCATCGCTCGCCCATAGCTCTCGGCCGACGGCACCTGAGCCAGACGGGACACCATCGGCGGAGAAGTAAAGCAAGCCGTCGAAGACGACCAGATTTTGCGGGTTGGACGAAAACGGACCGAAGTCCGATGGCAGGACCTGCGTTCCGTCGGCTTCGAAAAAGACCCAATTGTCGCCCGCATCGAGTTGCCCGACGATCGGTTTCCCGCTGGCGTTTCGAATCACCGGTTTGTTGTCGCCGTCGGTCCGCTCGACAAACAGGGGCGTGCCGTCGGCGTTCGTTTCCGGAAACACGTTGGCAACCAGAGCGGTAACACCTTGCAAATCGGATTTCCAGAGTTCCCGCCCCAGGTTCGGCGTCTGTGCGCTAAAGAACAACGTGCCTTGGTCGATCGTCGCGGCAAAGGTCAATTGATCCGGGGCCGAACCCGCCTCGCCGGCTGTCAGATCGGCGACCAGGACGGTGCCGGATTCCGTCCCATCGCTGATCCACAACTCGTTCCCGTGCGCCCCATCGTTGGCGACGAAAAACAGTCTGTCGCCGGCCGCGGTCAAGCGAGTTGGAAACGACGAATCGCCGTAGGTGTACGTCACTCCGTCGTATTCATAGCTGGTCACGGTCGGATTAATGTCGCGAACCAGCATGGTCCCGGCCTCGGTCCCATCGCTTTTCCAAAGCTCTTCTCCGAGGGGGTCGGTGTAGGCCGTAAAAAAGAGCGTTTCGCCGACCGCCGTCAGATCACCGATCTCGCCGTCCAGATCGCCGGGACCGATGTCTTTGACCAAGATGCCGGGGCCGTCTCCATCGATAACGAACAATTCTTTACCGTGCAGTCCATCGTCGGCGACAAAAAACAGACGATCGCCGACAGCGACAAACTGCTGGGCTCCCGACGGCGGCGCTTGCGGGTTCAAGTCCCTTAGCAGCGCCGTTTCCAACACTGCTGCGGCCAACATCTGACGCTTTTCCAGCGTTTCGATCCGCAGCCGGCCATGACGCATTCGTTCCCGACTCGCTCGGCCCTGCCCCCAAACTAGACGTTTCATCGCGATTTCCCAGGTTGCAAGTTCATCAGCGCGATTGTTTGAGGCGATCATTTTACCTGAATCTGCGTTCAAAGGTGAACGATTCGCCACAGGCCCTGCACAGCGGTGATCGTCGGGGTGATTCAGCGGCTGACCAGCGCAATCTGATACGCAATGACAAGCAGCTTGATCTGCACCGCAAGCAGCTTGATCTGCGATGACAGGCAGGGGAAAATAGCGGCGTAAACGTCCGCGCGCGACGTCGGATCGCGACGCTGCGAATCGGACGGCAGTTGAGACAACTTGATTGGAGAGAGACGAATGAAGGCTTGGATTATCGGGTTGGTCATGTTGGCGTCGGCATCGATCGCTTCGAGCGCCCAGGGACAGTACGTTGGGATCGATGTTTACGCGCCCGGCTACCCCGTCGCGGTCGCTCGGCCGGTTTTGGTTCCGCCGATCGTGTATCCCGCGCCCGTCGTGCTTGCTCCGGCCGTCGTCGCACCGCTGCCGCCGGTGGTGGCGCCTCGACCACGCTACTATTTCTACACGCCTTATGGCGGCACCGAGGTGCGCGTGCCGGGGCGACCGGTGGCCAACACCTTGCGCGCGATCATTCGCTGAGCGCATTGCCCCTTGTACGACCGCCCTTCCGGGCCGTCGCGCCTCGGACCACTCCCTGTACGATGGCCCTTCCGGGCCGTCGTGGGTAGGCGTCTGCCCGAGGAGCAACAACCTTAGCAGGCGTTAACCAGGCGGCTAGTATTCCATCTCGCCATTCGATTCTGGTAATTGGCAGTGGACGACGCGAGGAGTCCACGCGGCGCGCAATCCGAATGGAATCGTCGCCTCGTCCACTACGTGAAAACCAAGCTGCGGCGGATCACTTGTGCTGTGTTCCGATTGGTTTTCACGCGTCGCTTCGGCTATGGTGAAAGGGGGCAATCCTCGCTATCCAAATCGCTGAGGAGACGGTGCGATGAGCCTGTCGGTCGAATCTTCCGCCCCCAAACCGCTGCTGTGGTGTCTGGTTTTCGTCGGCAGCTGGTTGGCCCTTTCGGGTTTTGCATCGGCTGTGGTTCAGCTGCGCGCGTCACGGTGGCCGACGGCCGAAGGCGTGATCCGCCGCTGCGAAGTGGTTCCGGAGAACGATTATTACTTCGTTCAGCTGGAATATGAATTCACCGTCGATGGCGTCGTATACACCAACGACGATGTCTATCTGTATTCCGGCATCGGCGGCATCTCGGTCGCCAGTGAAACGATGGGCGGCGAAACGCAGGCGGAGGCCGAAACGATCCGCAGCAGTTATCCGGTCGGCAAATCAGTCAGGGTCTACTACCAGCCGGACAATCCCGGCCGATCGGCGCTGATCATCGACGCGACCGGAATCCTGGTGATCGCCGTGTTCGGTTTGATCCTTGCCGTGATCGCGTTTGTGCCGATCAAGTTTCCCAAACTGTTTCAATCGACGCGTGAGCGAGTCGAAAATGACGACGTGGATCGCTGGGGCGCCACTCCGGTGGTGTTCACCGCCGAGGTGTTCCAGCGTCTGGAACAGGAATTGTCGGCGAGGGAAGACGCCGACACGTCGCATGCGGGATCCATTCTGAACGCGTCAGAGTTCGAAGTCATCCACTGGCGACCGGGGCAGCGTGTGGAGATCAAGCGTCACGACGGCGGGCTGTTGTCGCGCAAGCCCGCCTACCTTGTTTGCATTGACTGGGAAAAGCAATCGTTGATCGCCGGAAACGAAGGCGAAACGGAGTCGATTCCGTTCTCGGCGATCGACGAACTGCGTTTGGGCGGGCTTCGTGAAATCCGCAGCACCGGCGGCAAGAATTCACGAAGCTACGAAGCCTGGGACGTCTGGCTGGACGCGATCGTCGGTGCGCGGCGAATCCGACTGGTCAGCAGATCGGACTTTCGCGACCCCGACCGGGCGTTTTGCCACGCGCTGCGGCCGGCGGCTCCGCTGGCGGTCAGCCTGGACCGACCGCTTCGTTGGGTCGGGTTTGACAGTCATGGAAAGTATCGGCCACCCCGATTCGTCTCGCAAATCGAACTCGTCGATGTTGTTCCGCCGGCAGATGTCCCGTCAACGCATTCCGGCGACAATCCACACGCGGTGGACTACGGCGACACGGAGACGCCGAGCGATCAAGACGATTCGGTGCCGCAAAACGAATGGAAATCGATTTCAAAGCCGGCCAAGACAAAGGTCTCGATGCAACAGTCGGACGACTCGCTGCATGTCGGCTTGCCGCGTCAGTTTCGATTTTCTGAGGTCCAGGGGTTCGGCTTTGCAGTCCTGATCGGCGGGTTCATTGCGATGATTTCCCCGGCCGTCTTTCGCGACCCCGAACCGGGGCCTCGTATCTTCGTGGCGGTGTTGAGCCTGATCCCCTTGGTCGTGCTGGTCCACACGGTCAGCCAGTGGGCTCGAAGGGGAGTCATCGACGTGACCAAGAATCGATTGACGGTCACGGTGCGGGGACTGTTGCGATCCAAACGCCGGCAATGGTCGATCGGGGAGTTGTTGACGGTCTGTGTCGTCCCCAGCGGAAAGGAACGCGATGGGATGCCGATCGAGGAGCTGGCGGTCATTACAGTCGGTGGTGCTTCCCATCGCTATTTCAAATCGTTCACCAATCGAGAACTCGCCTGGATCGCGGGATCCATCCGCCAGTTTCTCGCCTTCCCCGATCCGCCCGCGGTCACCCAGTCCGATCCAGACAAAGACGTCTTGGAGATCTCTCGCGGATTGGTTCGATCCCAGCAACAGGCGATGGAAGACGCACTCGATGAAATGAAGCAGCAGGCACAGCGTTTGAACGAGGGGCTAAGGAAACGGGACGCGATCCTGGAAACCGACGAAGTCAATCCCGTGATGCCGGAAGTCGCCGATGAAATCGTGGAACGCATGGAGCAAGTCTCGCGGGCCGATTCGGCGACCGCTCGCGCCGAATTCGGTCTGATCGATTTTGACGTCTGGAATCCGGGCAAAATGATTCGGTACCGAAACACGACCTTGGATCCGAGACAAAACCTCATTAATTCGCTCGTCAGCGGTTTTGGATACGGAATCGTTTTCCTGTTCGTCGTGCCGTTTGCCGTCCCGATCCTCGGTGCGATTGTCTTGATTCCGATCGACATGATGGGTTCACGACGATGGCATTTCGTGGTGACCGACCTGATGGCACTCGGCGGCGGACTACTGTATTGGATCGCCACGTTGATCCTATTGGCCACCGCATGGACGTACTTGAAGCTTGCCGCCGCGTTCGCGCCGCGTGAAATCGAGTTGGATTGGAAAAAGCGACGAATGACGATTCGCGATGCCCACCGCGAACAAAGTTTCAGTTTCCAAGAGATTCGGCGTCTGAACCTGCGCGAGGTCAAGCGTCCGGGCGCAAAACGCAAGCACTCGATGTTCCGTATGGAAGCACAACTGCCCGGACACACTGTGATTCTCTTGGAAGCGGATGAAGCAGACGAAATCCGCGGGTTGGCGACTCCGGAGATGCCCTCGCAACAACGCGTGCGGTTGTTGGCCAAAGAGCTCGCGCCGCACTTGGATGTCCCGGTCCATTTGGCAGAACCGCTGACGGACCGTTTTAATGCCGTCGGCTATCCGGGCGAAGCACGGTTGACCGACGTGCTGCGATTGTGGCGGAACGTTGACGGTGGGACACGAGTCAGGATCTCCCTGGCTCTCGCGGCGATCCTGTTGTTCTGGATCGTCCGGATCGTGCAGCGTTATCAGGCGAATGTCGATGTGTGACGCCAGCACGTGGCGTGAGCAGGTGGTGGGCGCTGGTGGTGGGCGCTGGTGGTGGGGTGACTTCGGGCCGCTCGCTGACGCTTCCCGCTGGCATGGGATGCCAGCACGTGGCGTTAGCCAGTGGCGGGCGCCGGTTGCGGGGTGACCCGGGGCCGCTCGCTGGCCGGCCTGTCGATTTAATCAGCCGTTTGGCGCGAGCCTACGGGCCCGGTGCGTTCTCTCGATGGTTCATGCCCGTACGCTCGCGCGATACGGCTGATCTCACGTGGGATCGGATTAAATCAACAGGTCGAGACGCGTCCCGCTGGCAGCTTTTCTAATCGCTTTGCCCCGGATCATTCTGCTTCGCCCTACTGCACGCCAATGTTGGACGTGCCGCTCGCTGACGCTTCCCGCTGGCATGCCGGGTTCATTTCCCCTTCAGCTTCGAAATCAGATAATCGCTGGTCGTTTCGTGTTGCACGTCTTCCGCTCCGGGATAGACCAATTCACACTCGACTCCGACGCTGCGGCAGTGCTGTTGCAATTGCACGCCGAAATTAGCGGTGTGCGTGGGGTCTTTGGCCGGTTTGCCCATCGCCGGCGGGGCGTTGTACAGCAGGTGCACCGGCGGGTCATCCGCACTGACGAGCGCATAGGGCGAGTACTCGGCAATCCACGGCAAGATCGATTCGCGTTCGGCAAGGAACTCGTCGAACTGCGAAAGCTTCTTATCCGCATCGCCCTTGAATCCGAACGCGTGGCCGCCGTAGCGGCTGTTCGGCGTCCACGTCTTCATCTGCTGTGGGTCGAGCGTGGTTTGTGCCCCGCGGACGGCGGCGCACAACAAACGCGTCGACTGGCGTGCGATCGGATCGTCGCTGGTCGGATCCGCCATGTCGGGATGAAACGCCAACCACAAACTGGAGCACGCACCGGCGGACCCACCGGAGGCGGCGATCCGCTGGGGATCGATGTTCCATTGATCCGCCTTGCTGCGGACAAATTGCAGCGCGCGGGCGGCGTCATGCAGCGGCCCTTTGACCGGCGGCACAACACCGTCGGCCGTCGCCTCGGGGATGAACCGATACTCGACCGAAACAACCGAGATGCCGGCGTCGAGCATCTCGGGCAACATGTTCAGCAAGCCGCTCATGCGACCGCCGGCCATCCATCCGCCGCCGTGGATGAAAAACAGCAACGGCGTCGGCGTCTCGGATTCCGCTTTCCAAAAATGCAGCACCTGTTTCGGGTGATCGCCATAAGCGACGTCAAAATCGGTGGGGTTGGGCAATAATGGACGCG
The DNA here is from genome assembly GCF_008035925.1 of Stieleria maiorica. NCBI lineage: Bacteria > Pseudomonadati > Planctomycetota > Planctomycetia > Pirellulales > Pirellulaceae > Stieleria > Stieleria maiorica. The sequence continues at coordinate 3,358,028 of NZ_CP036264.1, forward strand.
TCGCCAAATACCGCTCGGCTTCCTGCTCCTTGATTTCACGAACGAAAATGTTGCGCCAACGGATCTCGCCTCCGTGCGTCTGCAACATGATCGGTCCGGTTGCGGGCAGCGGTTTCGATCGGTCCCAATAGTTCTCCATCACCGCACCGTCGACGACCAACCGGTTGTTCAGCCAAACCCAAGTGCGGTCGTCGATCTGACGAATCTTGAATTGATTCCACTGGCCGAACGGACGATCCGCTTTCACCATCGGGTCGCGACCGAGCGTGCTGGGGTTGTTATTGAACAATCCGCCCGACCCGAGATGCGGACGACGGGTCGGACGCTTGGGGTCAAAGACTTGGTTGGAGTCCCAGATCTGGACCTGCGGCGTGCCTCGCAGATAGATGCCGCTATCGGCCGAGGGAACGGTTTTGTATTCCAGCAACAATTCGATGTCGCCGAACTCCTGGTCGGTTGTGGCGTAGGGGCCGTGGCCGTCGTTGACCAGTTCACCGTTTTCAACCCGCCAGTGATCAGCAAACTCACTTCGTTGCTTGGCGATTTCCGCCTCTTTCTTTTCACCGGTCAGTTTCGACACCGGGTGCGGGTTCAATCCGTGCCAACCGGAAAGGTCTTTGCCGTTAAAGATCGCTCGAAAGCCTTTCGGCGGTTTCGGTTCGGCCGCCTCGGCCAGCGGGTTGGCCGCGATCAGCGGCAGAATAATGACAATCGCGAAACTTCGCGCAGCGACGCGGATCATGATGTGTTCTCGCAGGTGGGATAGGGGTGGGAGGGGAAGGACAATGATTGTAATCGGACCGAACTAGCGGCGAACACCCTCGATGACACTGACTTCGGTACCGGTCGGGACGATTCGTACCAGATCGAATCCCGAGTCATCGTACAACGATCGGTATTCATCGGCCGTGCGTTCCTTTCCGCCGGGGATCAGCATCATGGTCAGGTCCAGGAATTTTCCCATGAACGGATCGTTCCCCGGCGGGATCACGCTCTCGACGACCAGCAGCTTGTTCCCCGGCGCCATCACCGAATGACAGTGTTTTAGAATCGTCCGTGCACGATCGTCGTCCCAGTCGTGAATGATGTGTCGCATGACATACGCGTCCGCTCCACCGGGCACGCTGTGGAAGAAATCACCGGAAATCAATTGGCATCGATCGAGCACTCCGGCAGCTTCGATTTGAGGACGTGCCCGTGAAATCACGTGTTCCAGGTCAAACAGGATGCCGTTCATTTGCGGATACTTTTGCAGGATCGCCGTCAACTTGGAGCCGTTGCCGCCGCCGATATCGGCAAGGGTGTCGATCCCGGCAAAGTCATAGGCATCCAGGATTGCACTGGTTTCACGGCCGTGAATTCCGGTCATCGCGGCATCGAAAATTTGCGCCTTTTCGGGATGCTGGGCCAAGTGTTCAAAGATCGGCTGACCAACGACTTTTTCATACGCGTTGTCGCCGGTTTGGACCGCATCGGCAAGATTGCCCCAGGCCAGAAAGTGTTCCTCGCCCATCATCAACGCCATCGATCGTTGCGATCCCGGGACGTCGCTGCGGAGTAGTTCCGCCAGCGGCGTCAGCGTAAACCGCTTGTCGTCCTGCTCGGCAAACACGCCGATGCTGGCCAGCGCCCGCAACACGCGGTACAGCAGTTCCGGTTTCGTTTCGGTGGCGATTGCCAGTTCTTCGATCGACTTGCTGCCATCGACCAACAAGTCTGCAATCCCGAACTTGGCTGCGGCAAAGATCGCTTGTGAGGCGTAGTACCCGGTGATCAACTGGCCCAATCGAGCCGCCGGCGGAAGTTCCTTCATTGTTTCCTCGACGATTCGTCGGCGTGTTGGTGATCTGGTGACCGTCGGATTCTATCTGGACGGCGCCACTTCGTGCGGAATGAGATAGAATACCCGCACGCAGCGCCAGTGGCTCGCTGGTTTACTCGTGCCGCGGCGCGCGAGGGCTGCAGCAGATCCGCTCGCTCGCGTTTCGGGCTGGTATGGATCGAATATCATGTGAGAGGGCAAACGGATCGATCACGATCAACCATTGGCGAAAGAGTCCATCATGCAAAGCGAAACCTCTGGCACGAACGAGGACCCGTTTGACTTGGCACGCTTCGTCTCCGCCCAAGAAAGCTGCTACCCACAGGCGCTCGCGGAAGTCCAGCACGGTGAAAAACGCACGCACTGGATGTGGTTCATCTTCCCCCAGCTGCGCGGATTAGGGTTCAGTCCGACCGCCCGGTTGTACGGCATCAGCGGCATCGGTGAAGCCGAGGCTTACTTGGCCCATCCGGTGTTGGGGCCGCGATTGGTCGAGTGCTGCGAAGCGGCCTTGTCGCTCCAAGGCCGAACGGCCACCGAGATCTTTGGCCAACCGGACGACATGAAGCTTTGTTCATGCGCCACCTTGTTCGCGCAGGTCGCCGGTTCGGCGTCCGTGTACCAGCGAATCCTCGACAAATACTTCGGCGGAGGGTCGGATGATCGAACGCTGCAGTTACTCGATCAATAACGCTACATTGAAATTGATATTTCGTGGATCGCCAGCGGCCCCCACGCTCTGGCGAGCGTAGCTACGGCAATGGGTGGATCGCCGTGCGAACGTAGCGACCTTCGCCGGAAGGTGATTCCCATCGGCACCAATTCAAGAATTAACCCTCCCTGCAAGGAGGGGTCGAGCGTAGCGAGGGGAGGGTCGATTGGTGATGGTTGAGTGCTTCCGAGCCACAGCTTCCGAGCCACAGCAAACCCTCCCCGCTCCGAGCGTGCACTTCTCCGCGCCCCTCCCAGAGTACGTGAAACGTATTCCTAAGCGACATGTTTTTCAGTGAAGTGATGTCGTCCAACAAGACAGATCGCATTCGCCTGTTTCGACGGAGGTTGTGCCCCTTGTTTTCCACCGCAGAGCGGTGCCACAACACAGCCCGGGGTCGCGAAGCGCACCCCTGGGCCTGGGAAAAATGAGAATCGAAACCCCATCGGGGTTCAACAAACTGTTTCACGATGCAGCGGAATTCATTCCGCTGCACTTGCCCAAAGGGCATACACATCCATAGCCTGGGGTTACGCCCGGACTCGCTGGGGCTCATCCGGTCTCACCCCAGGCTAAGTTGTCGATCGCCGTTGGCGAACCGAGCGGAGTGAACTTTGATGACGCACGGAACAAAAGCAACTGAATCCATCAGTAATACAATCGACTTCCCGTTGGGGTTGCCGGGCTTGCTGCATCTGATTTTGCGGTGCGCTATCGCGACCCCAAGCTTTGTTGTGACACGCCGCTGGCGTGCGACCGCGACGCAGTTCTGTTGAAATGGTTTCGTGAGCGCCACGCGACTTGAAATGCACCAGCAATAGAAGTCACTTTCAAAGGGGAGGGTGACTTTAATTGCTTGACGCTCGAAGCGTTAACTTGATGCGTATGTCCATCGCCATCAGGTGGTTCCCTTGCGCGTTCCATACTCTGGCGAGCGTCGCGACCGCAGTGAGTGGCCACGGAAATTTGCAATCTTGGGGGACATCGACTCCACTATCCCTCCTGCGTGTCGTGAATCAATCGTCGAAACAGGGGAGAGTTAGATAATGCGCACCGGAAACCCACCCGCCATCCGGATCGCCGGACTCGTTGCGGCCGCAATGGCGATTGTGATCAGTTCCGCCTCGTCGCTCGCCCGGGGCGACGACGAGCAATCGATGCCTGATTGGATTCGCGGCAGCGGCAACGCCTTGGAGATGCGACTGAGCGGTCAGGTGCAGCGCAAGGACGGCCAGGCGGTTGATGAAGCGTCGGTGCGAATCAGCATCGATTTCAACCGACAGCACTTCGAAACCTTCACTCCAGAGGTCCGCGACGGAGCGTTCGAAGTCTGGATTCCGGTCAACAAGTACCATTGGTACAGCGTCACGATCGACGCAAGTTGCCAGGACGGCGCCCGAGCCCACGAGACGATCGTCCGGAATCAATTGCGACAGCGCGTGATCGACGGCGTCGTGTTACAAGTTGAGCGCCCGCAACGTTCGGTCGAGTTTCGGTTGCAGCATCAGGGGAGCGCGGTGGCGAATGCCAAACTCCGCGTCCAACTCAACAACGGTGCCTCCCTGCGAACCGAAGCCGATGCTGATGGCGTCGCAAGAATATCGCTGCTGCCGCATGAAGAATTGAATGCGGTGACCGCTTGGTCGCAGGATCAATTGATCGGCGGATATCAATTCTCGCGCAAACCAATTCGCGATCCCAAAGCGGATCATCATGTCGTTGAGATGGTGACGTGTCGGCCCCGCCCCGTGACGCTCAGGGACAGCGAAGGAAAGCCGATCAAAGACGTCCCATTGGAACTGCAAGTTGCGACCCCGCAACCGGACATTAACTTCTTTGGCATCCCCGACGATGTCATATTGGTCACGGATGACAACGGGGTCGCGGTCTGTCCCTATTTCCCAGAGATCGACGACGTCTACTGTTATGCCGATCTCCACAGCGACGAATGGAGGCGCGTTGAGAGCAAGTACGAGCAGGAGGCGTTCGTGGTCACCGCCAAAAAAGCCATTGAGCGACACACTGTCGAAGGGGCTGTTTCCGGTGGCGATGTCTTCCTGGGTGGTTTTGTGGTCCGACTGGGATCATTTCAAGCCGAAGTGGAAGGACGAATCGATTACGTTTATGCGGTAACAGACGCTGACGGCCGATTCTCGGTCGACGTGTTGCCCGATGCGACCTACTGCGCCTACGTCAGTGATGAACGATGGGTGACTCCTTCGATCGATTTGATCCCGTACGAATCGGCCACGCAAACACAGAACCCGCCCAAGCTACGCCTCGTCAAAGGCATCCCGGTGCAGGTCCGTTTGACTTCCGGTAGCGACCGGAAACCGATCGCAAAGATGCGTGTGCATGTGGGTTCCAACCATTCGTTCACTTGGCAAGAAGACGGCAAACCGCGATCGGGCGTGCTCGGACGTCGCAGCGACGGATACACCGACGACGAAGGACGCGTCACGGTCTTTGTCCCCGCCGGCGATTTGGAAGCCAGCGTCTACTCAACCGACTGGCGGGCGAACCAAAAGATTGTCGTCCAGGCGGGGGCCAAAAACGAAGTCCATCTCCACCGAGCGGTCGACAAAGCAGTCGCTGTGGAGGGAAAGATCGTTCCGTGGCAAGACGACCAGGAACTGAAGGACGCGACCATTCAGATCGGGGCAATCGACGGCGAAACGGGTGACGAATTCTCGCTGAAGGCCGATGGCGAAGGCAAGTTCCGGTTTGAAACCAAAGCCACCAAGTTGGCCGCCATCGCCTTTTCGGCCGACAAGCGGTTCGCCGGGTCGGCCATCATCAAAGACCTTGACCGGACCGCTTCGATCCGCCTGTACCCGACGAAGTCGTTTCATGGCCAGATTCTTGACGGGGAAGGCCAACCCGTGGCAAGCCATCCCGTGCGAGCGTCGATTCGTGTTTCCGACGGATCCAGGTTCGGCAACGGTTTCCCGACCACGTTTTCCCTGCCCCGAATCGAACGGTTGACCGGCCAGGACGGGCGTTATCGATTCGAGTCGCTGCCCTGCAAGACCGAGATTTCGATCAGGGCCGACACGTTGAATCACCAACCGAACCAGTTTCGCTCGATCGACACCGTCTACCTGTTGCCCGATGAGGAGAGGGAAGAAGTCATCACGCGGTTGGGAAAGAATGAGGCTTCGGGCGACAAGAAGACGCTGGCCGAACGCTTCCAAATTACGCAACGCGATTGCCGTCTGAACAACTTTCGTCAAATGGTCATCCTTGCCGATGATGAAAACGAAGTCGTTGCCGATTTCATCGAAAAGTCGTTGTTGGATTACGCACAGCAAAAGAAGATCACCACGTTCATGCAGTTGCGCGTCGTCCCGAGTGACTTGGCGGATCCTGTTGACCAGAGTTTTGTCGAGCGAATGAGTTGGCCGGCGGTCAAAGACGGTCACGTCTTCATTTGTGCCTACGATGCCGACGAAAACGAACTCGGCCGGGCGATGTTGAACGTTGCGGATGCCCAATCCAGATCGGTCGCCGATGAGTTCATCCAGCAGCACGCGCCGCCACAGCAGGACGCACAGCAGAAATGGGACAAGGCGTTCAAGACGGCTCAGGCCAGCGACCGCCGTGTTTGGATTCGTACCGGACAACGCTATTGCGGCCCCTGTTTCCGGCTCAGTCGCTGGATCGACGACCACCGCGACGTGCTGGAAAAGGACTTTGTCTTGGTCAAGGTCGATGACGTTCGCGACCGACACGGATTCAAAGTCGCCAAACGGTTGACGCAAGGACGCCCAGTCGGAGTGCCGTTCCACAGCATGTTCGATGCCGACGGCAACCTGATCACCGACAGCTACGGACCGATCGGGAACATCGGATCGATGTCAGGCGTCGAGGGCAAGCGACATTTCCGATCCATGCTCGATGCGGCCTGTGTGAACATCACGCCGGAAGAGATCGAGGTGCTGATCGAAAGCCTGGATGACTGATGCCAGATGGTTGGGTTAGACTCGTCGCCCGTCGCACCTTGGTTTTCGGGTAGCGGAACTCGCCAAGAGTTTCGCATTGGCCCGGCGACGCCGCACGGGGGGCGAAAGCCTTGGCGGCTTCCGCTACGACACGAACCCGCAAATTGAGCTGCGGTAGACTAGCTGGACAGTCGCCGTCCTCTCCGAGGTCGGCGCGGGGCAATGGGTTGCTTTTCGACGCACGCCGAGTTCGGAGAACACGGCGACACTTCAAACGCATCGCCAAGTACGTAACTCGCCCGAAAGCGTCTTTCGAAAGTTGCGACGTTTGATTTCCGATTTAAAGAAGATAGTCCCCATCATGCCGATTCCCGTCCGCGAAACCTTCCCCACCGATCGCGAGGATTTGATCGTCCAGGTGACCGACGATGGCAGCCGGACCCTGGTCATCGCCGGCAGCGACGATGCGTTTCACAGCGGTTGCGGGGCGGCGTCCGAAACGCGTCACGTTTATTTGCACAACAGCGGTGTGCTCCAGCGGCTGCATGAACGACGTCCCACGCGGGTGCTGGAGATCGGGTTGGGGACATCGATGGCGATGTTGATGACGCTGGACGCCGCGGTCGACTGCGACACGCCGCTGGAGTATCTGGCCGTTGAAACCGACTGGATCGCCGCGGAGACGCTGGAGCACCTGCTGCCACATGACTGGACCTCTCGCCGCGAAATCGTCGATGGCTACTTGGACTTTCGTCGATCCTTGCCCGCGACGGTCCCTCCGGGAACTTACCCCTGGCGAGTGGATTCATCTCGCAGCATCATCATCGAAGTGGGCGATGTTCGCGACTGGACGCTCGGAACTCGGTCACCTTTTGACGCGATCTATTACGACCCGTTCTGCCCCGACAGTGCCCCGCGGCTTTGGACGGCGGACTGCCTGCGCACGATGCGTGGGGCGATCGCCGGCGGCGGGAAACTGACCACGTACAGTTGCAGCCGCCCCGTGCGAGACGCACTGGAGCAGGCGGGTTGGAACGTGGACCGTGTCCCCGGACCGGTGGGTGGAAAACGCGAAGTGTTGGTGGCGACACCGGTCCAGCGTCCCGCCAGCGGTTAAACTCTTGGGCTCTCCCTCTTCCCCGCCCCAGCCCGGTTGCCCACCATGCCAAGCCAAGCTTTCGCTGGATTTCGCCACATCAATGTAGCTACGCTCGTCAGAGCGTGGATAACTCCGGGGATCCACCTTCTGGCGAAGGTAGCTACGTTTGACCGGCGATCCAGGATGTTTTTTCAACCAAGGGGCGCTGTCCAGCAACTCGTTCTGTGCCTCATCACACTGTCCTTATGTGGTGGATTCCCCCGTGCGGCGTCCGCCGGCGATCGCCCCAACGTCGTCCTGATCATGACCGACAACCACGGCGCGTGGACGTTGGGGTGTTACGGCAACCGCGACATCCGCACGCCCCACATCGATCGTCTGGCTTCCGAGGGCACACTGTTCACTCGCGCGTTTGCTTCCAACCCGGTGTGTTCGCCGACCCGGGCGACGTTCTTGACCGGATTGATCCCCTCGCAACACGGCGTGCACTGCTTCCTGGGCGGCGGACGGTTGCAAGTCGGCCCGGATGCCCGCTGCACGCTGGATCAACTCACGTCGCTGCCCGAAGTCCTTCGGGACGCCGGATACGCCTGCGGCTTGGTCGGCAAGTGGCATCTGGGCGATAACCTGCATCCCCAAGAAGGGTTCGACGACTACTGGATCACGATGCCCCACGGCGGCACCAGCACGTTTTACGACGCTCAAATCATCGAAGACGGCAAGATCCGTAAGGAACCCCAGTACCTGACGGATTTCTGGACCCGGCACGCCGTCCGTTTCATCGAATCGCAATCGCAAAAGGACGATCCGTTTTTTCTGTTCCTGTCCTACAACGGCCCCTACTCGCTGAGCCGGTTGCTGCTTCGCGAAGGTCGCAATCGCCACGCGGAGTTCTATGCCGACAAAGAACTGCCTTCGTTCCCCCGCGATCCGACACATCCCTGGCAATTCAGCAACCGAGACTACCACAACAATCCGGTTTCGATTCGCCGCGTCGCAACCGAAGTCAGTGGCATTGACGATGGCGTCGGCACGATCATGGAAACGCTCAAACGCCACGGAATCGACCGCAATACTGTCGTCGTCTTTGTCGCCGACCAGGGCTGGGTGGGTGGCCACGGCGGATTCTTTGGGATGGGCGACCACACGCGGCCCGTCACCGCCCGCGACGGTATGATGCAGATCCCGATGATCTGGCGACACCCCGGCGGGATTCGATCCGACGTTCGATCCGATCGCATGGTCACCAATTACGACTTCATGCCCACCTTGCTGAACTATCTCGATCTGGCAGACAAGATGCCTGAGAGTCCGCCATCGCCGGGGAAAGATTTCAGCCGTGAATTGACGGGCGATTCGAGTGCATCCACTGCCGAAACGCCCGTCTTTTACGAGTTCGAAGGTCTGCGTTGCATCCGTACCGAACGTTGGAAGTACGTGCACCGGCACCCCAACGGCCCGCACGAACTATATGACCTGCAATCGGATCCCGATGAATTCAACAACTTGGTCGGCGAGCGTGCACATCAGTCAAGAGCCGTTGAATTGAAAGAACGGCTCGACGCGTTTTACGGTCGCTATGCGGTCAAGCAGTACGACATGTACAACGGCGGTGGGTCACAAACGCGAGTGTTTGTCGGGATCGATGAAGAACTCGCGCAAACCGATCCGGCGCCACCGCCGCCGTTGCAATCTGGATTCCAGCCGGCAAGATTCCGACTGCCCGATGGGTTTTCGGCGGAACTCGTTGCCGGTCCGCCCCTGGTCACGCATCCGACATTGGGGTGCCTGGACGACCGGGGCCGATTGTTCATCTGTAACAACGCGGGGGTGAATCTGAGCGCCGCAGAGTTGGAAGAGCAACTGCCCAATTCCATCCGCATGCTGGAAGACACCGACGGCGACGGGCGCTTTGATCGGTCCACCGTGTTCGCCGACCGGATGACCTATCCGATGGGCGGCGCCTGGCACGACGGCGCGTTGTATGTCGCATCGCCGCCCAACATTTGGCGGCTGGAGGACACGGACGATGACGGGGTCGCCGATGTCCGCGAAAGGATCGTTTCAGAATTCGGTTACACCGGCAATGCGGCCAGCATCCACGGCTGCTTCTTCGGCCCCGACGGGCGTCTGTACTGGTGCGACGGGTACCACGGTCACGAATTCAAAGACGAAGCGGGGAACATCACCAGCAAGCGACAGGGATCCTATCTGTTTTCCTGTCGCAGCGACGGTTCGGACGTCCGCATTCACTGTGGAGGCGGCATGGACAACCCGGTCGAGGTCGACTTCACCGACGAAGGCGAGATGATCGGCAGCGTCAACATCCTTTACAACCGGCCCCGTGTCGATGCACTGGTGCACTGGCTGTACGGCGGAGCCTATCCGCACCGCGAACGGGTGTTGGAAGAATTGAAAGTCACCGGCGACCTGCTGGGACCGATTCATCGCTTCGGCCACGTCGCCGTTTCGGGCATCACGCGTTACCGCAGCGGCGTGATCGACCATCGCTGGCGCGACGATTTCCTGGCCACGTTTTTCAATTCGGGCAAAGTCGTTCGCGTGCAGCTGGAACGCGACGGATCGACATTCAATGCAACTCAGCAAGAGTTTCTGGCCGGGATCAGCGACGACTTCCATCCGACCGATGTGATCGAGGATGCCGACGGCAGCTTGCTGGTCGTCGACACCGGCGGGTGGTTTTATCGCGGGTGCCCGACATCCCAAATGTCCAAGCCGGACGTCCTGGGCGGAATCTATCGCATCCGTCGCGACGGGATGACGACTCAAGTCGATCCCTGGGGAAAACGAATCGGGTGGGCGTCCCTGTCAGACACCGAGTTGGTCAAACATCTCAACGACACACGACACAAAGTGCGCGAGCGGGCGATCGCCGAATGTGCTCGCCGCGGTGATCCAATCATTCCCGCACTCTCGCGCGCCATGAAAAGCGACCTTCGCGTTCGCCAAAACGCGATCTGGGCGCTGACGCGGATCGTGGGCGATGATGGATCAAACGCCGCCGCCCGTGCGGCGATACGCACCGCGCTGTCCGATCGCGAGCCGAGCATCCGATTGACCGCCTGCCGATCGATCGCCACCTATGCAGACCCCGACGCGATCGATCAGCTGATGGAAATGCTACGCGAGGATGTCGCGCCGGTCCGCCGCGAGGCCGCCAAAGCGCTCGGCCGCATCGGGAAAACCGACGCGATTACCGCGTTGATCGATTCGTTGGCTGACGGCCGCCAGATCGATCGATCGCTGGAACATGCGATCGCCTATGCACTGATCGAAATCGATGATTTGGATACGTTGGAGATGGGGCTGCATCATCCTTCGCCCCGCGTACGCCGCGTTTGTATGGTTTTGTTCGATCAATCCGATGATGTTGTGATGACGTCTCGATTCATCGCAGACATGATCGATTCGGACGACATTGATCTGCAGCGAACTGCCACAGAGATGCTGTCGCGAAGAGTCCGGTCGGTGGGAATCGATCGAACCTCGGAATCAGGGACAGGGCCGGTTGCAGACCTTGTCGCAAAACAACTTCGTCGTTGGATCGCACAACCGGATCGTCTGACGCAGCGCTCGTCGATGATCGTTCAGCTTGTATCTGCGTTCGCCTGGGCAGACCCCGTGGCGGCGGAGATCGGCCAATCGCTTGACGACGCGTCTTCGCCCCAAGTCCGCGACCTGCTTTTGACGGCACTCAGCCGCAGCGACAAGCCGAGCCTACATCCGAGTTGGCAGATGCCGCTGTCGCGACTGTTGCAGTCCGACGAAAGCGAGGTCGCCCGACTTGCGATCGCCGCCATCGACGCGATCGCCACCGACGCGTTTGACGAATCGTTGCGCGAGATCAGTCGCGACGAAGCTCAATCGGGGATCAAACGCGTCGCCGCGCTGGCTGCGATGGAAGACAGCAGCGCACCGTTGGACGCTGACAGTTTTTCCATCTTGCTGGATTTGATCGATGATGGTGCGCCCAGCGAAGCCAACCAGGCGGCCCAGATGCTCTCCACCGCGCGGCTGTCGTCACCGCAATTGCAAACGTTGGCTCCCCATCTGACGACCGCCGGTGCGACGGCGCTGCGAGACTTAATCCGGCCGTACGGCAGAACGCTGCCGGATGATGTCGCCGAAGCCTTGTTGACCGCCTTGGAATCGGCACGCAGCATCGATCGGCTGCCGACGACCGAGGTCAGTGACGTGATCAAGCGGTTTCCCGCGTCACTGCTGCCGCGAGCCAACGCGTTGCTGGATCGCTTGACGCTGCTGGACGAACAGCGGATTCAAAAACTGGATCGATTGATCCCGTTGGTGAAAGCGGCCGATCCGGAACGCGGGCAAGCTGTGTTTACTTCGGAGAAAGCAAAATGCGCGACCTGTCATCGCGTCGGTGACGTCGGCGGAAACATCGGTCCCGACCTCACAACCATCGGGGCCAATCGATCGGTGCATGACTTGATGGAGTCGATCGTGTTTCCTTCGGCGAGCATCGTGCGGCAGTACGAATCCCAAACGATCCTGACCGAGCGGGGGCAGGTGTATTCGGGCGTGATCACGCGGGAGACGGCGGAGTCGATTCAGCTGCAACCGCAATCGGGCGATCCCATTGACATCCCACGCGAAAGCATCGAAGAGATTGCGCCGAGCACGGTTTCGATCATGCCCCAGGGGATCGAAACGACGCTCAGCGAACAAGAACTCGCCGACCTGGTGGCATGGTTGAAGTTGTTGGAAACCGCCGGCGGGACACGTTAGCGAGCGGCAATACCAGCGGCAATGCCAGCGGGAAGCGTCAGCGAGCGGCAATACCAGCGGCAATGCCAGCGGGAAGCGTCAGCGAGCGGCAATACCAGCGGGACGCGTCAGCGAGCGGCACCTCCAGCAATGCGTGCGGTAGGGGCGAGGCAGAATGATCCGGGGCAAAACGATGGGGCAAAACGATGGGGCAAAACGATTAGAAAAGCTGCAGCGGGACGCCTAACGGCCTGTTGATTTCATCCGATCCCACGCGGGATCAGCCGTATCGCGCGAGCGTACGGGCATGAACCATCGAGAGAACCTACCGGGCCCGTAGGCTCGCGCCAAACGGCTGATTCAATCAACAGACCGGTCAGTGAGCGGCCCGTGTCCCTCCCACCTCCAGCGTCTGCCACTGGCTCACGCCACGTGCTGGCATCACCGCCCCTCACTCCAACTTCGCCAAATCGGCTCGCGTGTCTTCATAGGTCGCGTTGAACACCAGCGCCCGTGGATCGGGATCTTTTCCCCAGATCTCACAGGCTTGGGCATAGATTTCCGGCCACCAGTTGCGATGCTGTGTTAAACCTTGGTCGCGGTAGGTTTTCCAGTGGCTGAGGACCTTGGACCAACAATCATCACCGTAATCGAGTGCCTCATTCAGCGTCTGGTAGCGCGGCACGTACCAACGGCGACCGATCTGGGCGTGCAGGACTTCGTCGGCCCAATCGAAATCCTGGAACAAGGCCGACAGCGGATCGCCACTCTCGCGCGCGACTTCCCATTCGTAGCGTTTTCCGTTCCGCGGCATCAGATTCTGTTCGATGAAAAACAAAACGCCGTGGCGTTGGCGGGCGTCGAGCTGCAAATTCAGATTGCGCGACCAGGTGAAATTGATCGGGATGGTCCGCCAGTCGATTCCCAAGGCGACAAAGCCGACTTCGCCCATCATCGCGTGACGGGCTTCGTCCCACAGTTGCCGCGACATTTCCATGTGAAAGTCCCACGGTTCATCATCGCGCAACTCCACCAGGATGCTGGCCATCATCTCCGGCACGTCGATTTCGCGCAGACGTTTGTAATACATCATCAGCGTCTTGTCTTGCGCCGAGAACTGTTCGTCGTACAAGAAGACTTCGGGGTTGACGCCGGCGTTGTAGGGATCGCGAAACCGTTCGTCACGGCGCGGTTCTTTGTCGTATTGATACGGCTGGGCACTGTGCCACGCGTCTGGCAGCGGGGCGTCGGTGGCTTCGATCCCATCGAGTTGTCCGGCGGCCCGCAGGCAGAGCTTCAAGTGATCAGTCCAGGGCTCACGTTCGTCACGAGACGCATCATCATCCAGGCAGGCGAGCGCTTCGACGCCGAACGCGACGACGTCCTTCAATTCGAACGCGATCAGCTTGGCAACACGCACCGTCGGCGCATCGGCCAGGGGATGGGCATCGGTTGCCAAACGATCGCATGCCTGCAAGACGGCCGGCAACACGACGTCGTACATGCCGGCCAACAGATCCGGTGTCGTCGGCGCCGCGATGACCTCGTCCATCAATCGCTCGAGTGCCGGAGCCGGAACAACCTCCAATCCCAGTGGCGGCTCACGCATTTCCGCGACCCGTCGCCGGATCAATGAGACCTGTTCGGCACACAAATAGGCGTGATGGCTGAACGCCGTCTTGAGTTCATAGATCGGTTCGGCGGTGATCTTGGCCGTCAGTGTCTCGTGCAATCGCTTCAGCACGTAATGCAGACGTTTCAGCCGCTGCAAACTCTGGTCCAGGTCCCAGGCCGCATCGACGGCACGTGCCATCGAGCAAAGCCCCGCCAGCGGAGGGATGCCGCGATAGGATTCGTAATCGTTTCGTTTCATCGTCAATGACTCCCGCAGTTTCTCTGGATTCTATCAGCCTGCGGCGGGGAAGGCTTCCAGGCTCGTCGACCCCCACCGCTGACACCACGATCGTGTATATTTTTTAATTCCATGAATGCCTGGCAGTATGGCGTCCTCGATTCTCCGGTCCGCGATCAAACATGTCCCTACCCACCGACCCCACCAGCCGCCCACGTGATGCCGCCCAGCCGCTTGAAGATCTGGACGATTGGGAATCCGACTTGGTGCGCCGCTATCCCGAACCGAACAAACCGGCCGAGGAGTTTCGCAACTACGGCGAGGACACCAAACCGGGCGTGCGGGAATTCTATCGTCTGAATCATCGTTACCAGACATTCGAGTTTGTACAGAAGAAGCGCGAGCAATTCCTGCCGCTTCGACATCGAAAGATGACGGTGTGGGAAGCGATGGAGTTTTTGAATCAACTGGTCGACGAGAGCGACCCCGACACGGACCTGTCGCAGATCGAGCATTTGATGCAGACGGCTGAATCGATTCGCGCCGACGGTCATCCGCGTTGGTTCATCTTGACGGGATTGATCCACGACCTGGGTAAAGTGCTGTGTCTGTTCGGCGAACCCCAGTGGGCCGTCGTCGGTGACACCTTTCCGGTAGGCTGTCGGTTTTCCGACCGCATCGTGTTTCCGCAATTTTTCGCAGACAACCCCGACTCCAGCGACCCGCGGTACAACACGGAGTACGGTGTTTACTCACACGGCATCGGACTGGACAACGTGCATCTGTCCTGGGGACACGACGAGTACTTGTACCAGGTGGTGAAGGATCGATTGCCCGAGGAGGCGCTCGCGATCATTCGCTACCACTCGTTTTATCCGGGGCATCGCGAGTCTGCGTATGATCATTTGATGAACGACCACGACCGTCGGATGTTCAAATGGGTGCGAGCGTTCAATCCCTATGACCTGTATACCAAGAGCGATCGCCGGCCCGATGTCGATGCTTTGCGCCCTTACTATGAAGAACTGATTAAAGAGTTCTTGCCGGGTACTCTTGATTGGTGACGGCGGATGTCAATTCAGTATCTTTCGGGCCTGTCGTCAGTCCTCTCGTCGCCGACTCGCTGACACCGCGACGTTGCGACCAGTTTGGCCCACCGAGTTATTGCCGTGCCCTCCACCACCCCCGACACCTCTTCGGCCGAAACTCCTGCTGGTGGTATGAATTCTCGGTCGCGATTGTTACTGGCCGCTGTCGCGGCATTCAGCGTGTACTTTTGCATGTACGCGTTTCGAAAGCCCTTCACCGCGGGGACGTTCGAGGGCCAGCAGTATTGGGGGATGGGGCTGAAATCGGTGTTGGTCATCTCGCAATTGGCCGGCTACATGATTTCCAAGTTCGTCGGCATCAAAGTGGTTTCGGAGATGCGACGGGAGCGGCGGGCCATCGCCATTCTGGGATTGATTTTGACGGCCGAGTTGGCGTTGGTCGGATTTGCCTACGCACCGCTGACTCTGAAGGCCCCGCTATTGTTTTTAAACGGCTTTCCGCTGGGGATGGTGTTCGGGCTGGTTCTGGCCTACTTGGAAGGCAGGAAGCAGACCGAGGCGTTGTCGGCGGCACTGTGCGCGAGCTTTATTATCTCGTCCGGCGTGGTGAAGTCGGTCGGACGATGGCTGATTCAAGATTGGGGCGTCGACGAGTTCCAGATGCCGATGCTGGTCGGGTTGATCTTCCTGGTGCCGCTTTTGGTGTCAGTTTGGTTGCTGCAATCAACGCCTCCGCCGGACCCGACGGACCTGCGGCAGCGTAACGAACGCAACGCGATGACCCGTCAGGATCGCCGTCGGTTTTGGTCGGAGTATTGGCCGGGGCTATCGCTGTTGATCTTTGTTTACGTGGGATTGACCGTCATCCGTACGGTGCGCGACGACTTTGCGGTGGAGATTTGGCGTGACCTGGGCGTCGACGAAACGCCTTCGGTGTTCGCCCGCAGCGAAACGGTCGTCGCCGTCCTGGTCACGCTGTTCAACGCGTTTGCGGTTTGGATCCGTCACAACATGGCGGCGGTCCGTATTGTGACGCTGTTGATGTGCGCGGCGTTTGCCGTCGTCGGGGCGTCTGCGTTCCTGCAGTCCGGCGGTTTGATCTCGCCGTTCGTGTTCATGGTTGCCTGCGGCGTGGGCATGTACGTGCCCTACGTGGCGTTTCACACCACCGTGTTTGAACGGCTGGTCGCGGCGTCGCGACACCCTGCCAATGTCGTGTTCTTGATGTACGTTGCTGATGCCATCGGGTACCTGGGGTATGCGATCGTCTTGTCGATCCGAATGACCGCCGAGTCTCCCGGGGCGGTGTTGCCGTCGTTTCGGATGCTGTTGCTGATGGTGAGCGTGATTTCGGTCGCGGCACTGTGCCTGTCGTTGCACTACTTCCGTACCGTGATGGGATCTGACTCGGCCATCGCCTCCGATGCCATCGAAACAGTTTCGGTTGACCAGCCGGTTGACTCTGTCGAGGCGGGAGTCGGCAATGTCTGAACATCAATCTTCGCAGTCCTCGCCCGATCAATCCCGAACGTGCCTTGCGGCTGTTTTCCACGGGGCCGGCCGGCCGTTGAAACTGCAATCGTTCCCTCGTCCGATGTTACAGGCCGGCGAAGCCCTGGTGCGCGTTCGCCTGTGCACGATCTGCGGCAGCGATTTACACACCCTGAAAGGGTTGCGGATCGAGCCGACGCCTTCGATTTTGGCCCATGAGGTGGTCGGCGAAATCGTCGACGTCGGACAGCCCGGTCCGCGCGACTTGGATCAGCAACCCCTTCGCCGCGGCGACCGCGTCACTTGGTCGATCTGCGTCAGCTGTTCCGACTGCGACCGCTGCCGATCCGGGTTGCCGCAAAAATGCCGCCGGTTGGTGAAATACGGGCACTCGGTCGCGGAAGGCCGCGAAGCGCTCAGTGGCGGATTGGCCGAGTACATTCTGCTGCGGTCCGGGACGGCGATCGCCAAGTTGCCAGCTGATGTCCCGGATGAAGTTGCCAGCCCGATCAATTGCGCGACATCAACGATCGCCGCAGCCTATCGCGCCGCTGGCGACGTCGACGGACAGCGCGTAATGGTCTTTGGTGCGGGCATGTTGGGTTTGACCGCCGTGGCGATGGGCAGGGAACTGGGGGCAACGCAAGTGGTGATCTGTGATGTCGATCAAGCGCGATTGACGCTGGCCGAACGCTTCGGCGCGACGGACACGATCACGGTCGATTCGATCGCATCGATCGAATCCTCGTTTGACGTCCTCTTGGAATGTTCCGGCGCCCCCGAAGCAATCGAAGCGGCGTGTCGGATCGGTGACGTCGGCTCACGCGTGATCCTGGTCGGCTCGGTGATGAATTCCCGACCGGTGCAATTGGATCCGACGACGGTTGTCCGCAAGTGGATGACGATCGCGGGAGTCCATAACTATGCACCGATGGATCTTTACAGCGCCATCGACTTTATCAGCCGCTGTCACGACAAGTATCCGTTTGCCGAACTCGTTGCCAAGACTTATGCCCTGACAGATATCAACGCCGCGATCGACCATTCCCTTCAACATCGACCGATCCGAGTCGCGGTGCGACCGGAGGTCTCCACGTCATGGTAACCACAACAGGAATCATCGAACTGTTCTTCCGTAGGGGGGATTCCGAGTATGGGGGCGAAGCAGTGACACAGCGGGAACACGCCTTGCAAGCCGCCTCGCTGGCCTTGCAAGCCGATGCCAAACCCTCGCTGATCGTCGCGGCGCTGCTGCACGATGTCGGACACCTGCTTCATGACTTGCCCGACGACGCGCCGGATTCGGGTGTCGACGATCATCATGAGTCCTCCGGTTACCACTTTCTGCGGCCGCTGTTTCCCGATGCGGTGACCGAACCGGTTCGGATGCACGTCGCCGCGAAACGCTATCTGTGTGCCATCGATCCGGATTACCGGGATAGCCTGAGTGAGCCGTCGCGCGTCAGCCTGGAATTGCAGGGCGGACCGATGACGGCGGAGGAAGCGGAGCGTTTTATCGGGCAGCCGTTTGCCGAGGACGCGGTTCGCTTGAGAAAGTGGGACGACGAAGCCAAGATCGCCGGCCTGGAGACACCCCCGCTGGAACGGTTTGCAGAGTTTCTGGATCAGGTTTTGGCATCCGAAGCACGGCAGTAGAGACGTGGATCCGACGAACACTTCTCGCCGGCATGGGATGCCAGCACGTGGCGTCAGCCAGTGGCGGGCGTTGGTCGTGCGGTGACCCTGGGCCGCTCGCTGACGCGTCCCGCTGGCATGGGATACGGGCACGTGGCGTCAGCCAGTGATGTGAGTCGGATGAACGGTAGAATGTTGAACGTTTGCGGTTTTCGCCGCACCTCTTTGACAGATCCGGGCTCTGATCCTGCGTGGACCATGAATTCATTGATGCGTCGAAGATGCGTCCCAGGCCAAGGAATCTTTCGATGAGTGACCGCAGTCGTCTAAAAAAGCCGCTTCTGTACCTGCTGATCGGTTCGGTCTTGCTGAGCGCGTTGTTGGGAATCGTGTTGGTGCTGCGGGGGAATTGGGGATGGCTGGAAATCCGCGTGATTCTGACCACGGTGATCTTTGCCGTGGCCAGTGTATGCGGTCTGGCGTGTGACGTTTCTCGAACACCCTCGGGATTGAACCTGTTTCCCAAGGCCGGATTGGCCCTGACGGCGATCACCACCGCCCTGTTGCTTTTGGGGATCTGGGTGGAGGTCGACTCGGAAGCGTATTGGAAGACGACCACCGTGTTGATCTCGATCGGCGTGGCGACCGTGCACGTCTCGCTGTTGTCGATCGCCAAACTGGCGCGGCGCTTTCGCTGGGTGCCGTTCATCGCAACGCAAATTATCTATGGGTTGGCGATTCTGGTTTCGATGATCATCGTGTTCGAGATCAATTCCGATTTGCTGTGGCGATTCCTTGCCGCCCACTCGATCGTCGTCGCCGCCGTTTCGATCGTGATTCCGATCCTGCATCGGATCAGCAAGACCGACTCCAATCGAGACGCCTTGTTAATGCCGGTCGAAGCACGAAACGTCGCGGCGATTGACCAGCAGATCGCACAGTTGGAAGAACGCCTTGCCCAGCTGCGAACACTGCGCGAGCAACTCGTCGCCGGGACACTGCGGTAGTGGGCTGTCCGGAAAAAGGTGTGCGTTGAAGCCGTATCCGCCCCTGGCTGCGTGGCCTTGTGGGGCAGGAGCCACATCTGAAACGCGTTCCAAGGCAGGGGACGCGAAATGTATTGCTGATTCATTACGATGCGTTCCCTCTGCCACATGGCTCCCCCTCTCCCCAAAACAGATCGCGCGAACAATAGTGATCAATGAGTGACCTTGACCGCGATCTGTTTTGGGGAGAAGGGCTGGGGGCGAGGGGCTCATTATCGATTAGCTGCGCATCGATTGCCCACGGATGGCAGCGCGAACCCACGGATGTGAAGCGGCCTGGGATCCGTGGGTTCGCGCTGCCATCCGTGGGCTTTTTCGGTTTCCCCAGACATCCTGCCCGAACGCACCACTTCAAAGAGAGGTTCGTGCCAGGAAAGGTTTCGAAAGTATCCGTTGACACAGAGACCGGCGAAGACCTGTTAAGATGCTGCTCCCACCCTCCCTCCTTTCCTCGGGCTTTCATCATGAGTGTCGTTCTCGCCTTTGATCAGGGAACCACCAGTTCGCGCGCGATCGCGTTCGAGCAATCCGGTGCCGTATTGGGCGTCGCCCAACGTGAATTCAAGCAACACTACCCCCAACCCGGCTGGGTCGAACACGACGCCGACGAGATTTGGCAGTCGCAGTTGGCGGTCGCTCAAGAAGTGATCGCATCGTGTGGTCTGTCCGTGGCAGACATCGCTGCGATCGGGATCACCAATCAACGCGAAACGACGCTGTTGTGGGATCGATCCACGGGCGAGCCGATTCACCACGCGATCGTCTGGCAGGATCGGCGGACGTCGCAGTTCTGTGATTCGCTCCGCAGCGACGGTCACGGTGAACTGGTTCAATCCAAAACCGGACTGCTGATCGACCCGTATTTTTCTGCGACCAAGATCCGTTGGTTGCTGGACCATGTGCCGGACGCGCGGCGACGGGCCGAAGCGGGCGAGATCGCCTTTGGCACGATGGACAGTTGGCTGATCTGGAAACTGACCGGCGGGCGTGTTCATGTCACCGATGTCACGAATGCCTCGCGCACCATGTTGCTGGATATTCGAACCGGCAGGTGGGACGACGAATTGTTGTCGCTGCTGGAGATTCCGGCATCGATCCTGCCGGACGTTCAACCGTCCAGCCACGTTTACGGCGAGACCGAAACGCAGTGGTTCGGCGGTGCGATCAAAATCGCCGGGGCCGCGGGTGACCAGCAATCCGCGCTGTTCGGCCAGAACTGCACGCGCCACGGCATGGCCAAGAACACCTACGGCACTGGATGTTTCATGCTGATGAATATCGGTGAACAACCTCTGATGTCCAAACATCAACTGCTGACCTCGATCGCCGCCACCGCAGCTTCGGGCGACGGACCGCCGAAACGTAATTATGCACTCGAAGGCAGCGTGTTTGTCGCCGGAGCGGCGGTGCAATGGCTGCGTGACGGATTGGGAATTATCGAATCGTCTTCGGAAATCGAAGCGCTGGCCAAAAGCGTCCCCGACAGCGATGGCGTGTACGTGGTTCCGGCGATGGCCGGTTTGGGCGCTCCGCATTGGGATTCCTATGCGCGCGGCACCATCGTCGGACTCACGCGCGGTTCCAATCGTGGCCACATCGCCCGGGCGACCCTGGAAGGAATTGCCCACCAGGTCGCCGATGTCCTGGACGTCATGCAACAAGACTCCGGCATCGCGATCAAAGAGCTGCGTGTCGACGGCGGGGCGTCCGCCAATGATTTGTTGATGCAGTTCCAGGCCGATATCATGAAAACTCCGGTGGTCCGTCCGGAGATGACGGAGACGACTTCGATGGGGGCGGCCTATCTGGCCGGTCTGGCCGTCGGCTTTTGGAAAGACCTGGATCAGATCGCGTCGATCTGGAAAACCGAGCGGGTCTTCCACCCCGAAATGTCGGACGCCGAAGTGGCACTGCGCCGAGAACGCTGGTCCGAAGCCTTGCAGCGATCGAGATCATGGGAACAGGGAGCAACGTGATGACGCGATTGGATCGCGGCGAATCACTCGCCAGAATCCGTGACCGCAACAGCCCTTGGGACGTTGCCATCATCGGCGGCGGAGCGACGGGCGTCGCGGTCGCACTCGATGCGGCCAGCCGCGGTCTGGACGTCGTGTTGCTGGAGCGGTTCGATTTCGGCAGTGGGACGTCCAGCCGAAGCACCAAATTGGTCCACGGAGGCGTACGTTACCTGAAGCAGGGTAACGTGACGCTGGTCCGCGATGCCTTGCGCGAGCGGCAGTTGCTGTTGGACAACGCTCCCCATCTGGTTCACGACCAGCCCTTCCTGATTCCCTGTCGCAGCCTTTGGCAGTGGTTCTTTTACGGCGTGGGGTTGAAACTGTATGACTTGCTGGCCACCCGCAACAGCTTCGGCCGCTCGCGTTGCGTCACCGCTCGTCGTGCTTTGGAGCTGATTCCGGCGATGCAAGGAGAACGGTTGCGCGGTGCGGTGCTGTATCATGACGGCCAATTCGATGACGCACGTTTGTTGATCGACATGGCCCGGACCGCGGCTATTCAAGGAGCGACGCTGGTCAATCACATGCCCTGCAGCGGCATCATGAAAGATGATCGGAACTTGGTGTCGGGCGTCACCGCGATCGATGAAGAGTCTGGGGAAACGTTGCAGATCCCCGCCCGAACCGTCGTCAACGCCGCCGGTCCGTTTTGCGATGCCGTGCGAACATTGGACGATGCGGATTGCCAGCCGATGGTGGCGGCCAGCCAAGGCATACACTTGGTTCTGCCCAAGGAGCTTTACCCCGGCGACACCGCGATGATCGTCCCTAAAACGTCCGACGGACGCGTGATTTTCGTTGTGCCCTGGCAGGATCACGCGATTGTCGGCACGACCGACACCGCGATCGACCAGGCCGTCGCCGAACCGTCACCGCAACCGCAAGAAATCCAGTTCCTGTTGGAGACCGCGGCAGAGTATCTGTCGCGGCCCCCCACGATCGACGATGTGCTGAGCGTGTTCACCGGGATCCGGCCGCTGGTCAAAGGCGATAAATCCTCGCGCACCGCGTCGCTCTCGCGCGACCATGTGATCCGACTCTCGTCGTCCAACTTGATCACCATCACCGGAGGAAAATGGACGACGGTGCGAAAGATGGCCGAAGACTGTATCGACAAGGCGATTCAGACGGGCAAACTGGACGCCGGGGCGTGTGCGACCAAGTCGCTGCAAATCGAGGGTCCCGAACGCGCAGACCTGGATCAACTAGAATCCGACAATCCCGAGTTGGCACAGCCGATCCACCCATCTCTGCCACTGCGCCGTTCCCAGGTGGTCTGGGCCGTCCGCAATGAAATGGCCCGAACCGTCGAAGACATGCTCGCACGCCGAACCCGATGGCTGTTTCTTAATTCTCGGCTTGCGTTGGAAGCAGCACCCGCGGTCGCCGAAGTCATGGCCGGCGAATTGGGGACCGACTCGGCTTGGTGCGACGAACAAGTCAATGCGTTTCAAGCGACGGCACAGCATTACCTTCCGGCGTAGCGGGACTGCCGCTCACCGAAATAGCTACGCTCGCCAGAGCGTGGTCCCCCCCAGAGGAACCGCCTTCTGGCGAAGGCAGCTACGTTTCACCGGTAATGTCCGGCGCACGCCAGGGGACATAGGACCAATGGGACGTAGGGGACACATGTGACAGGTGCACGCGCGCATTCTGTCCCATCGGTTGCCTGCGTCCTATTGGTCTCCTCTCTGCGCCCACCCGATCAGGCACACGCCACGTCGAATGCCAATGTTGTAAGTCCCCAGTCACCCCGCTGACCTGACCGACGATCCACGACGTACCGCAGGAAATGGTATCCTGTCTGCACCAGACAGACAGTGATTCTCGCATCTCATGTATTCGCAGGGACCGATCGGCAGATGAAAGTTGGCGTGACCAAAGAGATCTATCCCGGTGAATGTCGCGTGGCGGCGACCCCCGAGACGGCGCGTCGATTGATCGACAAGCTGGGGTTTGAGGTCGTCGTTGAAACCGGTGCCGGTGATGCGGCCAGCTTTCACGACGATAGTTATCAAGACGCGGGATGCGTCATTGCGGACGACGCCGCAGACGTCTGGAACGATGCGGACATCCTCTTGAAGGTCCGTAGCCCACAGGAGCAGGAGGTCGAGTACTTGCGCGAAGGCCAGGTGCTGATTTGTTTTCTGGCTCCGGCACAAAACGAAACGCTGCTCGAGAAGATTGCCGGTCGCAACGCGACGGCGTTGGCCGTCGAGGCAGTCCCACGGATCAGCCGGGCGCAGAAACTGGACGCGTTGAGTTCGATGGCCAACATCGCCGGCTACCGAGCGGTCGTCGAAGCGGCCGGGTTGTTCGGTCGGTTCTTTACCGGCCAGATCACCGCGGCCGGCAAAGTGCCGCCGGCCAAGGTGTTGGTGATCGGCGCCGGGGTCGCGGGGTTGGCCGCGATCGGGACGGCGCGGGGACTGGGGGCCGTCGTCCGCGCCTTCGATGTCCGCCCCGAGGTCGCCGACCAGGTCAAAAGCATGGGCGCCGAGTTTCTGATGTTGGAATTCGAAGGCGACGAGCAGGGCGGGACGTCGGGCGGTTATGCCAAGACGATGAGCAAGGAGTTTATCGATGCCGAAATGGCTCTGTTTGCGGCCCAAGCCAAAGAGGTGGACATCATCATCACGACCGCACTGATCCCCGGCAAACCGGCACCGAAGTTGATCACCCGCGAGATGTTGCGATCGATGCGGCGGGGCAGTGTGGTCGTCGATTTGGCCGCCGAGCAGGGCGGCAACTGCGAAGCGACGGTTCCCGACAAAGTCGTCCAGTACGAAGGCGTGCACGTCGTCGGATACCGTGACCTGACGAGCCGCCTGGCGCACACCTCCAGCCAACTGTACGGGACCAACCTGTATCATTTGCTGGACGAAATGGGCGGAGCCGAAAAGTTTGACGTCGATATGGAAGACGACGTCGTTCGCAGTGCGACCGTCGTGAAAGACGGACATGTGACCTGGCCCCCGCCGCCGGTTTCTGTGTCCGCGGCGCCGAAGGAAAAGGTGGTCGAATCGGCGGCGCCCTCGGCCGTGGTGGAAAAAAAGATCGGCCTGTTTGATGTCTCGCTGATGGTCGTCGCCGCGCTGCTGTTGGTCGGTGTTGCGATGACCCGAGACCAAGGCTTCATCACCGATTTCACCGTCTTTCTACTTTCCTGCCTGATCGGCTGGCAAGTCATTTGGAACGTGACGGCTTCGCTGCACGCCCCGCTGATGAGCGTGACCAATGCGATCAGCGGCATCATCATCGTCGGCGGCATGATCCAAGTCGGAGCGGCCGACCCGATCGCGGCCTGGCTGGGCGCATTGGCAATCTTCGTTGCGACGCTGAATATCGCCGGCGGCTTTTTGATCACGCACCGCATGCTCGGTCTGTTTCGAAAGTGACGGATCGCCCTCGCGGACCAGCCGATTCTTTTTCATGACTCTTTGATACGCTGCCCCCCTGAACGTGAAACACATGGCGCTCTTGAACCCGTTGCCGATCGCATCGGAAACGCTTTCCCTGAACCAGTCCCTCGCCACGGTCGCCTACATCGTGGCCGCGGTTCTGTTCATCCTTTCGTTGGCCGGGCTGTCCCACCAAACGAGCGCCAAACGTGGAAACCTGCTGGGCATCATCGGCATGCTGTTGGCGATCGGGGCAACCATCGTGGGCGTGATGAGCGGCGGGCGGCTGTGGATGGCGGCTGCGATCATTCCCGCTGCGTTGATCGGTGCTCGATTGGCGGTGCGTTTGTCGATGGACCACCTGCCGCAACTGGTCGCGATCCTGCACAGCTTCGTGGGTCTGGCGGCGGTGCTGGTCGGACTGTCCAGTCACATCGATCCCGGCGTCGAAGTTCCCGAGGGAGAGTTGCTGATTCACAAGATCGAAATCTATGTCGGCGTCTTTATCGGCGCGCTGACCTTCACCGGTTCGATCGTCGCGTTTTTGAAACTGGCCGAGCTGATCGGAGGCCGCGCGCTGACGCTGCCCGGCCGCCATGTCATCAATTTGCTGTTGTTGCTGGCCTGTGTCGGGCTGGGGATTTGGTACTGCCGCGTCGAAGCCGTGGCCGCGACCACGCCGCTGTTGATCATGACCGCGATCTCGTCGCTGATCGGCGTTCATATGGTGATGGCGATCGGCGGTGCGGACATGCCGGTGGTCGTTTCGATGCTGAACTCCTATTCTGGTTGGGCCGCCGCGGCCGCCGGATTCATGCTGAAAAACCACCTGCTGATCGTCACCGGTGCTTTGGTCGGCAGCTCCGGTGCGATTCTGTCGTACATCATGTGCGCGGCGATGAACCGCAGCTTCATCAGCGTGATCATGGGCGGGTTCGGCACCGGCTCCGGTGCCGCGGCGGCGGTCGTGGAAGGAACCACCAAAGAGTTCAGTGTCGAGGACACGATCGCGATGCTGGAAGAGGCGCAAAGCATCGTGATCGTGCCCGGATACGGCATGGCGGTCGCTCAAGCACAACACTCGCTCGCCGAAGTCGTCCGCACGCTGCTGAAACGCAACAAAGAAGTTCGATTCGCCATCCATCCGGTCGCCGGGCGTTTGCCGGGACACATGAACGTGTTGCTGGCCGAAGCCAACGTGCCCTACGACATCGTCTTGGAGATGGACGAAATCAACGAAGACATGTCCGATACCGACGCGATCCTGGTGATCGGGGCCAACGACATCGTTAATCCCGCTGCCTTGGACGACCCGAACAGCCCCATCGCCGGAATGCCGGTCATCGAAGTCTGGACCGCGAAGACCTGTGTGGTCATGAAACGCGGCATGGCGACCGGATACGCCGGAGTGGGAAATCCGCTATTCTTTAAAGACAACACCTACATGCTGTTCGGCGACGCCAAACAGAACATCGACGCAATCCTGAAGGGCCTGCAGCGGTAACCATCGGGCATAAGAGTTGGTGTCCAGCCTTTAGGCGATCACGTTTCTATGTACGATGGCCCTTCCGGGCCGTCGGCAGTAAGACTTTGCGCGACGACCTAGAAAGGACGTCGTACCTTCATCCGAAGATGGCGTCTAACTCAATCGAGCTGATCAAATGAACGCAGCGATCAAGAACGTCGCCTTCGCCATCACACTCTCTCTGCTCACGTCCGCAACCTCCGGATACGCCGAGACCTCAACGACCCAGCTGCGTCAACAAACGCGGAAACAACTGCGACTGGAAGCGACCGCGGCATCGGCACAAGCCCAAGACGATGCGGCCGCGGCGTTGTGCGACCTGTACGTCGTTTTGCGTCGCGATCCGCGCTATGGGACGAGCGACATGCTCCAAGGCGACGCGGCAAAAGTGCGCAAACGCTTGATGACCATCGCACGCCGCCGCGAGATTCAACTCGGTCGCAAGGGGATTGCCCGTCCGGCGGCATTGTCAATGCAAGTGGATTCGGCGATCCGAGCGGCGCTTGTGGACCAGAAATCTACAGATCAGGAAGCTGGGGACCAAAAATCAGCAACGCCGGAGAGGAACGAAGTTCGAACCGTCAACCCGGTCGCAGGCGGCGGAGCTGCCGCCGGAGCGGGATGGCAACTCGTGGAGTTGATTGAACGGATCGTGGCACCGGACTTCTGGGAATCACGCGGAGGCGTCGGGTCGATTCAGTACTTTGCCATGCGACGCGTCTTGGTCGTGCGAGCGACGAGCGACGTTCATCAACAAGTCAAAGACCTGTTGATGGCACTGAGGTAGCAGGTCAGCTTTACGTCATGCGGAGTTGAATCGAGTACAAACGCGCGGCGCCCGCTCGTTCGTCTCGATGGAAGTGACTCTCTCGATTGTGGCCGGTTGATTTCATCAGCCGTATGGCGCAAGCCTACGGGCCCTGGTATTACGGGCCCTGGTATCTTTTCGTCACGTTACAGGCCTGTACGCTCGCGCGTAACGGCTGATCCCACGTGTGATCGGATTCAGTCAACGGGCCGCTCGCACTGAAAGCCCGTATGATCGGAAACTGACGCGGTCCGGCTTGACCATCACAAAAGCGGAAAAATACTTGACATCGGTATGACCGACTGCCAGACTGCACCGAAGTGTTAAAAAATTCTTGTCGAAAGCGGCCAGCAGAGGTGAGGCGATGGGGGCGGATCAACTCAGTCGTCGCGAGCGGGAAATCGTCGACATTTTATACGCCAAGGAAGAAGCGACCGCGGCCGAGGTTCGGCTGGCGATGACGGGGGAGCCGTCCGATGCGACGGTCCGCACGTTGCTGCGGATCCTGGGCGAAAAGGGATTTGTCAAACATCGTCGCAAAGGCCGGCAGTTTCGCTATCGTCCGGTTCAGCCCAAACGGCGAGCCGGGAAACAGGCGTTTCGGCACGTCCTGGACGTGTTCTTCGGCGGGTCGGTCGAAGAAGCATTGGCGTCTCACTTTTCAGATCCCACCACCAAGCTGGATGAGGACCAGTTGGACCGGCTGCGAGCATTGATCTCTGAAGCAGAACGGAGGGAATCGCGATGAGTGGTTGGATCTGGCAATGGATCGATTTCGGACACGCACATCCCGAGATGTCAAAACTCGCCGCCGGCATCACGCACGCCGCGCTGATCGTCTTCCTGGCATGGGGGATCGAACGAATCGCACGGCATCGCCCGTCGAGTTTTCGACACAGCATTTGGGCCTGTGCGTTTTGTGCCCTTGTGTTGCTCGTTCCTCAGGCTTTGGTCTCGTTCCCGCTGCGGATTCCGATCCGCATGTCACGCGTGACAGATCCGGTCAACTCCCCCAGCGCGGTCAGCCTGGATGTAACGATGGATCTCGTGTCAGAATCTGAAACCGCGGCGATGGACGGGGGCGTTGACGACACGGCGTTGGACGCATCTGGTGTCGAGGCGGTCGCAACGGCCTTTGTTCCCGAAGTAAAGCCTGCTTCAGCATTGCGGTCGCCTCCCACGATTCAAACACCTCCCACACGATCTCGATTCAGCTTGGCTTCGACCGGCATATTGATTTACGCCTTGGGAGTTGCATTGTGGCTGGCCAGGATTCTGCGGAGCTGGGTGCGGTTGAGAAGGATCGCACGAGAGGCGAGCCGGTTTCCCGACGCCGATACGGAACTTGTCCAAACATGCATGTCGCGAATCGGGTTGGAAAAAATGCCTGACTGCCGGGTTTCATCGGCGATCTCGTCTCCGTTGACGTTCGGCATGATGCATCCCGTGATCCTCGTCCCGCGACAGTTCGAGTCGTTCACCGCCGACCAACGGCGGCATTGTCTGTTGCATGAAATGGCACACGTTGTCCGGCGCGATGCCTGGTGGAATTGGGTCGCCGAAATTACTGCGGCGGTGTACTGGTTTCATCCGTGTGTCCACTGGGCGCGAATTCAATTGCGCCGTTCTCGGGAAGACGCTGCGGATGATGCGGTCATGCGAACGGGAGAACGGCCCGCGTCGTACTCACGCAGCTTGCTGGAAATCTCACAGCAGATCGCCGGGAAAATGGCCAACCCGAGCGTGGCGATTCACTCGGGAACCAATCTGGAGCAACGGATCCGCCGAATCGTGGCGCCGACGCTGCGATTGGATCAACAACCGCGCTGGGCCGTGGCGTTGCTTGCGGCCGGGTTTGTGTCCATCGCCGCGATCAGTTTCAGTGTGGAGAGCGTCGTGGCGCAGAAGCCGCCACTGCCGAATCGAACAGCAGAGACGGACCGAACGTCCCCGCCAGGAAACACGTCCACGCCTGAGAATCTGACTGCCGCGTCGACAGTCGTCGAACCGGCGGAGAAAGAAACGGCATCAGTGAACGAAGCGGGGCTGTTTGATCGGTTTCGCACGGCAAATCGATTCCAACCGAAAACGGAGGCGACCAAACGCATCGAGATCCAATTCCAAGGTCAAGTGGTCGACGATATTGGTCCAGTCGCCGGGGCCGTCGTTTTGATCCGCGAGTTTGTTCCCTCTCCGAATCCAAATGGCAACCACACCGATCCGCCGATTGTTGCCCGAACGATGACGGATTCTGCCGGCCGGTATGAAGTCGATGGCGTCCCCATCGCGCGACTGAAGTCCCCTGTCCGCGCCCGTTGGGAGATTTTGGTGGCCGATCGCGATGGACGTCTCGGGCTCGGCGCCTACGCACTGACATCGTTCACACTCCGTCAACCGAGACCATGGAACGCGTCGGTTGACATTCAGTTGCCCGGACCAGAATCGGTCACCGGTCGAGTCATTGAGTCCGACGGGAATTCGCTGGCCGATGTCCGCGTTGCGGTGAAAGAAATCACCGTCCCCGAAAGCGTCCGCGGTGACGCCGGACCGTTTATGGATCCCGAGCGAGCCAGTTTGCCAAAACAGCCGCATCGATTTTCCTTTCCCACGGACCGAATTCATCTGTCGGCGATCACTGCCGGCGACGGCCAGTTCACTTTTCGAGTGCCGGAGAACGCATCACTGGTGTTGGGGCTGAAACGCGCGGAGTTTTTCCCGCGGTTGGCCCGACTGTCCGCGCCCGGCAGCCCCCAGGCCTCTAGACTTTCCGGGGGCATGATCGAATTGGTGTCGCCGGCAACGATTCCCTTGCGGCGACTGCTTGAGGTTCCGCTGTCGATTCGGAATCCCGAAGGCGATCCGGTGAAGGAGTTCACGTTGGTCGCGTTGCCTTCCGAAGGCAATGCGCCGACGCAACGATTGCAAGTCACTCCCGACGGAACCCTTCGTACCACGGCTGAGTTTTTAAGATCGGTCGCCGGGCCAGACGGTCACGTGCGGTTGATCGCGACGTTCCCGTTCGATTCCGGACTCGTGCATCTCGCCCAATCGGTACCAGCAGAAACCATCATCACCGAGAAGGGTCTGCAGTGGAATGCGCAGCGTGGACGCCAAGCGTCGGGCAGAGTTGTCGTGTCAGACAGCGGCGCGGGGATCGGCGGAGTGGAAGTGTGTTGGCATCAACAACCCGATCGGATCGAAGCCTCTCCGTTAAGTTGCCAGAGCGACGGGCAGGGGCGATGGCAAATGGTCGTCCCGAATGAACGGGGATTTCTATCCGTAATCGGCAGCATCGCCGGGATGGATCTGTTGACTTTCGACGCGTTCAATGAGGATACGTCCGAGACACAACGGTTGACTCAACGTGTTGCTTCGGGAGCGGTGGGATCCGCGTTGACGGTTCCCGATTTTCATGTCGATCGTATTCCGCCCCGGATCGTGACGGTCGTCGACAGCTCCGGTGCGGCGGTCCCGGAGGTCTGGGTCCACAGCGAACATGTCGAAACCATCCAGCGGAATGGCAAGGTCTATCACTTGCCCCAACGCCTGGCCCGACCGGAGCGGACCGATGCCGACGGTCGGTGTTCGCTGGTGCTCAATCGTACGCAATGGCAACACGGATCGATCAAAGTGATCGAGTACAACGACGAAGACGCGGAGCCAAGCCCCGCGTTCATCGGCGCCGTCAAGGAAATCACGCCCGATCCGGGTGCACCGATCAAGCTGGTGCTACGTGAACCCTGGATCGTGACCGGTCGCGTGCTGATCGACGGCCAACCGGCGCGGGGGTTACAGATCGGACTGACCACGCGAATGATCCGCTCCAACGATTTCGGACTGTTCAAGACCGACACCGTTACCTTCGACGGCGACGGCAACTTTGAACTCAAGGGTATCGCGGGACCGGAGTATTCGGTCGCCGTTCGTAAGGTTTCTGGCGACACGCCGACCTACTACTACTGGCAAACGCCGATCGCCGAAGTCGCGCCGGGGCGCTACTCTGTCGGAACGCTCTCCATCGCCAGCGATCAACTCAAAACCCATCAACAGCTGTACGACGAGCGTTATCGGAACGTGGCACCGAACCCGGGTGCGAACGAGTAGCTGGACGACGTTAGCATGACGTAGCTACATTCGCCAGAGTGTGGTAAACCACAGCCGACAAGCGTTTCGCTCTTCCCGACAACCAAGCGACCGACCTCAAACGCCCGCCCGATCACAACAAGGAACACCCGATGACCGAACCTGAATCCACGCCCGAGCCCGAGGCTCCATCCAAAGAAACGCTTCGGTTGGCAATGAAAGCGTTTCGCAAACGGTTGAAATTGATGCAGTTGGACGAAGAGTCCACGCTCGGCCACGGCCCGATGTCGTCGGGGCGTAAATCCAGCATCGCCGCGATCCGGCCGCCGGATCAGTTTCCCAAGGCGGTTTGGCAAGAACTCGCCCGCCAAGGCAAACTCCGCCATGACGGC
Organism: Stieleria maiorica; assembly: GCF_008035925.1. NCBI lineage: Bacteria > Pseudomonadati > Planctomycetota > Planctomycetia > Pirellulales > Pirellulaceae > Stieleria > Stieleria maiorica. Next base: position 3,389,651 of record NZ_CP036264.1, read on the forward strand.
GGAGGGCTGTACGCGATCACCGAGACCTGAACGTCACTTTGCCAGGAGATCACCCTCGAACGTTTCCGCGTTGGGGAATCCGACTCGCCATCCGGCGTTGATCGTCGCTTGCCCCGCGAAGTCCGACGCATCCAGCAAGGCTGTGGGAGACTTTTCGATCCTTCCCTGCGTGTCCACGTAGGCCTTGATCAAATACTGCCCCGCGGCCAGCGGAAACGATTCGTCGTTGCCGTCGTACTCTGAATCAAGATTGGATGCGATCAACATCAGCGCGCCGTTGACCATGCCCCTGGGGGTGACGACCGATTGGGTGAACGCGACCGGATCGGGCGACCATCCGCCGGAGGTGTCTTGGCGGTGGACGAACAGCTGGACCACCGTTCCCGGTTTCCATTCCGGCGGCGTCCCTTTGACGCGCAAGATCCGTTGGGTTGCGATCCAATTGTCGGCGGGCAACTGGTCGGCGTTCGCGTAGTGATCGCCGACGACCGCCGCGTAATCTTCCAACCAGGCAACGATCAACTTGTAGGAATGGTCGTCGACGTGCATCTTGATCCCTCCCATGTGGGACACCGGATCGGAGGAAGACGGCTTGGCGAGGGTTCCATCGTCTTGCTTGGGCGGCAGCTTGGACGTCGGCTTGAGCACCAGGAGGCTTTTGGCGGGGTTCTTGAGATTGATCAGCGGAAAACTCTCGCCGGTTTGCTTGCGACTGCTGGCGACCAGGGCCGCGAGCGTCGCCTCGGGCGTTTCCCGGAACAGATTCATCCGCGCCCCGTACGTTTTCACGTACTCCCGGTGTCGCTCGGCAGGCTTCTCGTGTTTGGGATTGGCGGGATCAATCTCGTCGGGCGTGTGACAGGGAAAGCAGCGCATGCGTTGCGACCAGACGTTGCGGGTGAACGCCTCCAGCACGCGACTCTTTCGGGCGTGACGAACGACTTCCAGCGGCTTCGCCGGACCGATCGATGAATGTTGCTCGGGGGCGGAGCGCGAGACCAAGTCTGGGTCGCTGCAACAGGCCGTGATCCATGCCGAAAACGCTTCGTATTCGGCCCGACGGGTCTTTTCGTGAATCCGTTTGGCCAGCGGATCGGCGTCCTTGTCGCCCATCCGAATCAGCGTCAGGATTTTCGACTTCTCGGGCGAGTCAACGTCGACCAGGCCTCCGTCACGCAGGGCCATGAACGTGTCGGCGTGGGACGGCAAGATGTAATCCTTCAAATCAACCGACGACAAGTGACATTGCACACAGCTTGATGGGTTGGGCGAACGAAAGATCGGCATGATTCGTTCTTCGAACACCTGCATCGCCGGCGTCGATGCCGATTCCTCGGCCACCGCGGGCGAGATGCCCAAGCCAACGATTACAACGACGGCCCCGAGACAACGAGACGAGAGACGCCAACCGATCGATGGGTGTGCCATGATTCCGCTCCGGATATTGGTGAACGCGACCTGATTAGCAATAGTGTACCGCCGCCATCGGGTCCACGCTGACAGTCACTGCGATCCTGGCAAAATCCTCCGAATGCAAAAAGTGTCGAACCGTTGTCCTCAACTGTTCCCCGGTGACCGCGTCGCGGGCACCCGGTCCGGACGCTCAGCCGGACGGCTGAGACAGAACAATTGGGACAATGGTTCTACAAAAGTGTCGAACCGTTGTCCGCAACTGTTCCCCCGTGACCGCGTCGCGGGCACCCCCGGACGCTCAGCCTGACGGCTGAGACAGAACAATTGGGACAATGGTTCTACAATCAGTGTCAACTTTCTGGCACGGCCCGGGACGATCCGTTCTAATCCCCTTCCGTCCACTTCTGCTGCCAGCAAACGTCTGCCGCCGGATCAATTCTCGCTGGTCCGCATGCACGGACCGATCGATCTTCGCAGCTCGAACTCGCGTTGGTTTTCAGCTGATCTGCGGCGCAACTCGAAATCGAATGCAATTGCCTGTTTCAATGACGACTGCAAACCGTGTCTCCGTATTCGCAAGGCGAGCTATCCGAGTTCTAGGGCTCTCACTGGCATTGTGTCTTGCCGTGTCTTGCGCACGGGACGATGCGAATCTAAAGACTGGGACTTGTTTGGAGGTGTGCGAGTTTACCGCCGAATACAGCAAGTCAGATCTGGACGAGATGCATCCGAGTACGCGGCTATCGAGTTTCCAGTCCGGGGCGATTGAGTACGCGTCCTACATTGCATTTTTGTCCAACCACTTTGATGTGGATCTGACGCGCGAGCTGATGAATCTGACGGACGAAAACGGGAGCACCGCGTCGCTGGGTGAATGCACGCTCAAGGACTTCGCGGATGCCATCGATCGCTTGAGGAGGGAGAGCCGCGTCGATGCGCCCCCGTCCCAATAATTATTGGCCCGGCGGTTGCGTCGCATCTGAGGCATTACACCCGGCCTTCTTATCGCGAATCGGTCTCGCCGTCGGCGTGCGATTGGCGGTGGCGTTGCAGGTTCTTGCTGACGCGCATCAGCAGCGCTCGGTCTTCGGCGCTCAGGCCTTCCGTTCCGTGCTCGCTGACGATTTGTAGGACTTGGTCCAAGCGGGCGGCGTCGCTGGCTTCTTCGTGCTCGCGTCGCATCGCCGCGCGGACGCGTTTGCGTTTTTGGCGCATCCGCACCGAGTCGATCATCTCGCTGATCCAGGGCGTGCGTTTCGGCTTCACGCCGGACGGGCGTGTGACCGGTGCGTCGAGGTCGCTTTCGCGCAGCTCGGTGACGTCGAAATGCGCCGAGATCGGATCGGCGCCGGCGATGTGGACCGAAGTGATCCAGTCGTGCAGGTCCGACTTTCGCGTCGAGACCCACAAGGCGACCGCCAACAGCAACAGGATCGGCCAGCGTGGCAGGTTCACATCGCCGTCGGCGATCAGGGTGGCCATGGCGATCACGACGGTGATCAGAGAAACGAATTGCAGCAAGCGTCGCAGCAGTCTTAACTGCAGGCTATCGTCGGCGTCGGCGGCCAACAGGACGACGACCGACGCGAGGGCCCCGCGGCCGAGATTTTTCGGCAACGGATAGGCCTGGCACGCCGCTTGAATCCAGAACAGCCACGCGGCAGTCAGGTAACAATTCGCCACCGCGTCCAAGCCCAGCCCCGGCGTCGCCAATTCCCGCAACCACAGCGTCGCGTCGGCATAACCGTCGGTCCGTGTCAGCATGTGGACGGCCAGGCACGCGGCGCCAAAAATCACCAATGCGGTCAGAGAAAAACATGCCGCCATCAGGTTGGCGACCGCCGTCCAGGGGTAACGTCGGTAGAGCGGATTGGCCGCTTCGACGCCCAGCACTCCGATGGTGATCGATTCGCTTTTGGCATCGGTCCAGTAGTGCAGGCACAGGTGCACCAGAAGCTGGACGCCCCAGCCGAAGAACCAAATCGTCACCGCGGTCAGGGTCACCAGCGGCAGGTCGCTGTTTCCTTCGCGGCCCTGGACCATGGCGACCAGCCCTGTCAAAACCGCCAGGGCGATGAACACCGAGTACGAAATGTACAGTCGAATACCGGCAATCGCCCCCAGCGGCATGGACCAGTTGTCCGCCGGTTGGGGTTCAAACGAGCCGCCCGGGCTCTGCGAATCGACATCGAATGCGGGCATGGATCCGGACTGGCGAGACACGCGCTGCAGGGAGGGGGGGACAGGTCCCGATTATTATACCGATGGAAAACTCATTCTTCGTCAAGCGACTCGGCAAAGTTCGCCGAATTGTTGGCCCATATCACTCGGATCCGGCCCCTTGAGTGAGCTGCGGTCAGCGGAGGGTGGGGCGACGTCCATTCGAGGTCGTTGGGCAGAGCCCCACGAGCGACGGCCCGGAAGGGCCATCGTACCCCGAGCGATCCGTCTATCAAACGCTGCCGCGGCTGGATCGTGCCCAGCGAAGCGTCGTGAAAATTGCGTGAAACTGATCTTGACGTGAAATCGGCCGATCGTGAAACTCCCTCGGCTCGTATGCGAAGCATCGATCGTGGCCCACCGCGTCCGGCAGAGCCTCGCCCTTTGGGGGGATACATCTGTCGGCGGCGTCCTTTGGGCCGCGAAATTTGTTACGCTGCAACGGAGTGCGTGTGATCGAAATTTGCTCGAACGGCTTTCAGGAGAAAGCCTTTGCCTTGCCGCGTTGAGGGCCGCCCGAACGAAACGGGCCGCCGCCAGGTGGAATCAGGCACGAGTCGACCGATCCGGATGGTTTCGCGAGTCCTGCGCGAAGGTACAACAGCGGCTGAAAAACAGCGGCTCAATACTACGGCGCGGGAAGAATTTCAGCGAGTGGCTTTGTCCGCAATGATGGACCTGGACCTCAAAGAGCGAGTGCGTGCCGCCGTCGACATTGTTGACGTGGTCGGTGCGTCATTGACGCTGGTCCCTAAAGGACGCACGCTGGCGGCCCATTGCCCCTGGCACGACGACCGCTCGCCCTCGCTGACGGTCAACCAGGAACGGCAGACCTGGAAGTGTTGGGTCTGCGACATCGGCGGTGACGTCTTTAATTTTGTCATGCACCGCGACGGCGTCGACTTTGTTACGGCGCTGCGGACACTGGCCGAGCAAGCCGGCATCGAATTCCAGGCCGGCCCCAAAGTCGAACCGGGATCCAAGAACGACAAGGCGACGCTCTTTGCCGCCGTCAAGCTGATCTGTGATGCCTACTTTGATCAACTCGACTCGCCCCAAAGTGACGATGCCAAGATCGCCCGCGACTACTTGGCCAGTCGTGGCATCGACGACCAGCACCGGCAACTGTTTCGCATCGGGTTCGCACCGGACAGTTGGGATTTCGCCACCGGGTTGCTGAAACGCGAAAAGTTTCGCCCCGAAATCGCCGCCGCGGCCGGAGTGGCGTTGAATCGTCGAGGCGGCAGTGGCAGCTACGATCTGTTCCGCGGTCGTTTGATGTTCCCGATTCACGACATGCAAAACCGCCCGATCTCGATGGGCGGTCGCGTGATCCCGGAAATCGCCACGCGGCACGGCGAGAATGTGGGCGGCAAGTACATCAACGGCCCCGAGACCAAGTTGTTCCGGAAATCCGAACAGCTTTACGGATTGCAACTCGCCAGGGACTCGATCCGCAAGGGCGGACAAGCCTTGGTGATGGAAGGGTACACCGATGTCATCGCAGCTCGGCAAGCGGGTATCGAACCGGTCGTCGCAGTCCTGGGCACCGCGCTGGGCGAAGCCCACGTCCGCACGCTCAAGCGATTGGCCAGCCGCGTCGTTCTGGTGCTGGACGGCGATGCGGCCGGACAGCGACGCGCCGACGAGGTGTTGGAGTTGTTCATCAAGGCCGATGCCGACCTGCGAGTCCTGACGCTGCCCGATGCCTTGGACCCGGCCGACTACTTGGACCGGCACGGACGCGAATCGCTGGAGCGACTGGTCGAGCAATCCCCTGACGCGCTCGAGCACAAGCTGAGCTCCTTGACGGCCGGAGTCGACGTCACGCACGACACCCACGCGGTGATGCAAGCGATCGACACGATGACGGGAATCCTGGCCAAGGCGCCGCGGATGGACCCGCTAAAGCAAGACCAGATGATCCTGCGTCTGTCGCGGACGTTCGAAATCTCTCAGTCGCGTTTGGAAGACCGGCTGGAAAAGAAACGCGAAGAGGAGAAAGCGAAACAGCGCCGTGCGGCCAAGTTCCGAGCCGCGGCGGCTGAGAACGCGGAGTCCGCGAAACCGGCGCCCGCCAAGCCCCCGCATCGCTCTTCGCCGCCGGCCCCGGCCGGATCGGCAACCGGTCCGATCGATCCCAACTTGCTGTTGGCCGAAGCCGCCGGCATCGACCCCGACGATTCGTGGTTCCCCGATCAATCGCATTTGTCATCGCCCGACGTCGGATCGGCCGCCAGTAGATCGGCCGCCAGTAGATCGGCCGCCAGTAGATCGGCCGCCAGTGGATCGGCCAGGTCTTCGCGTGGGGCCAGCACTGCTGAAGACCGCGAGGTCCCGCTGAGCAGCTTCGACCGCGAGTTGTTCGAAACGATGATCGAGTCGCCCGAGCTGGCCGGCCGGGCGGTCGAAATGATCGATCCCGATTGGCTGGACACGTTGTCGGCAAAAATGATCTTGGCGGCCTATCAGGAATTGGACCTGCAGGGCCGTGACCTGACCGCCGAAACATTGCTGGCGTTGATCGAAAACGATTTCTTGAAAAACGAAGTCGTCACGATGCAGTTTCGCTTGGCACAACGCGAAGGCAAACTCTCGCAAAGTCCCGAGCAGAGATTTCAGTCGCTGTTGGAGCAATTTCGTCGACGAGAAAACATTGCAGAAAAGCATCGACAAATCGCAAAACTTGAAACATTGGCCTTGGACGAATCCGAAGAGCTGGATCTATTAAAGCAGCTATTCGATTCGGAAAAACATCGTCAGCAAATCGACCGCTAGGGAGGGCTGAACGAACACGACCGAATGACGCCCGCAACGTCAAGCACAATTTGACACCGCGCTCGGAACAAAGCGCCGACGCGGTGAAAGGAACGACCCGCACGCCCATGATGGGCAACTCAAACATGAGGTTTTGAACAATGCTTTTGATGGATCGAGAACTTGCCGAATTGGTAGAGCGTAGTCACGAGCAAGGATGCCTGACCTACGATGAAATCAACGCCTACCTTCCCGATGAAGACGGCAGCCCGAGAAAGCTGAACAAGCTGATCGAAGCGATCGAGCGGTTCGGGATCAAGCTGGTCGACGGGCACAGTGCCGCGACCGTCTCGAAACGTCGTCCCGAGCCCAACGTTCGCGTCCTGCGCGACGTCGGTGACGACGCACCGGCGGCCGATGACGACGACGCAGACGACCAGATGCCCGGCGCGGCCGTCGCCGAAGAACTGGCTAGCGTTGAAATGCCGCGGGCGAGCGACGATCCGATTCGAATGTACCTGAGCCAAATGGCGGAGATCCCGTTGCTGAGCCGCGACCAAGAAATCTCGCTGGCCAAAAAGATCGAAGTCACCCGGCGGCAATTCCGACGCTGTCTGCTGGAGTCCGATTACGCCTTGCGTCACACCGTCGAAGTGTTGCACCGCGTGCACGAAGGCGAATTGCCCTTCGACCGCACCATCAAAGTCTCGCTGACCGAGCACCTGACAAAAGAACAGATTTCCGCGCGGATGCCCCACAACCTCCGCACGCTCGACCGCCTGATCGTGCAAAACCGCGAGGACTTCGAAGCATTGGCGCGCAAGAGCACCCCGCCGCGACTGAAGGCCGAAGTCCGCCGCCGTTTTATCGCACGACGTCGCAAGGCGCTGGAACTGGTCGAGGAGCTGAGTCTGCGGAGCCGACGCGTCACCCCGATGTTGGCGCGTCTGGAAGAGTTCTCAAAACGCATGAATTACATCCGCGCCCGACTGGCGCAACTGGGCAACGACGCGGTCAGCCGAGACGAAGCGGCGGACCTGCGACAAGAGCTTCGCGAATTGATGATCCTGACACAGGAGACGCCGGAAAGTCTGCACAAACGCGTCACCAAGGCACGCGAGCATTTCGAGCGATTCGAAGCCACCAAACGAGAGCTCAGCAGCGGCAACCTGCGACTGGTCGTTTCGATCGCCAAGAAGTATCGAAACCGCGGTCTGTCGTTCTTGGATCTGATCCAAGAAGGCAACACCGGGCTGATGCGTGCGGTCGATAAATACGAGTACCGACGCGGATTCAAGTTCAGCACCTATGCGACCTGGTGGATTCGTCAAGCGATCACGCGGGCGATCGCTGATCAGGCACGTACGATCCGCATTCCGGTTCACATGATCGATGTGCTGAGCAAGTTGCGACAGGCACAAAAGAAGCTGACGCAACAACTCAAACGCGAACCCTCTTATGAGGAGATCGCCGAGTTGACCGAAGTGCCGTTGGAAGAAGTTCAACGGGTGATGGACATCGGCCGGCATCCGGTCAGTCTGGATCGGCCCGTCGGCGAAGGCGAAGACAGCAGCTTCGGCGAGTTTGTCGAAGACAACGACAGTCTGAACCCGGTGCACATGGCTTCGGGCGGCATCCTGCGAAGCAAGATCGACGAACTGCTTAAGACGCTGACGTACCGCGAACGCGAGATCATCCGCTTGCGGTATGGCTTGGTCGACGGCTACAGCTACACGCTGGAAGAGTGCGGGCGGATCTTCAAGGTCACCCGCGAACGTGTTCGACAGATCGAAGCCAAGGCGGTCGCAAAGCTGCAAAGCCCCAGCCGCGCCGACCGACTCGCCTCGTTCATCAAAGTCGCCGCGTAAGTGGCCGCTTTTTCGGGCAGCCGTTGGTGTGCCGTTTTAAGCAATCGTCCGACTTAGGGCGATGCTTTTCTCTGGGTACGATGGCCCTTCCGCGCCGTCGCCCGTAGGGCTCTGCACGACGACCTAGAAAGGACGTCGTACAGCATCGGCCGAGGCTGCTTAAGCCAGTACGCTGAGCCGTAGGCGCTAGCCTCGGGCCTTACCTTAAGCCAATACGCTGAGCCGTAGACGCTAGCCTCGGGCCTTACCGCCGTGTTAAAGGCGTATCAAGGCCCGCGGCTAGCGCCGTCGGCTCACTAAGCCCGCGCCATTCGGCATTTGGATGGTTTAGGTTTCGATTCCGCTGAGCCCGCCTAGGATCCGCCACCAAGCGTCGGATCACGGGCGTTTCATCATTCTGCCCCGAATCATTCTGCCATCTCTCTCCCGCTGCCTCGAGTCAGCTGGAGAGGCAGGTAGAATTTCGAGCCAAGAAGATTGGTGAGACGTCGAAGGCGGGGGTGAACCACGCTCTGGCGAGCGTAGCGACGTTCAGGCACTCGCGTCGACTTTGCTACGCCATCAGCTTCGACGCGAAGTAGGCCAGGACTAATCCGCGAGCCGTCCATAAGATCGTGCGAATCCAGTTGCTGCCCACGAGCAACTGATAATCAGCTCGGGTGAATCCGTTGCCCGTCAATCGGCTGTGGCAGGGCACTTGGATGATTGCGGTCGACAGCCAGATGGCAACCACGGCGATGAAGGCAGTGACCAAAACCCAGCGCGGGATCAGCGGCGGGGCAAAGGCGACCAGCAATCCCGCCGTCGCGATCTCGATCAACATCGGCGGACCGACGATCGGGGTGATCAGGTTGGCATGGTCCGTTTCATACTTGATGAATTCATCGGCACCGACTCGATCAAACAGTTTGTAATGAACGCACTGGACCATCCAGATCAATCCGACCAGGTACCACGTGGTCACCAGGTTGACCAGGAAGATCAGGTTCGCGTTCATTCGATCGACTCCAGCCGATTGACCCCCAGGTGATAACGCAGCGCTTCATCGACACAGGTGAATCGGAATTCGTACCCGGTGTCTTGAAGGACCGACGGGATCACACGGGTGCTGGCCAGTAGTAGCGCATCGGCCATCTCGCCGAGTGCCAGTCGCAGCCCGAAGGCGGGTGCCGGAATTAATGCCGGGCGGGAAATGACTTGACCCAGTGTGCGAGCAAAATCGCGATTGGTTAGCGGCTCGGGCGCGGTCAGGTTGAACGGACCCGAAACCCGCTGGTCACAAATAGCGTGATAGATGGCTCCGATCACGTCGTCCGCCGAGATCCAACTCCACCACTGGCTTCCGTCGCCCAACGCGCCGCCAAAGAACTTGGCCGGGAGCAACATTTTCTCCAGGGCTCCGCCGCGCGGATCCAGCACCATGCCCAGTCGCGCGTTGGCGACGCGGATCCCCGCTTGTTCGGCCGGCCGACATGCCTGTTCCCATTCGGATGCGACCTTTGCCAGGAAGGTGTCGCCCGGCGCACTCGACTCGGTCAACACCTCGTTGCCGCGGTCGCCGTAGATGCCGACCGCTGACGCGCAGACCATGACCTTGGGTGGAGTCGGTAGCTTGGCAAGTGCAGCCGCCAAACGGTTGGTCAAATCAACGCGGCTGTCTCGAATCTGTTGCTTGATCGAATCGGTCCAGCGCCCCTGTGCGATCGGTTTGCCCGCCAAATGAACGACGGCATCGATACCGGAAAGCTTCTCCGCTTCAGACGATGACTCCCAAGGCGCGAGCGCGTCCTGGTCCTCTTCGGCTCGATCCAGGGAGCGCTCCAGCCGAATCACACGGTGTCCCAGCAGGGTCAGCAGAGAACAAAGTTTTTTGCCGACCAAACCGGACGCACCCGAGACCGCGATCTGCATCGGAGCGGCTTGGTACTTGGCCGCCAGCTCCAAATCATCGCGTGTGACCCGATGACGATAGGCAAACATCGTCTCCAGTTCTTTCCGAACGATCGATGCCCCCAAGAATCCGCCGAGCGGCAATTTGTAGGAAATCGAGTCGCGAAGCACGGAGCCGGCCGACGCCGCCGCGTCGAATTGATGCCGATGTTCCCAGTGGGCAAACGGGCCGCGACGCTGGACGTCGACGAAGCATTTCGGCGGGTCGTACTCGGTGTGCTGGGCCACCCAGCGGATCGCGGCCGGACCGGATTTTAATTTCAGAACGACCACGCTGTCCCGTTTCAGGCTTCCGTCAGATGATTCCACCGTGACGTTTTTCCAGGGTGGGATCAGGCGGTCGAGCGCGCCGCGGCGCTCGTGGTAGGCGAACGCTTCTTCTACCCCGACAGGAAGCGTTGTTGAAGCCACATACTTTTTCACTGGGTCTCCAGTTCCTCAAGATTGACGTCACCCGCCATTGCACGAAGCTTGTCCATCGCCCGACGCTCGAGTTGGCGGACACGCTCCTTTGAAACGCCCAAGCGGTTGGCGAGTGACTGCAGTGTATGCACTTTGCGATGCGCTCCGAGCGAAAAACGCGCCCGGATGATGAATTTCTCGCGACGATCCAGTTCGTCCAACATCACGCTCAGGCGACTGCGCAGTTCATGCCAGCGTTTTTCGCTGATCGCCGACTCACGGCCTTCATCGGTCAGGTCCAGGTCCATGTCCTGCAGCCCACCGACCGTCTTCTGCCGTTCCTGTTGGTTGACCACGACGGTGCGGTATGAGTTGCGGCGGATGACCTGGGTGGCGTAGGTGCTGAATCGGAAGCCGCGATCGAAGTCAAACTTTTCGACCGCGCGGATCAGCGCCACGATTCCATCGCTGAGCAGGTCGTCGAATCGGTTGCTCGCGTTTACAAACTTTTTGACAATCGAGAAAACGAGCCGCAGGTTGGCTTCGACAATTCGGTCGCGGTGCCAGGAAGCGAGCGCGATCAAGCGATCGATCAGTTCCAGCCGCACGCGAGACGGGCGGGCCGGGTCGAGTTGGCTGCGGTGAACCGCCGCCTGCTGGAGCAAGTAATTCATCCGCTGGAACAGCATCTGTTCCTGTTCGGGGGTCAACAAGGGGGCCTCGCAGAGTCGTCCGAGGTGGATCGGCATATCGATCCCACTGCGGCGGATCGCCGCGACGCCCAGCTCCGTCTTTCGCGGAGCCAGGTTCAGCGGTTCTGCGAATAACGTCTTGCCCAGATCACGGCGGCCGAACTGGGGATTGGAGATGAACTCGATTTCCTCTCGAAGCCGGCATCGGGTCCGCCGCTTCAATTCGTCGTGGCTGGCCATACCCAGAGGTTCGACCAGGGCGTCGGCGTCGCGATTCGCATCGTTCAATTCGTCCATGGCCAGCCAGGCGGGCGGGCGGGCCCGCAGTTTACCTGCCCGCGCTGGAGGCGGCGTTTTTTTCGTGTTAGACGCAGGGGCGAGGGCTTGGTCGGCGGGCATGGGTCAATTCCTGGGGTGGGGTCGCGAACGATCAAAACGTTCAAAACGGTCATTAGGGTATAGTGAGGTAAAGTTGCAACGACAATGCCCGAAATTAAAAAATGTCGAAAAACCTGTCGCGTCCGCCCCGGAATCGTCAAAACGCCCCTGTTTTCGAAAAGTTTATTTATTTCCAGGTTGGCGTGGCGAAGCTTTTCGATACGATTCGAAACCGATCATGGCGAGCGGTTTTCGTCCAAAACGTTCACCATCAATCACACTCCTTCCTTATTCACTGCCTGCTGTGACTGATTCACTGCCCCAGTTTTCTCCGAAGCAGATCGCCAGCTCGCTGCACGTCAGCGAGTCATCGGTCAAGCGTTGGTGTGACCAAGGGATGATCCCCACGGTGCGGACCGTCGGCGGTCATCGCCGGATCACGCTGTCAGGACTCCGCGAGTTCCTGCGTTCGACCGAGCGGACGATCGTCAATGCGACGGCCTTGGGTATCGAAGCCAGCGAATTGGAGATCCCGGCCAAGCGGCCCCCCCGCCGCCTTGCCGTCCGCGGCGAGGGTACCGAGCCGGCGCAACAGGAATTCCGTGCCGCGTTGGCTGCCGGCGACGAGCAACGTTGCATGACGCTGCTAGAGGAGCGGATCGCGCTGGGGTGGACTCGAGCCGAGACGGCCGAGGACCTGATCACCGACGCGATGCGGGGGCTGGGCGATGCCTGGGATTGCGGCGAGCTGGATGTTTACCAAGAACGGCGCAGCTGCACGATCTGCACGCGGCTGATTCACCATCTCCGCGAGGGGGTTGCGGGACTGCCTGTGGATGCTCCGATCGCAATCGGTGCGGCCCCGGAGTCGGATCCGTATCAACTGCCCACAGCGTTGGTCGAGCTTGCGTTGCGTGAAAGCGGGTGGAATGCGATCAATCTGGGAAATGACTTGCCGCTGGATTCGTTGATCCAAGCGGCTGAGGACTATCAGCCCAAACTGGCGTGGCTGAGCGTGACGTCGGTGGACGATCCGGTTCGGTTTGTGCGCGAGCAAAACAAGCTTGCCGATTCACTGGGGGAAAACGTCAGCTTGATTGTGGGCGGCCGTGCATTGGACGACCAGTTGCGGCCGCGGTTGCGATACACGGCGCATTGCGACAGCCTGCGTCACCTGGTCGAACTGGCCGATGTTTTGAAGCGATAGCGTTTTTCGTTGTATTTTGACAGCGTTTCTTATTTTGCAGTTTTGGCTCCGGCATTGTTCGCTTCAGCGTTGACACATCGTCGTGAATGTCCGTACGTTTGTAGCGAGCCGTCAGCAGCGTGTTGATGCTTTTTCACTTGCTGAGTTCCGGTTTGCTATGAACCGATTTGATGCGACCACGATCTGGAAATCCGTTAGCGAACAAGTTCCCGACGGAGGTGACAGCACCCCACACCCTGTCGACGCTCTTGATGCGGAGGAAGCGGCACGAGAGTCATCCGGTGGAGCAGCGGCTGACTGGTCAGAGGCGATCGGCGCCCAGACCTTTTTTGTGCCGCTGCATTACGAATCGAATTACCGATACCCACTGATCGTTTGGCTGCACAGCGACGGATTCAATGAGAATCAAGTCTGCCATGTGATGCCGCACGTCAGTTCGCGCAACTATGTCGCGACGGGCGTTCGTGCACCTGCGGCGTCTGATCCATCAGGGCATCGTTTCGCATGGAGCAACTCGGTGGCCGCGGTGCAGTGGGCCGAGCGGAGTGTGCTGGAAGCGATCGACCGAACCGCAGCTCAGTACAGTGTACATGCCCAGCGGATCATCCTGGCCGGTTATCAGAATGGCGGCACGATGGCCGCGCGGATCGCGATGCGTCATCCGGAACGGTTCGCCGCGGCGATTTCACTGGGCGGATCCTTCCAGCTGCCGAAATGCTCTGACCTGGACCGCCAGCGACTCAAAGAGCGACGGCTGCCGATGTTGTGGCAACGGTCGATCGAAAGCGAGTTCTACGACCAAACACGCTTGGTTTCGGAAATCCAAGCCGCCAGCTCGATCGGGGCGCAAGTGGAGATCCGGCAATACCGCAACGACGACGAAATGAACACGGCCGTTTTGTCGGATCTGGACCGATGGATCATGAACCATGTGGTGAACGGTGCTCCAGTTGCTAAACTAAGCCCCTGGGATACGAGCCCGACCTCGTTCTCGGATAATTAGCCCACCCGTTTCACCCTCCAGGTTCCACCGTATGGCCGACGAAGACTCTGACGATCTCCCCGAAGTGGCTCAAAGCGATCGCGGCGCGAAGATTCTGATCGTTGACGATGACGCGGAAATCATCGAGTCGGTGCGTTACGCGCTCGAAGACGCCGGATACGAAGTGGTGATCGCACGCGATGGCAATCAAGGTCTGGCGCTGGCCGAACGCGAGTCGCCCAACCTGATCATCCTGGACATGATGATGCCCAAACGCAGCGGGTTCCTGGTCCTGGAAAAACTGCGACGGATGTCCGAAGAAATGGTCCCGGTGATCATGATCACCGGCAACGAAGGCAGTCGCCACAAAGCGTATGCGGAACTGCTGGGCGTCAGCGAATACATCCGCAAACCATTTCAAATGGACAAACTGCTCCGCGCCGTTGGGACTCAGCTGGCATCGGCATGAACTCGCCCGACCGATTCCTGCTCGTTGCCGCTGCGATTGCCGGCGCCACGGGCGTCGCACTCGGCGCGTTTGCCGCGCACGGCTTGGAAGGCTTCCTGCAATCACAAGGGCTGGAACCCGAAATGGTCGCCAAACGCGTCGGGCAATTCGAAACCGGATCGCGGTACCACCTTGTCCACGCGGTCGTCTTGCTGGCCCTGAGCGGATTGGCTGGCCACGGCGGTTCGATGATTCGTCGCGTCGGCGCACTGTTCCTGGCTGGAATCGTTCTCTTTAGCGGCAGTTTGTACGTGCTGGTGTTGACCGGAACCCCATGGCTGGGCGCGATCACACCGCTCGGTGGCGTCGCCTGGATTATCGCTTGGGTGTTGTTGGGGTTTTGGGCGCCCCGTCGGCAAGCGGTTTAACTTGGAAGCCGCCAAGGCTTTCCAGACGGGGCGGGTGGCTCGTAACGCTTGATGGCTTGGTGATTAAAGTCCGCATGTATCAGCTAACGGTAACGTGGCCCCTCGCTTACGCGGTGGCCCCTCGCTTACGCGTCGGGCTAGCATGGAAGTCGGGCTAGCATAGGAAGCGTCGCGTCAGATGAATCAACCGGCCGCCAGCGGCTTGTCTTTCCGCCCGCTCGCGGATTTGCCATCAATTCATTAATCTAACAGTCCGTATGGCCTTGGGATTGTTGAAACGGCTGATCACGGAGCGAGGTGGTTGATGAGCGTGCCTGATTTGACATCGTATACGGAGCGTTGGGATCGCCGGCACTTGTTGGATTTGGAGTCCCTGTCTGCCGAAGAAATCACGCTGTTGCTGGACGTCGCCCAACGGCTGAAGGAGGCGACCGAGGGATGTCGCCGCAAATTGTCGCTGCTGAGCGGCAAGACGTGCGCGAATCTGTTTTTCGAGAACAGCACGCGGACCCGCAACAGTTTTTCTTTGGCGGCCAAACGCCTGGGCGCCGACACGGTCGAATTCGGGTCGACCGGTTCCAGCACGGCCAAGGGCGAAACGTTTGCCGACACGGCCAAGACGATCGAAGCGATGGGCGTGGACTGGGTGGTCACCCGCCACAGCACCCCCGGAACACCCAACCTGTTGGCCCGCGAGCTCGGGTGCTGTGTTTTGAATGCCGGCGACGGCCCGCACGAACATCCCACGCAAGGCTTGCTGGATCTGCTGACGATCCGCCAACACCGCGGCAACCTGGACGGATTGACGGTTGCCTTGGTCGGAGACATCGCCCACAGCCGCACCGCACGGAGCAACATTTGGGGGCTGAAAAAGTTAGGCGCCCACGTGATCATCTGCGGACCGCCGACCCTGGTCAGCCCGCGATGGCAGGAACTGGGTTTTGAAGTGGCCCACCACTTGGACGAAATCCTGCCCCGCTGCGATGTGTTGAACTTGTTGCGGATTCAGTTTGAACGGCAAGATGCACGGCCATTCCCCAGTGTCCGCGAGTACGCGGCGCTGTACGCGATGAACGCCACCCGAATGCGTCACGCCAAGGACAACATCCTGATCATGGCTCCCGGGCCGATCAACCGTGGCGTCGAAATCACCCCGGAAGTCGCCGATGGTCCGCATTCGGTGATCCTGGAACAAGTCACCAACGGAATCGCCGTTCGCATGTCCGCCCTGTACTTGCTGTCGGTCGCGGACGACCGACATGCCAATCGGAACGGCGCAGCGATCGAAACGCAAGCGAACTAAGGGCGGCAAAAAAAATAAATTCCGCGTTTGGCAAACTTATAAGAGCAAGGGAGTGGAGCATATCCGCAGGGAACGATGCTCCAGTGACGGTTGATGTCGATCGAAGCAGTCAAACTCCCTTGCTCTTATAAGTTCCGGTCAGTGAAACCGAGTTAAGAGCTCAGCGAAATCTAACCTGTCAATCACTCGACGATGCGTGTTTGAACCTCTTTCGGCATCGTGAATTGCGGTATTCGCACACTCACCTCACGTGAGCGGAAACGAAGAAGAATGGTAAAAAATCCAACACGATCGACCAGAAGCCAAGTGGACGTTGCTAGAAGGAATCCGTTTCCGCGAATTCCTCGTTTTCATCAGACGCAAACATCACTGCAAGAACCGAGTTTTCAGAAACGGATTCCTTCAAGCAAATATGCCAAACGCGGAATTTATTTTTTTTGACGCCCTAACAAGACGAAAGCGACTGATGAACAAGCCATTGCTGATCGAAAACGGGACGTTGATCGACCCCAGTCAGAACTTGAACCGCGTTGGTCGGATCCTGCTGGCCGGCGGCGTGATCGCGGCGATCGATCCCAGTGACGGCGACCTGCCCCAAGACCATGACGTCATCGATGCCGGCGGTTGTCTGGTCGCGCCGGGGCTGGTCGACCTGGGTGTCGAATTGCGGGAGCCGGGATACGAGGAAGACGAAACGGTGCACAGCGGATCGCACGCGGCGCTGGCCGGCGGCTACACGTCGATCTTGGCGGCATCGAGCACCGACCCGGTGATCGATTCGCACGGCGCGGTCGAATTCGTCCGCCAGAAAGCGACCCAAGCCAATGGCGCCCGCGTTTACGTCGTCGGCTGTCTCAGCAAAGGACGTTCCGGAAAACAAATGGCCGAATTGGGGCTGTTGGCCGAAGCCGGCGCGGTCGCATTCAGCGATGCCCCCCGCGCCGCGCCCAGCGATGCACTGTTGAAGCGGGCGCTAGAGTACTGTCGCATGCTCGACCGCCCGGTGATCGATTCACCCGAGGTTCCCGAGATGGCTCTGGGTGGGGTGATGCACGACGGCCAGGTTTCACTGGTGCTGGGTTTGAAGGGGCTGCCGACCGAAGCGGAGGACTTGGCCGTTGCCCGCGATGTGCGACTGGCCGAAGCGACCGACGGGCGATTGCATGTCGGACCGGTCAGCACGATGGGCGCGGTCGACATGCTCCGCCGTGTGAAATCACGCGGCGTCGTGGTGACGGCGTCGGCCTGTCCCCACAATTTGATGCTCAGCGACGCGACCATGCGGTCTTACGAATCGCGTTTCAAAGTCCATCCGCCGCTCCGCAGCCCCAGCCATGTCGCAACGCTTTGCCAAGCGGTCAAGGACAAGACGATCGATGCGATCCAGTCCGGGCACATGCCGCGCAGTCGCGAAAAGATGATGAACGATTTGGATCAATCGCCCTTCGGGATCTCGTCGCTGGAAACGGCGTTGGCCACCGCGGCAACGGCTCTGGTGCGGACCGGAACGTTGGACTGGATCGAATTGATCGACCGCATGTCCACGCGTCCGGCCCAGATCGCCGGCCTGGATGCGGGGACGCTGGGAATCGGGCGTCCGGCCGACGTCACCGTCATCAATCCCAACGCCGGATGGAAGGTCGACCCCAGCCAATTTCGTTCGACCTGTATCAGCACGCCGTTTGCCGGCATGGAACTGATCGGTCGGGTCAAGCACACGGTCGTCGGTGGCGATTTGCGTTTCAGTGATTGAACGTAAATTCGGTGCTGGTCAGCACGCTCCAGGCGACATCTTGCAGCCCCGTGATCCGATCGGCATCACCGTACTCGCCCAGCACTCCCAAAAGCGTCTTCATTTCATCGGCCTGGGGCTCGCGGGCCAACCCGCGCAGGAACAACTGCCGGATGATCGCTTCGTCATCCAGCCCTTCGGCGACCGCTTCGGTCAACACATTTCGCTTTGCGGCCAACTTGGGATTCAGTGTGTCGCCGTTTGACAGGTGCAGCACCTGAACCATGCTGGGTTGGTCACTGCGTTCACATTCGCAGGTGATTTCACGCGGGTTGCGGCCGAACGTCTTCAAAAAGTACGAGTTCACCGAAGCGTCAAACAGCTCGATCGCGCGGGTTCCGGTTTCGTAGAAGTCTGTCTTTTGGCGGTCTGCGCCTGGAAACGCCAATTCGTTGAACGTCGTTGATGTGCCGAGCACTTGGTCGATCGAATCCAACAGGACCTCGGCCATCAATCGTCGCGGATAGTACCGGCTGTGGTATTTCGATTCGCTTTGGTTTTGGGCCAACGGGACGCTGCTGCGTTGGTACGTTTCGCTCTGCAAGATCGTCCGCATCAGTTGTTTCAAATCAAAGTCGACGTCGATCAAGTGGTCGCTGAGTGCGGTCAGCAGGGATTCGTTGGACGCGGGATTACTCAGCCGCAGATCATCGACTTGTTCGACCAACCCGCGGCCGAAGAAGTTGGCCCAGATCCGGTTGCTGATCGAACGGGCAAAGTACGGATTGTCTGGATCGGTCATCCACCGGGCCAGCACCTGGCGTCGATCGGCGGGGTCATCGAAAGCGATCGGATCGGCGTCCAGCGGGGCCGGCGGTTGGGGTTTGCCGCGATTGGGCTGGATCAATTCGCCGCGCGTCGAAACGTACAGCGTTCGCAATCCGTCACCGTTGCGGCCGTCACCACCCCAGCCTTTGGCGCGGACGCGGGCGAACAGATTGGCCATCGCGTAATACTGGTCGTTGGTCCATTTTTCCAGCGGATGGTTGTGGCATTTGGCGCAACCGATCGAAAGCCCCAGGAACGCTTGGCACGCGTTTTCGGTCATGTCCTCGGGTGATTGATGCAGCGCGTAAAAATTGGTCGCGCCGTTTTCGTCACTGCGTCCGGTCGCGGTTAAAATCTCGCGGACGAATTCGTCCCAGGGCTGGTTCGCTTGCACGCGGTCTCGGACCCACGCGTAATAGGTTTTTACCGCGATCGGACGCAAGCGTGTTCCGTTGATCAGCAACATGTCGGACCACTTGTACGCCCAGTAAGACACGAAGTCGTCACTGGAAAGCAGGCGTTCGATCCAGGCGTCGCGGCGGTCGCGTGCGTCGGAATCCAGGTACAACCGCCGTTCCTCCGGCGTCGGCAATCGCCCGATCGTGTCCAGTGTCGAACGTCGTAAGAAGGCTTCATCGCTCGAGCGTGGCGACGGTAGCAACCGCAGGGTTTTCAGTTGAGCCAGGTTTTCTTGGTCGATGAAGTTTCGTCGAGGTGCGTTTTCGTAACGCTCCGTCGGCGCCTCGTGCTGAAAGGGGACCGTCATCCTCGCCAGCACGACTTTGCTGCCGAACCAAACCAGCACGGCGGCTTCACCGCTTCCCCGCACGACGGCCAACCCGTCTTCATCCACCCCGGCGACGGCTTCGTCGGTCGCGGTGAACTTGGCCCAGTGGGTGACGTCGACGACACGTCCGTCGTCGTAATGGGCGCTGACCAAGACCTGGGAGGTATCACCCGGCGACAGCATCGCGTTTTCTGGTAAGACAGAAATTCGCTGTAGCGACGGATCGTCATCGGCGGGCGGGGCGGCGCCGTTGGCGATCCATTCGCTGAGCACGCGATAGTCACGCGAATCCACATCCAGTCGCAGCCCGCCTTTGTGCGGCAGGGCGCCGGTCGGTTTGGCCAACAACAGGCTACGCCCCGGGTCCGCCATCTCAATGCGTCGTCCACGGGCCTCGCGCGTGATCGACAAAAAGTCTTGCTCGCAGTCGTAGCCGCGCAGCGAAAGCCGGAAACCGCCTTTACCGGCCAGCGCGCCGTGGCACGCGCCCATGTTGCATCCCGCTTTGGCAAGTACCGATTGAACATCATTTCGAAAACTCCATCGATGCTCCGCCTCGGTGCCCGTGACGACGACCGGGACCTGCGCGACTTCGTCACCGACCCGGCACTGAAGTGTCGTTTCGCCATCGGAGACGGCCTTCACGATGCCGTCATGAATCGTCGCGACCGTTGAATCGGTAATCGTGATGCTGTAGCGCTGCGGATCAAGCACCGACGACGGCAATTGATCACGAACCGAGACGATCGAAACCCGCTGTCGGCCTTCGCCGCCGAACAGCTGGATCGTCCGCGGAAGCACGGCGAAACCCGAATCGTCGGCCGAGGCAGGGGTCGGGCAAACGAGCGAGAGTGCGGCCGCGAGGAAAACGGAACAGGAGGAATTCGATAATGGTCTCATCAGACGCGTTGGGGAGGTAGGAAAAGGAATGCGAGAATATGCAACAAGTTAAACGGCGGCTTCATCCAAGCCGTGACGAAATCCTCGCTGGAGGAGGTCGCAAGGGTTTTGAGTCGTTGATTGTTAAAGGGCTTTACCACTTCCCCTGGCCGTCCCAAACAAGGACGGTTAATGCCCACGGATGGCAGCGCGAACCCACGGATCACCGACCGCATGACATCCGTGGGTTCGCGCTGCCATCGGTGGGCTTTTTTTGATTCTCCCTGACCTCCATCGTGAACGCAGCACCTCAAGGATAAAACCTCCCCGCTAAGAAGTATTTTTTTTAAGTTGATCCGCATGCCGCTCGCTGCGCCCGACATTCCTGTAGGGCGGGACGTTTACACGAACAACTCTTTGACTTCGCGCATTCCGAAATCGACCAGTGGGAACGGGCGGCCGCCGGGGCCCGGGATCTCGGCTTCCAGGTCTAGTCCCAATGAATGGAAGACCGTGGCGATCAGTTCGCCCGGTTGTGTCGGTCGGTCGGCGGGCACGGCACCGATCGGATCGCTCGCTCCGATCGCCCGTCCGCCTTGCACGCCGCCGCCGGCGAACGTGGTCGAAAAACACTGCGGCCAATGATCCCTGCCGCCGGCAGGATTGACCTTCGGCGTACGTCCGAATTCGGCCAAACCACACACCAGCGTGTCATCGAGCATTCCGCGGTCGGCCAAGTCGGTCAGCAGTGCCGAATACCCTTGGTCGTACATCGGTGCGACGATGTTCTTCATGCCTTCGATGGTCGTGAAGGGTTTGCTGCCGTGGATGTCCCAGGTGACTTCGTTGAACACGGTCAGGAACGTGTTGATGGTGACGAATCGCACGCCGGCTTCGATCAACCGTCGCGACAACAGGCAACATTGTCCGAATCGGTTCATGCCGTAGCGCTCGCGCACCTTCGTCGGCTCTTTCGTCAAATCGAACGCTTCGCGCGCCTGCGTGCTGTTCATCAACCGGTAGGCGGCTTCGAAATTCTTGTCCAGCATCTTGGCCGACTCGGTCGCTTCGAGTTCCTTCATGCGGCCTTCGATCGCGGCCCGCATACGTCGGCGACGATCGATCCGCACATCGCCCAAGGTCGGCGGCGGCAACAGATCGGGGACTTTGAAATTCGGTTTGCTCGGGTCAGCCATCAACGCGAAGGGATCATAGGTCTTGCCCAGAAAGCCGCCGGCTTGACCGTTGGGCAGGTTGCCACCGCCGCGGCCCATTGTTTCGGGCAGCACCACATGGGCGGGCAAATCACTGCGGCGTCCTCGCATGTACTGCAACACTGCTCCGGCATGCGGGTAATTCACTCCGCCCGTGAATTGGCGGCCCGTTTGAAGCATCTGCCACCCGGCATCGTGCACGGCCGCGGCGGTGTGATAGCAGGAACGGATGATCGAAAACTTGTCGGCGATTTCGGCGTGTCGCGGCAGGATTTCGGAAAGCTGGAAATCGCCCTTGGTGGAAATCGCTTGGAAGGGACCGCGGACCTCTGCGGGGGCCTCGGGCTTCATGTCGAACGTGTCCAACTGGCTTGGCGCCCCCAGATTAAAGATCATGATGCAGGATCGATTGTCCTTGTGGGGATCGACGACGCCACGTTCGGCGGCGGCCAGGTATTGGGGCAGACCCAGCCCCAACGCTCCCAAGGTTCCGATTTGCAAGAAGTCTCTACGGGTGGTGCCGTTGCAGGTGTGGGACGTTCCGCGAGCGGTCAGATTTAACATGACGATTGCGAGGACGCGTTTGGAAGGAGGGAAGGCCGCAGCGTTGGGGGCCGCCGCCGGGGGACCGTTTATTCTATTCGATTCAACGATCAATCGCAGAACCGAAGTTCGAAATCAGATCACAGCGGGAGGATTTTCTTGGACGCGACGCAATTCAATCGACGAGCCTGGGACAATATCGCGACCAGCCGGCGAAAGTGGTTCACACCGGCAGGGACGACCGAGATCGAGGCGGCTCGGCGCGGTGATTTCTCGATTCGTCTGACCGCGACCAAGCCGGTGCCGGAACGTTGGATCGGAGACGTCCGCGACAAGGCGATCCTGGCGTTGGCAGCGGGGGGTGGGCATCAAGGTCCGCTGTTGGCCGCGGCCGGTGCACGCGTGACCGTGGTCGATTTCAGCGCCGGTCAGTTGGCGATCGATGAGAAGCTGGCCCAAGAACACCGGCTGACGATCCAGACGGTCCAAGCCGACATGGCCGATATGAATTCGATCGCCGGCGAACAGTTTGATATCGTGATTAATCCCTGTTCGGTCAACTTCGTCAGCGATGTCCGCCCGGTTTGGCGGGAAGCGGCGCGCGTGCTCAAGCCGGGCGGGGCATTGATCAGCGGGATGATCCAGCCGGTGAATTTTCTGTTCGATGCCGTCAAACGAGACCGTGGCAAGTTGAAGGTGCGGTTCAAGATCCCCTACAGCGATCTGGATCTTCCGCCCGAGGAACGCGAACAAACGATCGGACCGGAACGGCCGATCGATTTTGGTCACTCGCTCGCCGATTTGATCGGCGGACAACTCGACGCCGGGTTCATGCTGGCGGATATAATGGAAGACGTCTGGGGAGGCGACGATAAGTTGTCCGACCACATCGCGACCTTCATGGCCACCCGTGCGGTCAAACGAACGTGACCGACGTGGAAGAGGCTTTTGGTACGGCACCGCCGCTTGGTTTTCGGGTAGTGGACGAGGCGACGAGTCCATTCGGATTGCGATCTTGCGAGGACTCCTCGCGTCGTCCACTACCGTTGACCCGCACCTCAACGCGAAGCGGAATATGAGAAGCCTGTCCACTCCAACCCTTCAAAACCCAGTGCTGCCATGAGACGACCGCTTGCCATCGTGATTCTACTGATCGGGGCCGCGACGGCGACCTCGGCCGATCGTTTCCAGGCCGCTCGCGATCGGCTGGTCGACCAACGCGTGGCGACCGCCGGCGTGACCGACACGCGGGTGTTGGATGCGATCCGTCGGACGCCCCGCCATGAATTCGTGCCCAAGAGCCAGTGGCCGCGGGCGTACTACGACATGGCGTTGCCGATCGGTCACTCGCAAACGATCAGCAGCCCGTTCATCGTCGCCTCGATGACCGAAGCCCTGCAGCCGCAATCGACCGACAAGGTGCTGGAGATCGGTACCGGTAGCGGATACCAGGCGGCCGTCTTGAGCCCCCTGGTGGAGCACGTCTACACGATCGAGATCGTGCGGGAGCTCGGTGAACGCGCCGCTGAAACGCTGGCCCGGCTCGATTATGGCAATGTTTCCACCAAGATCGGCGACGGCTTTCTGGGTTGGCCCGATGCGGCACCGTTTGACAAGATCATCGTCACCTGCAGCCCCGAATCCGTGCCCACGCCGCTGATCGAACAATTGCGCGAAGGCGGGGTGATGATCATCCCGGTCGGCGAGCGTTATCAACAAACCTTGTACCGGCTGATCAAGACCGATGGCAAATTGATTCGCGAAGCCTTGCGTCCGACGCTGTTTGTGCCGATGACCGGCGAAGCGGAAGAAAGTCGAACCACACTACCGGATCCGGCCAATCCGGAGGCCGTCAACGGAGACTTCGAAGCGGCGCCCTCGGGCGATGAAGCCTCTTTGCTGGAATTCGTCCCCGGTTGGTACTACGGACGCCAGGTCACGCAAGTGGAATCCTCCGCCGGCGACAGGGCTCCCCAGGGCAATCGCTACGCCAGCTTTCGTAACGAAACCCCTGGCCGCAACTCCCACCTGCTGCAAGGGATTGCGATCGACGGCCGCGAAGTGTCCCAGATTCGCTTGAGCGGGACGGTTCGTACCGAAGACATTCAGAAGGGGCCGGGCAGCGATGCGATGCCGATGATCGCGATCTCGCTGTACGACGAACTGCGCAGTGACCTGGGGACGTTTTATTTGGGGCCGTTTCGCGGCAGCCGAGATTGGCGCCAGCACAGTCGGTTGATCCGGGTGCCGATCAAGACCCGAGAGGCGATTTTGCGTGTCGGCCTGTTCGGAGCGACCGGCCGGGCGGACTTCGACGACGTCCGATTGGAAAAAATCGGCCGCTGAGCGGCTTCTTCCCCTCTTCGCCTTCCCAAGATCCTCCCTGGGGGCCAGAATACGCGCCCGGAACGCTCATTTTTCAGCCCTTTACCCCCACCGCAAACCACTCCCAGGCGTTCCCGTTCGATACCCAGGCGTGCCAACCCACGTCGAATCACCGCCGGTGGACTTTCCCCTACATCCAACCAAACCGGATCGATCGTGGATCGCCGCACCTACACGTTTGTCGTCGCATCGGCGGCATTCCTGTTCTTTTACCTGTCCCTCCGTGCCGTCGTCGCACCGCCGCAGCCCGAACAAGCTCCGCCGGCCGATCAAGCCGCCGAAGTTGCCGCGCAGGACGGTGGGGACGTCGCCCAGGCCGAATCGACCGCGCCGACCAGCGACGAAGTCCTGGGATCAGGCGACGAGGACGCGGAATCAGAGACCCCGGAAACAGCGGGAATCGCATCGACGAAAGGGGAAACCGAGTGGTTCACGATCGGATCGATGGATCCGGCGGATAAGCACAACCTGCTGATCACGTTTCGCAATCGCGGCGCGGGCATCGAGCGGATCGAAATCACCACCCGCGACGAAAACGGCCGCTTTGCCTATCGCCGCGTCGACACACGAAGCGGCTATCTGGGCTACTTTGCCGGCCAACCCAACGCAAAGATCGACGGCGTCACGGTCAATGTCGTCGGACCGGGAACTCCCGCCGCGCTTGCCGTGGCCGCCAGCGGGGAAAAAGGCATTCAGGTCGGTGACGTGATCGTGGCGATCGGCGAAACCCCGATCGCGTCGGTCAGCGACATTCAAGAATCGCTTGCCACCTCCAAACCGGGCAACGCGGTCACCGTGGAAGTCGTCCGCGGCGGCGATTCGACCAAGACGTTATTGTTCGAAGCCAAACTCTCCGAGCACCCGCTGGATCTGATTCGGTTGGCAACCTACGGCGGCGACGATGAAATCAAAGGCAACCTGTCGCGTCTGTCCTGTCTTGTCACCCTGGCCCAAGTCGGCCGCAAATCGATCCCGATCGGAGAGCGATCGTTGCAATCGATGGCCGACCCCGAATCGCTGATGTGGACCGCCAGCCAACAGACCGGCGATGACGGCAGCGAGACGATCCGTTTTGAAACCACGATCGGTTCCCAGGCTTTGGAAAGCATCGGCGGAGAACCGGTGCGGATGACGCGGACGTTTACGATTCGGCCCCGCAGCTACGTCGTCGACATGGACGTCGAAGTCGTCAACCTGGGCGAAAATCCGCAAAACCTGGCACTGCGTCTGGAAGGCCCCAACGGGATCACACCCGAAGGCTGGTGGTACAGCAACAAGATCAGCCCCAACTTCAGCGGAGCAGCCGCCCGTGACGCGGTCTACCGAACGACGGCCGATGGGCATGGATTGATCAGCGGGATGACGCTGCTGAAAGAAGCTCGCAAGACGCCCGAGGACCCCAACTATCCCATCTTCGCCTCCGACAGCAGCGAAGCGGCGAGTGATTTGAAATACATCGGCGTCGACGCCCAGTACTTTGCCGTCGCGTTCATGCCGCCGCCAGAAAAATCCTCGGTGGGCTCCTACGACCGCGCCAGCGCAACGATCGTCGCGGACGCCTCGGACATCGAAAAACACAAAGAGAGGGCGGTCAACGTTTCGTTCTTCCTGAATGGAAAGACCATCGAGGTGCCGCCGGGCAAAGGGTTCGGCCAATCGGTCCAAATGTTTGCCGGACCGAAAGAGCCTGACTTGTTGGATCAACACGGGATCGGCGACTTCGTCTATTACGGCTGGTTCTCGTTCTTTTCCAGCCTGCTTTCCGGGCTGTTGCATATCCTGCAAAGCATCGTCGGTAACTATGCCGTCGCGATCGTCTTGTTGACCGTGATCGTCCGCGGTTGCATGTTCCCGCTTAGCCGAAACGCCGCGGTCAACGCCCAGCGGATGCAAGAGTTGGCGCCGGAAATGAAGAAGATCGCCGAGAAGTACAAGGACGACATGGAAGGCCGCTTGAAGGCCCAACAGGCGCTTCAAAAACGCGTCGGGTTCAACCCGCTGGCCGGTTGTTTGCCGATGTTTTTGCAGTTGCCGATTTTCATGGGCCTGTACCGCGCCCTGTCGGTCGATATCGACCTGCGGCAAAAACCGCTCTGGTCGCCCAACGGCTGGGCATCCAACTTGGCCGCCCCGGATCAATTCATGTACTGGGGCGACTGGATGCCGGACTTCATCGCCGGGCGTGGCACCGGATGGTTGGGGCCTTACTTGAACATCCTGCCGATCTTCGTCGTCGTGTTGTTCATCACCCAACAAAAGCTGTTCATGCCGCCGGCCACGGACGAACAGACCGCGATGACCCAAAAGGTCATGACGATCATGACCTTGTTCATGGGCCTGTTCTTCTTCCGCGTTCCCGCCGGTCTTTGCATCTACTTCATCGCCAGCAGCCTGTGGGGCATCGGCGAGCGTCTGCTGGTCAAGAAAACGTTGCCCAAGGGCAAGCATTTCGACCTGGACGGCGACGGCGATGTGATCGATGCCGTCGCCACTAAGAGGAATGGCGATGGGAAGAAAACACTGACCGAGAAACTTCTCGAGCAGGTCAACCAGAAAACGCCCGAGCCCCCGACGACGCCGCCGAGTAAACGGAAGCGTCCGCCGAAAAAGAAGAAACGCTGATCACTGCTTCCAGCCGACCGGCTGAGTCCACGCTTGTTGCAACTGATCGGGGAACGACGGATCGACGTGCGGCCGGTCGCTGGTGACCACCGCACGCACATACAATTCGTTGCCGGTCATCTGGTATTTCGCAGTTGTCCCCTCTTGCGAATCGACCACGACGCCGATCTTGTGCAGGTCCGCCGCGTTGCCTTCGGCGGATTCATCCCTCAGTGTGGCGATGAAATCGGTGCGATAGGCCGCGCCGATCTCCGCCTGAATGTCGACGGACAGTGTTCGCGTCGATTCATCGAAGCTGACGTCGGCGAGCGACACGCCGCTGGATGCATAAAAGTCGCCACGTTTCATCGCTTGGATCAGGTGTTCGGGCGTCAAGAAACGGCTGCGAACCATCACCCAGCCGCGTCCCGGGCGTGACCCCGGTTTGCCGTGATATTCGTGTGAGTCATCGGTGGCCAGTCCCATGATCGGCGCGATGCCGGCGGCGCCACAGCGGATCGCGTTGATTTGGTCCCACATCTGTTCGATGCCGGGGTGATCCTTGTCGCCGAGATGATTGACGCCCGGGTGGCCGTTGTAGACTTCAAAGAACCGTTCCGAGGCCACCGCGGCCAGATCTTCGGCGGTCATCGCATAGCCGAAATTGGGGTGATTGATGTGCGGCAAGACTTCGCGGCCGTGAGCCTTTTCGTGTTCGAGGATGATCCGCAGGTTGTTTTGCATCGCTTCGCGGACCGTCGCTCCACCGGCCGGCGCGATCACCTCGGCCAAATTGGTGGCATTGATGTGCACCGGTTTCCCTTCCGAACGATCACTGATCTCTTCGGCGGGAATCATGATGAATCGGCCTCGTTCTTCCAGCAGATGCCGAAACTCATCCAACGGCTTCAAGCGGATTTCTTGGTCGCCGGTCTCCGGGTTCGCTCGCGATTCCACCCAGTGGTCGCCGAAGCGATCTCGATAGCGACCGACCACACCGTCATCGCTGCGGGCAACGATCTTGGTGACACCCATCCAACGCATGCCTTCGCTCAACACGTTGTGATCGGTCAGGGCAAGAAACTGGTAACCCTGCTGGCGATACCAATCCGCGATCATTTCCGGAAACTCGTCGCCGTCGCTCCACAGCGAATGGGTGTGTAGATTGCCTTTCCACCAACGGACCTGATCGTCCATCACGGGTTCCGCGGCCACGGAGATCAGGGGAAACACGCCAAGGGTGGCGATGATGAAACAAAACAGTCGATTCATGGTTTGGATCGTCTCGAAGCTAAAGGATTCGTTCGTCGTCGTAGCTACGCTCGCCAGAGCGTGGTCAGCACAACGCGTGGAAAGCATAGCAGACCCACCTTCTGGCGAAGGTAGCTACGTTTCCCCAGCAGATTCCGGCGTGTAGCGCGCCAAGCGAGGTTCAGTCTAACCGGGATCACCCCTGCGACGATCGGGCGCGCGCGCCTGCGCTACTCCACCAATGTCAATTCGACCGGGCAGTGATCCGATCCGAACACGTCGCTATGGATTTTGGCACCGGCCACACGATTCCAAAACCGTTTCGACACCCAAAAATAATCGAGACGCCACCCGACGTTCTTCTCGCGGGCGTTCATCCGGTACGTCCACCAGGTGTAGTTGCCAGGCCCCTGATCGAACTGGCGAAACGAATCGATGAACCCGGCCTTGGCGATGTTGTCCAAGCCCGCGCGCTCTTCGTCGGTGAATCCGGCGTTCTTGCGGTTGGATTTGGGGTTGGCCAGATCGATTTCCTGGTGGGCACAATTCACATCGCCGCAAAAGATGACCGGTTTACGTCGATTGAGCTTTTTGATGTAAGCCAAAAAGTCGGCGTCCCACTGTTGGCGGTACTCCAACCGCACAAGTCCTCGTTGGGAGTTGGGCGTGTAAACATTGACGACGTGAAAATCCTCATACGTCGCCGTCACCACCCGACCTTCTTGGTCGTGTGACTCGTCACCGATTCCAAGGCTGGTCTTTTTCGGCGCGGATTTGCTCCAGATCGTCGTCCCGCTGTAGCCCTTTTTGGTGGCGCAGTTCCAGGTCTGGTGGTAACCGAGGTCGTCGGCCCACGCCAAATCCACTTGTTGTGGCTCGGCTTTGGTTTCCTGCAAGCACAGGATGTCGGGCTGGTGGACTTCGACGAACTGGCGAAACCCCTTGTCCATCGCCGCACGGATTCCATTCACGTTCCAAGAGACCAGCTTCATGATTGTATTTGTTCGGGTTTAGCAATTGATGAGGTAAAGAACGAGTAGTCTACCGCAACTAAATTTTCGCATTTGTCGATGCGTTCGGATAGTCGCCGTGTTCTCCGAACTCGGCGCCCCGAAAGCGAAGCTTTGTTCCACGCCGACCTCGGAGAGGACGGCGACTGTCCAGCCCAGCCGAAAACGAAGCTGAGACGGAAGACGAGTGCTGCGATCCCACTCTCCCCCCGCTACTCTTCCATCGAGAAAAGATTCGCTATAACTTTCCGCCGGTCAAAAACGCTTCGAAAACCGCCAAACACGAACACGGACGAGGTCGCGCCGCGATGGACGAACAAACGTTGAAACAAATTGCCGACGATCTGGGGCTGCCGCTGGCCAAGGTCCGCAAGGCGGTCGAATTGTTGGACGAGGGGAACACCATCCCCTTCATCGCACGCTACCGAAAAGAAGCGACCGGAACGCTCGATGAAACGCAGTTGCGGGCGATCGAAGACGCAATGGAGCGTGCCGCCGCCTTGTCCGCTCGCAAAGAAACGGTGTTGAAAACCATCAGCGAACAAGGGCAGCTGACCGACGCGCTGCGGAAGGAAATCCAGCAGTGTGCCGACCTGCGCACGCTGGAAGCCATCTACCTGCCCTACAAACCGAAACGCCGCACTCGGGCCACGATCGCCCGCCAGCGGGGACTGCAACCGCTGGCGGATCTGCTCACCAGCCAGCGAAAACTCAATCGATCCAAACAGGACGTCTTGGCCGCGTTTGTTGACGCGGAAAAAGAAGTCCCCGACGGCCAGTCCGCACTCGCCGGAGCATTGGACATCATCGCCGAACAGTGGTCGGAAGATCCCCAGACCCGCACTTGGCTGGCCGACCAAGCCACCAAGTTCGGCAAGGTCACTTCGGTCGTCAAACGCGGGAAGAAGAACGCCGAAGGTGCGGAGAAGTTCGACCAGTACTTTGATCGGCAAGAATCGGTCAAGCGGATTCCCGGACACCGGCTGCTGGCGATGTTGCGGGGATCGGCCGAGGGCGTGCTGCGTCTGGGCGTGGAGATCGAAGGGGATCGTGAGCTGCGTGATCTGAAACGCAAGCTGCTGCCCGATCGAGACTTCGAATTCTTTCACGATCTGGACGGCTGTGTCGAAGACTGCTACGAGCGGTTGTTGATGCCGGCGACCGAATCATCCGTCCTGGCACAGTTGAAAGAACGCGCCGACGCGGAAGCGATCGAAGTGTTCGGAAAAAACCTGCACGAGCTTCTGATGGCACCGCCGGCCGGACCGCGGGTGACGATCGGGATTGATCCCGGATTCCGAACCGGATGCAAGGTCGCCGTGGTCGACGGGACGGGAAAGTTTCTGCAGCACGCGACGGTTTATCCCACCCCGCCCAAAAGCGACACCAAGGCCGCCGCCGACACCTTGCTGGCGTTGATCCGAAAGCACAACGTCGAACTGATCGCGATCGGCAACGGGACCGCGTCACGCGAAACCGACGCTTTCGTTTCCGACTTGATCCGCGATCACAAGTTGAACATCACCAAGGCGACCGTCAGCGAATCGGGGGCATCGATTTATTCCGCTAGCGAAGTGGCCATCAAGGAGTTCCCCGATTTGGACATCACCGTCCGCGGCGCGATCAGCATCGCCCGACGGCTGCAAGACCCGCTAGCGGAGCTGGTGAAAACCGATCCGAAATCGATCGGCGTCGGCCAGTACCAGCACGACGTCAATCAAACTCAGCTCCGCAAGTGCCTGGATCGCACGGTCGAATCCTGTGTCAATCAGGTCGGCGTCGATTTGAACATGGCCAGCGTCTCGCTGCTGTCGCACGTCGCCGGGATCGGACCCAAGTTGGCCGAACGGATCGTGGATTACCGCGACAACCACGGCCGATTCGCCAGCCGCAGCGAGCTGACGTCGGTTCCCAAATTGGGAAAGAAAGCGTTCCAGCAGGCGGCGGGATTCTTGCGGATCCGGGGCGGTGACCAACCGTTGGACCAATCCGCCGTGCACCCGGAAAGTTATTCATTGGTCCGGCGGATCGCCAAGCATCTGAAATCCGATGTGTCGGCGATCATCGGGAATCCACAAATCTGTCAAAAAGTCCGCCCCGAAGACTTTGCCGATCAAACCTTTGGCGTCGTCACGGTCCAGGATATCTTGGCGGAACTTGCCAAACCCGGGCGGGATCCACGCAGTGAGTTTCGGGCGGTGAAATTCGATGACACCGTCAGCGAAATCGGCGACGTCAAACCCAACATGGTGCTCGAAGGCGTGGTCACCAACGTGACCCACTTTGGCGCGTTCGTCGACTTGGGCGTGCACCAGGACGGCTTGATTCACATCTCCCAGCTTTCCGACCAGTTCGTTTCCGATCCCAACGCCATCGTTTCGGTCGGGGATGTTGTCAAGGTCAAGGTGCTGGAGGTCGACGTCCCACGAAAACGCATCTCATTGACGCGAAAGTTTTGACCGCGCCGCGGCCCATTGATCTATAATCTGTCCCTCCCCCAGTTACCCACCTTTTTTGAGACCCCCAATGCTCCGCAGATCTTTCGCAACGTTGCTGACTGTTTTCGCTTTTTCGGTCCTGTCCATGAGTGTTTCCGGTGCCGATGACGGCTGGACTCCTCTATTCGACGGTAAAACGCTGGACGGCTGGTCCGTTAAAAGTGGATTCGCGACCTACAAGGTCGAAGACGGCGGCGTGATCGCCGGCAAAACCGCCGCCGGCAGCCCCAACACGTTTTTGACCAGCGACAAACAGTTCGGCGATTTCGAATTGATGTTCGAAGTCAAGGTCGACGACGGACTCAATTCCGGTGTTCAAATCCGATCGCTGCTGAAAAACGTCGATGCCGAAAACTCCCACGGCGGCCGTCTGTATGGTCCCCAAGTCGAAATCGAATCAGGACCGGGACAAGCCGGCTTCATTTACGGCGAAGCGACCGGCCGTGGATGGTTGTCGCCCGAACCCCAATCGAAAGACAACTCCGTCAACCAACACGACCACTTCAAAAACGGCCAGTGGAATCAATATCGCGTGGTCGCCAAAGGCCCGAACATCAAGGTCTGGATCAACGGTGAGATGATCGCCGATTTGACCGACGAAGAAATCTACAAGACGCACCCCAAAGGCATGTTCGGGTTACAGGTCCACGGCATCGGCAAGAAGACCGAAACCTATGAAGTCCGCTGGCGCAACTTGAAGATCAAGCCGCTGTAACGTCGCCAGCGGTTCGCTGCGCCGCCACGTTCCCGGGCTCCGCCTGGGACGGGAATTTCTGGAGGCTCCGCCTCCCGTTGTGCGCCTCGGTGTGGCGGGAGCCACATCGGCAGTGCGTTCCAAGGCAGAGCCTTGGAACAAGACTGTTTCCGCAGGCGGCAAAAGCCTGGACACCAGCGCAGCTATCCCCTATCCATTTCCGCGCGGTACCAGCCGTCGGCTCGTGCGTCCACGTCGACGTGGGCGCGAAACAGCGACGAGATTCTTGTCGCCGTCAGCCCTTCTGACTTCGGCCCGTCGAATGCGATCCGGCCACAGTCCAGCAGGACGACGTGATTCATCGCCGGCGGGATCTCGTCCAGGTGGTGAGTGACCAAGACCATCGTCATGGCATCCTGCATCGTGATCGATTCCAGGATCTCCAAAAACATCGCCCGGGCGGTCATGTCCAGTCCGTTGGTCGGCTCATCGAGCACAAAGATCTTGGGCTGATGCACGATCGCCCGCGCGATCATCACGCGCCGTCGTTCGCCGGTGGACAGCGTGTCGAGCGTCCGGTGTCTCAAATCGGACATTTGGACCGTTTCGATGGCACGGTCGATGGCGTCGGCCATGGTGTGATCCACGCTGGGGCCGAATTCTTTCAGGCGTGTGGCCGTGAATCCGCTGGCGACTGCCTCGGAAACGGTCATGCGACCGGTTCGACCGAAGCTGAATTCATAGTCCAACGCCGGTGTTACGATTCCCATTTGGCGACGAAGCTTGCTGACCTCCCACTCGGATTCCCCCAAGATCCGGACCGTGCCCTGGTGCCCGCGTTTTTCCACCGAAGGGTAAAAGTCACGCGTCAACAGTTTCAGCAACGAACTCTTGCCCGACCCGTTCGGTCCCAGAACTGCGGTGTGACGTTTGCGAGGGATCCGAACCGAGACCTCCCGCAGAATCTGCGTTTGTTCTCGAAAGACAGACACGTCGTCGATTTCGATCAGTGGTGTATCCAAGGCGGGGGCATCCCCTACTGTGGTGAGTCAAAAGGGTGGGCAGGTGATTTAGAAAACAGACGCCGGGAAACCGGCGCGTCAGCCAAGCTTGTACAATATGAGCCACCGGGAACGATTCGTCGTCCCCCGTTCCACAGCAAGTAAGCCTGTTCCCCCCAACTAGCCCTCCCGATCCACCGTGAATTCCTCTCGATCGCAATTCGCTAAGTCCTTGCCGCTGACCTGCATCGCTTTGATCAGCATAAGCGTTGTCACATCAGTCACTGCCGTCTGCGAAGACGCGGCCCCCAAGCGTCCCAACGTGTTGATGATCGCCATCGACGACTTGAACGATTGGGTCGAACCGCTCGGCGGACACCCCCAAGTCAAAACGCCCGCGATGGCTCGATTGGCTTCTCGCGGGGTCACGTTCACCAACGCTCATTGCCAGGCTCCGCTGTGCAATCCCAGCCGAACGGCGATCATGACCGCGCGTCGACCGACCACGACGGGTGTCTATGGGTTGCAGCCATGGATTCGCAACGTGGACGCGCTGTCCGATCTGGTCACGATGCCACAGCACTTTAGCGCCCATGGATACAAAAGCTTGATCGGTGGCAAGATCCATCACGGTGCCAATGGGCGTCGCCATAAACCGGCCCAGGAAGCCGACGTGTGGGGGCCGCCGTCGAAGGTCGGTGCCCGGCCCAAGCAAAAGTTGATCGGGCCGACCCCCGGTGGCAACAACCCGTTGATGGACTGGGGAACGTTTCCACACAAGGATGAAGACAAAGGTGATTGGGAGGTCGCCAGTTGGGCGGTCGATCAACTCGCCGAACTGTCCAAGACTCCCGAACAACCTTTCTTTCTGGCCGCCGGTTTCTTCTTGCCCCATGTGCCCTGTTACGTGACACAAAAGTGGTACGACATGTACCCTGAGGAAACGTTGGTCATGCCGCCGATCTTGGAAGGCGATCGCGATGACACCTCGGAATCGTCCTGGTACATCCACTGGTACCTGCCCGAACCGAGGACGAGCTGGTTGCGAGAGAACAACCAACTGAAGAACCTGACGCGGTCGTACCTGGCGTCGGTCAGTTTTGTCGACAGCCAGGTCGGACGCATCTTGGACCAGTTGGACGCATCGGGTTTGGCCGACAATACCATCGTCGTGCTATGGAGCGATCACGGTTATCACATGGGCGAGAAAGCGATCTCTGGCAAGAACAGCTTGTGGCGTCACAGCACCCGTGTTCCGCTGATCATCTCCGTGCCCGATGGATTGACGGAGTTTGATGTCCCGGCAGCTGCCAAGTGCAATCAGCCCGCCGAACTGCTGGACTTGTACGCGACGCTTTCTCAATTGACCGGATTGCCGATCCCCGACGGCCAACAGGGACTCAGTTTGGTGCCGCAGCTGGTCGATCCCGACCAACCGCGCGAGCGTCCCGCGATCTGCACGCACAACGCCGGTAATCATTCGGTTTGCGACACCCGCTGGCGCTACGTGGTTTACGCCGACGGTGCGGAGGAACTGTACGATACCGTCGCTGACCCGTTCGAACACAAGAACCTATTGGCCCAGAGGAACACCACCGTTCAGCAGTCCGCGCAGTATCGCCAGGTGATCGACCGCTTGAGCGGTTATCTGCCCAAGGAAGAAGCTCCGTTGGCCCCCAACAGCGCGGCACGCATCCTGGAGAAGCGCGCCGACGGGTTCTACTGGGAAAACAAGAAGATCGTCCCGGAAGACAAACTCGACTGAGCCGGCATCACAGCGCCATCGTGTAGGCGAACGCGAGCGCACCGATCACGGGTGACTCGTCGCCGCAGCTTGAAAACTCCAGGCAATCGAGATTCCGGAATCCGTCGAGTGCGTGTTCGTGATACGCCTCTTCAGCGATCCGCTTGTAACGTGCTTTCACATCGGCGGACAGGTCGCACACGCCGCCGCCGATGATCAGCAGGTCGAAGTCGCCGATGTAGTTGAGGTCCAACAGCGTGATCCCCAGGGCGCGGGCCTGGTCATCAAACAACTCGAGCGCCAACGGATCTCCTTTGGCCGCCAGCCCGCGCAGCGTCTTGGCTTTGTCGCGTGTGGAACCTTCCGCCGCGTTCAATGGATGGTCGCTCCATTCTGGCAACGTCAACCGATATCCCAATTGGTGCGTCAGTCCGGTCAACGAGATCGCCGACTCGGCGGTGCACATCGCGTTGCCCACGCGTAGTTGTTGGTCATGTTCGTATCGAAAGGCATATGGCGGAAGCAGCACGTGCCCGGCGTGTCCGGCACGCCCCTCTTTTCCACGCACCACGCGGCCGTCTTGGACTTGCCCGCCACCGAGTCCGGTGCCGACGATCAACATGAACAGCGACGAAAGCTGCGTGGGGCCGGACGCCATCGGTCCGACGCGTTCCCACGTGAACGCACCGCTGCGAATCGAATACTCGCCGTACGCCGCCGCTTGGCCGTCGCCGATATAATGGACCGAGGCCCGTGGAGACCAGTCGCGGATTTTTTCTTCCAGTGTGGCGCGAAAGGGGAAGTTGTCCCACAGCTTCGGCGGCAGATTCGGCGTGTTCAGCAGCACACCGTCAAGCGTCGCCGGCCCCGGCGTCGCCAAACCCACATCGACGATTTGGTCGGTTGATCCGCCCAGGGCACCCAAGTGCGTTTCGATTTGGTCCAAGATCGCCTGGGCGGTACTTTGGGGACCTTCAGCCGTCCGCGATTCAAATTGCTCGGAAACCTGGACGACTTCACGTGCGTCGTTTCCGATTGCGATCGTCGTCGTCGTTCCGCCGACATCAATCCCGATACGATACTTCACCACTGCGGTCTTCCGTATGCTAGGCCAATTTCGCGGCATCGAGCGGCCACTTGCGTTCCGCGGATTGCCGACGTGATTTCAGAGGAGGCTTCCTCCGACCGATGTTTCGATTCTGTCGGCCGAAGGATTAGTAGCAAGCATATCCGTTTGCCGGAAAGTTTCCAAACCCTCCACGGTAATCGGCCCACCCAGGCGGTCGGGCGTTTTTCACCGTACGATCTCTCAATGTACGATGGCCCTTCCGGGCCGTCGTCCGCTGGACTCTCCGCGACGACCTGGAAAGGACGTCGTACAACCTCCGCGACCACCATAGAAGGATGCCGTCCATGGAAATGCCAGACACGAAAGGTCGGATTCGTCACAACTTCATTCCGTATCGTTAAAAAAGATCACCAGGTTCTTGGTCTGGCGAGCGGCGGCGACCAGATCGACTTTGCCGTCGCCGTTCAAATCACCGGCTTTTAAATCCTCCACGGCGACACGTTCCCGGGAGATCCGCGTTTCCCGCCACTCGGTTCCTGCGTCGTCCATCGGTGTAAACATCGTGATCCCTGGAACTCCCGGTTCGTTCATCGCGCGCCAGCCGACGATGATCTGATCGGAACCGACACCCAGAAAGTCGGCGACGGCGACCGCGTGTCCGTCCTTCAGGTCGTCGCTGAGCACGGGGAGCGGCGTCCAGAGTTCGCCTTTTTGGTCCGGTTGACGATACGCGGCGCTGCGTTGGCCGTGTTTGGGTTCGACCGTGGCGATGAAGCGTTTACCGCCGGGCAGCCGACCGTCGCGAATCTCACCGGCAAAGGGCTGGGTCAATTGGGTGGATTTCCAGCCGTCTCGCTGCCGGTCGAAATGCCATACGCCTTCTTTGGCTGCGATGATCAATTCCTCTTCCACATCCTCGTCCCAATTGACCGGGTGAAAATTGTGTGAAAGGTGCAGGAAATCACAGATGACCTCGTAATCCCAGGTCTGGTCGGGATCGTCGGGTTTCGAATACGCCAGCACCTTCAACCCCGGACCGTCGCCGTCCACACTGCCTTTGCCACGCAGGGGTTTGACCACCAATTGATAGTCGTCCTGGCCCACACGGACCCAATGCATACGGTGCGTGCTCGGTTCGTTGTGCAACTTGATCGCCCGCCATGGTTGGGTGCGGTCCGCCGGCGGATCCAGGTAGAAAACCGCCCCATCTTTGACGCTTTCGCGATAATTCCATTGGCCGCCGACCGCGATTTCGCACTTGCCGTCGCCGTCGATGTCACGCGCCGTCACGCAGACGTTGTCACGCTGTGTCAGGTCGCGGGCGATCACATGTTTCGTCCAACTCGGGTTCTGGTACCACTGGATCGTGTTCTTGTCGGCCAGCACGATGTCGGTTTTTCCGTCACCGTCGACGTCAGCCAATTGAATGCCATAGCCGATCTGGATCTGGTCGATTTCCACCGCTTTCCAAGCGAACTCCGGAACCGGATCGGCAAACGCGGGCGACGTGATCAAGCATAGGATCGCGAGTGAAGGTTTCCACATGATCATATTCCTCGTTGAATGAAACTTGGGGGACGCCTGCAACGAAGGGGACCGCGCGGCATCGTCGTTGTAAGTAGCAAACGGGATCATCACGCACCGTCGGGGCATTGGTGTCCACTCAAGCCCTCCCCAACCACCGCGTGCAATCAGAGGCGGAGCCTCGGGTGATTTCCGTTCCCAGGCGGAGTCCGGGAACGAGGCATGATACCGCACGGTTTCGCTCAGGGAGGGATTCGTCGCTTGGAGTGCTGGCCGCATCATAGCACGACTTCTGCAATAATTGGTTTGCGAATTCGATACCTTGCTTCCCGCCCATCGAGCTTCCCTACCCCCTGAGTCCACCCCGCCATGCCTCGACTACGATTCGCTTTCCCCTTGATTGTCGCGGCCGCTTGGCTGGTTTGCGGTCCGACGTTTTCCGCGATCTGCCGTGCGGCCGAGCGTCCCAATGTCCTGTTCCTGATCTGCGACGACTTGAATTGTGACATCGGATGTTACGGACACGATCAGGTCAAAACACCCCACATCGACGCGTTGGCCGGCCGCGGTGTTCGCTTTGCAAACGCACATTGCCAATACCCGCTGTGCGGCCCCAGTCGAGCCTCGTTCATGACGGGCTGGTACCCGGATCAAACGCTGATCCAACGTAATGCCATCCATCTTCGCGAGCGGGCTCCGAACGTGACCACGTTGTCACAACACTTTCGCGACGCCGGCTACTTCGCTTCCCGAATCGGCAAGATCTATCATTACAACGTGCCGCTGCACATCGGAACCGGCGGCCACGACGATCCCTATTCGTGGAACCAGACGTTCAACCCACGCGGTCGCGACGTGATCGATCAAGACCAGGTGATTACGCTGCGCCCCGGACAATACGGCGGAACACTCAGCTGGTTGGCGGCCGAGGGAACCGACGCCGAGCAAACCGACGGCATTGCCGCCGCTGAAACCGTCAGGCAATTGAAGCAGTTTTCCCAGTCCGGCGAAAACTTCTTCTTGGCCGTCGGGCTCTATCGCCCTCACACGCCCTACGTCGCACCAAAGAAGTATTTTGACCTGTATCCGATCGATCGGATCAAGGTGCCGAGCGTGCCGAAGGGGTACCTGGACACGATTCCCGAACCCGCGGCAAAGTCGCTGACACGAAAGAAAGAACAGGTCGACTTGGATCCCGATCTGGCCAGACAAGCCATCCAGGCCTACTACGCATCGATCTCGTTTGCCGACGCGCAAGTTGGCATCATCCTGGACGCACTTCGCCAAACCGGGCTGGACGACAACACCATCGTGCTGTTCACATCCGACCACGGTTATCACATGGGCGAGCACGGTCACTATCAGAAAACGACGCTGTTCGAAAACGCAACACACGTGCCGCTGGTGATCGCCGGTCCGGGCGTCTCGGACGGCGGTGTCGCCGCGACGATGGCGGAAATGGTCGACTTTTACCCGACGCTGTCGCAGCTGGCCGGGTTGCCGATTCCGAAGTCGGTTTCCGGAATCAGCCTGGTGCCCGCATTGAAAGATCCTGCTGCAAGCGTGCGTGATTCCGCATTCACCCAGTTCGATCGAGGATACAGCATCCGGACGCCGGAGTTTCGCTACACCAGTTGGGGAACCGACGGCAGCGACGGCGTGGAGTTGTACGACGTGTCCAAGGACCCCGGGGAAATGCACAACCTGGCCGACGATCCGGCCTATGCATCGCAGCGTCGGCGGCTGGCCACCCGGTTGAGCGAACGGGTCGAAGCAGCAGAAGCAATCCCCGCGGGCAGCCGACGTGTTCGCGTGCAGTTTAATCGTCAGCTGCAGTCAACGAAGTGAGGCCGCATTGTCGCCGGCAAGCAGTCCATCAGCACTCAGGCAGACCGTGTGCCACTGCTCGCCGGATCATAGCTCGATTCCCGAGTCGTCAGCCATTCATCAAGATGGCCCGCCAGGCTTTCACCGACTTGTTGTTCGTCGCCGGTTACCACATGGGCTCCGGCGGAAACAAAATCGTCGGTGTGGAGTTCATAGCGGGAGCGGACGATCGTGTGAACGTAGGGGGCGTTGCGACGAACATGCTTTAATATGGTCATCGCCGACTGGTGGTGTGGTACGGTGATCACGATCGCCTTGCATTCATTCAGCCGCGCGTGCTCCAGCACGTCGCTCTGGGTGGCGTCCCCGATCTCGGCGTGAAAACCCAGCTGTTTTGCTTTGCGGACGCCGACTTGATTGAGTTCGATGATCGTCACGCGTAGCCCTTTGTCGATCAGCGGACGGGCGGCGATCTGGCCTGCCGGTCCGAAGCCGATGATGGCGACATCCGGTGGCGGCGAAAGCGGGTCGCTGTCGTCCGTCGCTTCCGTCTGTGTTCCCGACAGGCTTGCCACCCAGTTGCCCAGCCGCGGAGCCGCTGGCACGAGGAACGCGCTCAGGAAAAACGACACGATGGCCGCCGAGACGACCAACGCGTAGGTGTCCTC
The DNA here is from genome assembly GCF_008035925.1 of Stieleria maiorica. Lineage (NCBI taxonomy): Bacteria > Pseudomonadati > Planctomycetota > Planctomycetia > Pirellulales > Pirellulaceae > Stieleria > Stieleria maiorica. The sequence goes on from NZ_CP036264.1 coordinate 3,429,954, forward strand.
GCTGACCACGCCGCTGGTTCGACCGATGCTGCCGAGCACAAAGGCGAACTCGCCGACCTGGGCCAGGCACAACCCCGTCGCAACCGAAACCCGAGTGGTTTGTCCCAGCATGGCGAAGATCACCCAGATCACCAACAACTTTCCGACGATCAATGCGGCGACGACCATCCCCACGATGTGACCGTGTTTGACGATCCAGATCGGGTCGGCCACCATCCCCGCGGCGCCAAAGAACAAGGTCAGCAAGACGACTTGCAAGGGCGAGATGTCGGCACGGATCTGGGTCGCGAATGCCGAGCTGCCCAACAGCATTCCCGCCAAGAATGCGCCCATTGCCGGCGAGATCCCGACCGCGTGCGACGCCCACGCCGCGCCCAAGCCCGTGACGACGGCAAAGATCACCGTCAACTCGCGGTTGCGATGCAACGTCAATGTGCCCAACGTCAACACCGCGATTTTGGTCAACAACAGCAAGCCGAGGATCAGTCCGCCCGCCATCAACAGCAATCGGCCGACATTCCATAGCATCTCGCCGGCGCTGCCTTCGCCGCCCAGAATCGTCATCAGCAACGCCAGCGGCACGACCGCGATGTCTTGAGTCAGCAGGACACCCAAGCTGTTGCGACCATGGGGCATCTCCACTTCGCCGCGTTCGGCCAAAATTCGCAACACCACCGCCGTACTGCTGAGCGCGACCATCGCGCCGAACGCGACGGATTCCTTGACGCCCAACCCGAACAGACTGGCGCCGGCAAACGCCAGGGCGATCGTAAAGACGACTTGTGACGCACCACCGAGCAGCGGCTTGGCGCCCAGCTTTTTCAACCGCTGGACCGAAAACTCCAGCCCCAGGCTGAACAGCAGCAGCGCGACGCCCAACTCCGCAATCGCTTCGATCTCATGTTCCGATCCGACCGCGTGGACGCTGCCGGGCCCGCCCAGAATCATGCCGGCAAACAAGTAGCCGACGATCGGACTTTGGCCGAAACGCGAGAAAACGCCGCCGACCAACAAGGATGCCCCCAACAGCACCACAATGTCGCGAAGAATTGTCCAAAGTTCCATCAATCCGCCCATGATCGGACACGAGTCAATCGGCAAAATACCGCACCAGATCCAAATGTGGCGTCCGTGAAGATTTTTGTCAGCGCAGGCGGCCACGAGTTGCAATTTAGCGGCGGGTACCGAGACGTTGAACCGATCTACCGTGATCTCGAATCCCGCAGCCGGCCGCCGGGGCGTGCAGCTCCCTCTCACACGTGACGATACGTTCCACGGCGGCGCGAACCCGCCGATGTGATGTGGTCGGGGATCCGTCGACCCTCCCCTCGCTATGCTTGACCCTCCCAGAGGGCATTGGTGTCTACACAACTTACACTGGCTCCCTTCTCTCCCGGCATTGTGGGGGAGAAGGGCTGGGGATGAGGGGGCCATGTCCTGGATTTCGACCCGACTTGCGTAGACACCAATGTACAGAGAGAGTGTTAGAAAACCCGTTACGAACAAAGACTTACAAACCGCACGACTTCTGCCGGGGAGGGGGAATTCTTAACGAGGCGCACATGCCTTCAAGCACCCATCATTCTGCCCCGTATCATTCTGCCTTCCATCGTCTTGCCCCCATCGTTTTGCCCCAACTCCCCGGAAGCGATCCCCATCGCGCACCCTTCACTGCATCTGACAGCGGCGTGCTTTCCAATAGGCGGCCAAGTGATAGACGATGCCGCAGCTCGAACAGCGTCGGTAATCGATTCGTGATGCGATGTCGTTCAGTTGCATCATTTGACGCTCGTCGATCACGGCCCCATCAACCATCATCGGGATCAACGCGGATTCGCCGGCCTCACGAATCACGTGCCAGATCTCGCGATACGGTCCCCACTGCGGGTTCATGTATCCGGCCTGATTGATCCAGTCCTGGACCTTTCGCCAATCGGGACCCAGCATTTGCAATTGCTCGTCGCTTTTTCCCGCGATGGCTTTCATGACGTGTTCCAGCCGAGGTGCTGCGAGCGAACTGACGTGTTGCATGGTTTGCAACAGTTTGCCTTTCAGCTCTTCGTCGGGCTCCAATTCATACAGCACTTCTAGCGAACACTGCATCTGCAACAGTGCATAGGCGGGGCTGTGTTCGGAAGGCGACGCCGATTGTTCGACGGCCGGGGCGGTGTATTGACGCCACAGTTGTCGATAACGCTGGCGGCCGGTCGCTTCCCAGGCCGCGGCATAGATCATCGGCAGTCGCGCCGCTTCGTGTGCTTGGACGTTCCACATCCGGCAGATGCCCAGCGGGCAACGCGTGCCATCGGCGCGACAAAAGTCGTAGTTGTTTTCCGGCGTCACGAACTCGATCATCCGCTCGGCGACGTCGGCCAAAATGCCGGCGATCTCGGTTTTCGTCGCTTCGTCAGGAAGGGGACTGCGATAGTACTTCCAAAGCCCGTGAACGAAGTGCGTGTATTGGTCCCGGGAGGAATTGATGTAGACGCTTTGGCCATCTTCGATGCAAACATTTCGGGCGACGAATCCGGGCACCCCATGCACCGTCGCACAGCGTCGCATTCCGGCGAACACTCGCGCGGCATCCTCGCGCAGGTTCGTTTCACCGGTGACGGCAAATCGGTCACAAAGCGTGCTCAGCATCGCACCGCCCAAGATCATGCCGTCTTCCATGCCCGTGCTGTAGCCGCAGGGATTGGGATACTGCCGGCCGACCTCTTCGGCGGTCGGCAAGTGTGCCAATTCCTCGCCGGGTTCGTAACTGCTCAGGTAGTCCATGAACGTTTGCGAATCCGGGTGAAAGAACCGTCCCCAGACGACCTCCCAGGCTTGTCCCATTCTCTGGTCCAGTTCAACGGTTTGCCCTTGGGCGCCAACCGCACCGGGGAAAGCAGTCAAGAGCACGCCGAGTAGTACAAAGGGTTTCATGTCGCGAAGTTGTTGTGAATCAAGTGGTGGAATCGACACAGGCAAATTGCCCCAGTCCCAGCCAATGATAAAGGAATGTGTACGTCCCATTCGCCCCTTACTGCCGAGGTCGTGCGTTTTTAAACCTCGGAGATACAAGGTGTTTACGCGCTTCACTCCGCTTGGCAGGAAGCTTGCTTTGACGTGGTGCGTTCGGACAAGAGGATTGGAGGAACCGAAGAAGCCCACGGATAGCAGCGCAAACCCACGGATGTAATGCGGCCTGGGATCCGTGGGTTCGCGCTGCCATCCGTGGGCAATCGCCCTCCGTGTGGTTCAGGGCGGCCAGAGGAATATGGCAAAACCCCCTTAGAATCAAAGACTGAAAAACCGGACGCCCCTTCCAGGGAGGGCTTCTCTTTAGGTTGTGTCTGGGCCTTTTGCGATGCTCGGCGTCTCTGGCGGCAGTGGTGCCAGCGAGAATCGCACCCCTTGGCGAATCCGAGCAAGCTGAAACGGCGGTCTTCTGGGGCTTGCCCCCCGATATTTGCCCCTGATCGTGTCAATGTGGTCCCGAGACACCAGATTTAGTGGATTTGGGGCGTCGTAAAGGGTGGCGGGGACAAGGTATCCTGTAGCGCGTGTGTTAGGACCGGTTTCACTGTCATTTTCGGATCCATCCGCCTTCCGCATCCCGAGTGTTGTCCATTGATTCTGGTCGACCGGGGTTCCGGAGTCCGATGGAGCCCGACGGTCAACCGATCGATTTCGTCGATCATCCCGAGGATCGGGATCGCCGCCCGGCTGCCGAGTCGGCTGCCAGCGTGCGAAACGGGACGGAGACCAAAGGCCGCAGGACAAAACGTCATTACGCGTTGGTTGGGTTCGTGGATTTTCAGCAATTTTTTGGCGACGTCGCTCCCCCCCGAGATCATTACGTGGCGATTCTGCGGCATTGGGCCCGGCATCGCGGCGATTCGGCGGCATTCCGCTTCACAGACGTCGAGACGCACGACACTTCGCTCACCTATGACGAATTGTGGCGGGAGGTCCGCGGGCTGGCGGGTTATCTGCAAGGCAAGTGTCGGATTCGTCCCGGGGATCGCGTCTTGTTGTTGTATCCACCCGGATTGGACTTCATCGTCGGTTTTTTTGCCTGCCATGCCGCCGGAGCGATCGCGGTCCCGGCGTTTCCACCGCGTTCGAACCGAAAGGCGTCGCGGATCCGTTCGATCGTCGTCGATGCCGATGCCAAGTGGGCGTTGACGACTCGGGTCGTTGCCGAGCGTTTGACCGGTCAAACGTGGCACGAAGATTTGGTCGGCGTCCAAGTCCTGGGCACGGACTGTCCCAGTTGCCGCGACATCGACCGTTATCGCGAGCCGGTGATCGACGGTGACACGCTGGGCGTGCTGCAATACACCTCGGGATCGACGGGATCGCCCAAAGGCGTGATGTTGACTCAGCGAAATCTGGTCGCCAACGCGGAATTGATCTGGCACGCGTTCGAGCCGTCCCCGGAAACCATCGGGCTGTCTTGGCTGCCGACCTACCACGACATGGGGCTGGTCGGCGGGATCTTGATGCCCTTGTTCGTCGGCTGCACCAACGTGCTGATGAGTCCGATGACGTTCTTGCAGCGACCGGTGCGATGGTTGCGCGCGATCACCAAGTACGGCGTGACGGTGACCGGCGGTCCCAATTTTTCGTACCAACTGTGTGTCGACAAAATCGCCCAATCCGAGATGGAAGGGCTGGATCTGAGCACCGTTGCGATCGCGTTCAACGGTGCCGAACCGATTCGCGCCAACACGCTCGAAGCGTTTCGTCAAAAGTTTGAACCGTACGGGTTTCGCGCTTCGGCCAGTCTTCCCTGCTACGGGATGGCGGAAACGACATTGATCGTCACCGGCGGTCCCAGCGAGACCCGTCCGGTACTGCAATCGTTTGATCGCTTTGAACTGGACAAGAAGCACGTCGTCCCGCGCGAGGACAACGACCCGTCGGCACGCAAGTTGGTCGGCTGCGGCGCGGTGCTTCCCAACGAAACGGTGTTGATCGTCGATCCGGAAACCCGCAAGGTTTTGGCCGACGACCAGATCGGCGAGATCTGGGTCGACAGCCCCTCGGTCGGCGCGGGCTATTACCAGCGTAAGGAGGCGACCGAACGGACGTTCAAGGCGATGACCGACGACGACCGCGGGCCGTTCTTGCGGACCGGTGACCTGGGGTTTTTGTACGAGGGCCAACTGTACGTCTCCGGCCGACTGAAGGACATGATCATCGTCCGTGGGGTCAATCGCTATCCCCAGGACGTCGAAGAAACGGTCGAACGCTCCAGTCCGATCGTCCAAGCCGGTGCGGTCGCCGCATTTGCGATGGAATATGACGGTCGCGAACAGCTGGCGATCGTCGCCGAAGCGGCCCGTGTCCGCGATGTCGATTGGGACGCCCAAATCCAAGCCATCCGACGCGCCGTCACCGATGAACACGATCTGCCACCCGACGCGGTCTATCTGGTTCGCAACAGCAGCGTCCCGAAAACCAGCAGCGGAAAAATCCAACGCCACGCTTGCCTGCACGCCGTGCGCGACAATGAGCTGAAATTGATTGCCAAATGGGTCCGCTGGGAAGAGGTCGCCGGAACGGCCGCCCTGGGCGAAGCGATGCCGATGATGCAGGCCGCCGCCGCGGGCGGACGCGGCGAAACCGTCAACGAGGCGGATGTCAATCCGCTGGTCGTTGCGGCGATTCAGTACCATGTGCGAACCGTGGCCGGCGAGCGTGCCAAGTCGTTGCGGCTGGACACCAACATCGTCCTGGACTTGGGACTGGACAGCTTGGAACGCCTGGAAATCGCCCGTAACCTGGAACGGACCTTCGGCGGCCGGTTCCCCGAACAGGTGCTCGACGAGATCGAAACGATCGGCCAGACCGCCTTGGCCGTCCAGCGTTATCTTCCGCCGGGGGCCGATGCGCGTGCCGAAGCGATGCTGACGGGAACTGCCGACGCCGCCCATCAAACCATCACGGTCAGTGCCGATGCCCGACCGGTCGCCGAAGAACCGGCCGTGGAACCGGAGGATCGGGTCGAGCAGTTCGCCGAGTACCGCCGGCTCAAGGCGACGATGGAACAGATGCAGATGACCGGGGTTCCCAATCCTTATTTCACGGTCCACGAGAGCATTGTCGCCGACACCACCGTCGTCAACGGAAAAGAACTGATCAGTTTTGCGAGTTACAACTACCTGGGGATGAGCGGCCATCCGGACGTTTCCAAGGCCGCCGCGGATGCAGTCCAACGCTACGGCACCAGCGTCTCGGCCAGTCGGCTGGTTTCCGGTGAAAAGCCGATCCACGGTCAACTGGAACGAAAGATCGCCGAATTCATCGGTGTCGACAATTCGATCCTGATGGTCGGCGGTCACGCGACCAATGAAACGACCATCGGTCACCTGGTCGGCGAAGGCGACTTGATCTTGCACGATGCGCTGGCCCACAACAGTATCGTCCAAGGTGCGTTGCTCTCGGGCGCCCGCCGCAGGCCGTTCCCGCACAACGACTACGCGGCGCTGGACCGCACCCTGGCGGAAATCCGTTCCAAGTACCGTCGTGTGCTGATCATCGTCGAAGGCGTCTACAGCATGGACGGCGACTTCTGCAACGTCCCGGAATTCATCGCCGTCAAAAAGCGGCACCGCGCGATGTTGATGGTCGACGAAGCCCACAGTTTCGGCACCATGGGAAAACACGGCCGAGGCATGGCGGAACACTATGGCATCGATGCCCGTGACGTCGACATTTGGATGGGAACGCTCTCCAAGTCGGCGGCTTCCTGCGGCGGCTACATCGCCGGTTCCAACGCCCTGGTGGAATTGCTGCGTTACACGGCTCCGGGATTCGTTTTCAGCGTCGGAATGCCGCCGGCACAAGTCGCCGCGGCACTGGCGGCGATCGAAACACTGGAAAAAGAACCCGAGCGTGTCGATCGGCTTCGTCAACGCAGTGAACTGTTTTTGCAACTTTGCAAAGACGCCGGACTGGACACCGGTGCCAGCGCTGGTACCCCCGTGATCCCCGTGATCACCGGCAATTCGATGGTCGCCCTGCGTTTGTCCAACCGACTCAAAGGCGACGGGATCAACGTCCAGCCGATCCTCTATCCGGCCGTGGACGAATCCGCCGCCAGACTGAGGTTCTTCCTGACCAGCGAACATTCCGAACAGCAAATCCGATTTGCGGTGGAACGCACCTCGCATCACCTGGCCGAACTCGGTTTTGCCACCGCCGCGTCGGCCTAGATGCATCGTCGACACTGCGGTTTACCAGGCGTTCGCTTTTGCTCGGTCGTGCGGAATCATTTCGTCCAGTTCCTTCAGGAAAAAGGACCAGTCGACCTGACGCGTCTCGCTGGCATTAATTTTCATCTTTTTCCGGGCGGCGATCGATCTGCCGAACGATTTGTGTTACCACAGACCACTCAATCGTGTGATCTTCCGCGCCCAACGCATTCCCGGAGCGACTGATGAAAGTTCTTGTCTTGATGGCAGCGTTTTGCTTGACCGCCTCCCTCGCACTCGCCCAGGACGAGGCCTCGGCCCCGTCCGAAGAACACGCCTATTTGGCGAAAACCGTCGGCACCCGGACCGGCACGATGAAGGTCTGGCCACAGGGACCCGATGGAGACGCCATGGAGATTCCGTTCACCGAAACCAACACCGCGATCTTGGGCGGGAATTGGGTGGAGTCCAAGTTCGAATCGGGGCCGTACAAGGGACGCGGGATGAGCGGGTACGATCCCATCAAGAAGAAATACATCGGCACCTGGGCCAACAACATGTCACCCTACTTGGCGGTGATGGAGGGGACGTATGACGAAGCCAAGCACGAGTTGACAATGGTCTTCGACGACATCGACCCGATGACGAATGAACCGGTCAAAATGAAGTCGGTCATCTCCGATGCCCCGGGAAAGCCGTCGACGATGACGATGTATCAAAAGAAAAAGGAATCTGATGCATGGGCAAAGACGTTTGTGTTGACCTACCAAGCGAAACAGAAATGACGATGCGTCCGCGACGTGCCGACAGGACGCAAGCATCAGCGTGAGCGGATCACCACAAGATCACGAAGTCGTCTTCGAATCGGGGGATCGGTCCGCCTGCATGGAACTGCGTCTGGTCCTGGAAGCGGCCGGCATTGCGGCCGGTGCCCAATCACGTCGCGGTCGTTGGCGATTGATCGTTGCGGCGGAAGACGTTTCCGCCGCTCAGAGGGAACTGGAGGAGTACCGCCGGGAGAACCAGTCCCGTTCGACGGAGACCGTCTCGGTGACCCCGACCTATGCCGGCGCCGCCATCGGTGTGGTCGTGTATGCCGCGGTCGTCGTTGTGATCGGTTTGTCGACGTTGCCGTGGGGGCTGGGGGGGGACCTGTTCACGCCCGGCGAAATGCAGGCGGGCAAAGTGCTTGCCGGGGATGCGTGGCGCTGCGTGACGGCGCTCACCCTGCACGTCGATGAGGGACACTTGGCCTCGAATCTGTTGTTCGGCATCCTGTTCGGATTCCTTGCCGGACGAACCGTCGGCGGTGGCATTGCATGGTTTTCGATCGTTTCGGCAGGCGCGGTCGGGAATTGGCTCAATGCGTTGGTCCAGCAACCCGAGCACAGGTCGGTCGGCGCCTCCACGGCCGTCTTCGCCGCGTTGGGGCTGCTGGTCGCGGCGGCGCTGCGGCCCAGGCGGTCCAGCGGCGAAAGTTTATTGCGTCGCTGGCGGCCGTTGGTGGCCGGTGTGATGCTGTTGGCACTGATCGGCGTCGGCGGCGAACGAACCGATGTCACCGCACACGTGACCGGGTTCTTCGCCGGATTGTTGATCGGAGCGATCAGCAGCCGAATTCCGACGCGATGGTTGGCCGATGAACGAACGCAATGGCTGGCCGGACTGGCCACGTTTGCGGTCGTCACTCTGGCCTGGGTCGTGGCGCTCAGTGTGACCTGATTGCCAGCACGACGCGTGAGCGAGTGGCCCTCGTCGGAAGCGGGTTGACTCACGGTCCCTTCGCTAGCGTTTCACGCCTCGTACTGTCCTGTTCTCCCCTCGTTCCCGGGCTCCGCCTGGGAACGCAATGTCGGTGTGGCTCCGCCACGTGTTGTCTGCAATCGGTGAGGCGGAGCCTCCGGTGCAGTGTGTTCCCAGGCAGAGCCTGGGAACAAGTTGCGCTGGCATTGGGCTGTCGCGTCACTCGTCGTCGGCGTCGTCTTGCGCTTTGAACTCCTTCAACTCGCTCTTCAACTTCTCCGTCTCGCGTTTCAGTTCCGCCAGCGTCTTGCGAAGGTCGATGATTTCGGCGGGCACCAACGTCCGCGCTGCGTTGAGATCACCGAGTGCGCGTCGGGCGGCGTCGGCGATCCGCGTGTCTCCCGAATCGGTGTACGCTTCGATCACCGAGACGGCGCGTCGGTCACCCAGTTGGCCGAGGGCACTCAGCGCGTCGGTGTGGACGGTCAACTTGGGGTGTTCGAGTTGCGAACTGAGAAACTGAAACACCGCGTCCCTGTTGTCAGGGTGCCGGTCGTCGAGCGATTTGGCCGTCTTGGCCAACGCGACCAGTCCACGTCCAAAGTCCCGTGCATCGAATTCCGCGTGCCGCGTCTGCAGAGCCGACAGCAGCGCGGGGGCCAACTCGGGCGCGTTCATTTTTCCGATCGCTGCGATTGCCGCGTCGGCCACTTCGTTTCCGAACGATTCGGACAGCAACAGACTGGTCAACTTCTCTTGGGACTTCTTGCCGTGGAACCGAGCCAACGTGCCGATCGCAGCGGATTGGATCGCGGGATTCGCCTCTTTGTCCAAGACCTCCAACGCCAATTCGAGTGTTTCGGCAGTGAATGGGCCGAACATCCGTTGCACGACCGCCTGTCGGACCCGCGCGTCGGTTTGGCCTTGCCAGCTCGATCGCAACGCTTCGAGAGCTTTGTCGCTATCGTGTTTGGCGAGCGACTTGGCCGCCTCGATTCGAACGCCGAAAAACGGATCCGAGTTCAACCGTTCGGCCAGCAACTTCACCGACGCATCCGTCTTGCGATCGGCAAGCGCGACGCAGGCCAGCAAGCGTCCCATCATGTCGTCGACGTTGTTGATTTGGGCCTCCAGCAGATCGTTGCCTTTGTCGAACGCGACATTTGCCAACACGGTGTAGTCGGGATCAAAGCGGACGACCGAAGGCTTGCTGACGAGCGGAACATAGAAGTCTTCTTCGACCCGGCTGATCTCGATCTCGCGGTCGACGACTTCGCCATCCACCATGAATCGGAGCTTGGTGGGAAAGTGGTACAATAGCACATCGTCGCTCAGCTTTTGCGTTTGCTTGATGTTCACCTTGGCCAGCTTTTCCTTCGGCATCCACTTATACGTGATCTTCAGATCGGGGTGCCGTGGATGATAAAGCCACTGGTCAAAGAAGCGGTCCATGGGCCGGCCGCTCAGTTCTTCGATGACTTGACGTAAATCGTCCGACACGACACTCGATAACGCGTGCCGGCGCAGGTACTCCTGGACACATTTGCGATACAGGTCCGCACCGAGCTGGCTGCGCAACATGTGCAACACCCAACTGCCTTTGGGGTACGAGCGATAATCGAACTGCTGCATCGCATTTTTGTAGCCATGGAACACGATCGGTTTGGTGTCTTTGTCTTGGGGCAAGACACGACCGGTTGCGTCCTTGTACAAACCATACAGCATCGCGTCGCGGCCGAACTTGTGACCTTCGTACAGGTGCGTGTAATAGGTCGCAAAGCCTTCATTGAGCCACAGGTGGCTCCAGTCCTTGCAGGTCACGTAGTCGCCGAACCATTGGTGTGCCATTTCGTGGGCATCCAAGTTTCGCGTCGTGCGGATGTTTTCGGTCGCGGTGGAGAAGATTGTGTTGTGCGTCAACGTGGTCAGCGACGTGTTCTCCATCCCGCCGGCGGTGAAGTCACGGATCGTCACCTGATAGTACTTGTCCCACGGAAACGGGATCCCAATCTCTTGCTCAAAGAACTCCATGATGTCGGGGGTGTCGCGAAACGAATTGGCCGCGTGCTCGGCAAGTGTCGGCTGCGTGAAGAACCCGAGTTCGATTTCGCGGTGTCGTTTTTCGAGCTTTTCCAGGTTTCCCGCCACCAGACAGATCAGATAGTTGGCGTGCGGTTTCTCTTGCAGCCAACGCACGGCTTTTAATCCCTGTGGATCGATCGTCTGGCCCATCCGTTTCCCGTTGCTCAGCACGACCATCGATTCGGGGACGTGGCAGATGACTTCCGTCGATGAACGCTCGTTGGGGTAGTCGAAACAAGGGAACCAGTGACGCGCTTCGTGTGTTTCTCCCTGCGTCCAGAGGTGGGTGTCTGGTTCGGGGTAGCCCATTTCCGGGGTGCGGAAATACAGCCCCGCCTTGGGTTGGGCGGAGTAGTCAATTTGGAGCGTGAATTCGGTTCCGACCTCAACGGGATCGCGAAAGGCGATCTGCAATCCGTCGCGGGTTGAAATGAAATCATCGACCGCCGCTTGTTCGCAGCGGACGCGGCGAACTTTGATGTCGATCGCGTCCAATCGCAAGATTTCAACGGGCTTGGCGATCGGTTGTGCAGTGATGCTGACCGTCCCAGCGACGGTCCGGGCGCCAAAGTCCGGTGTCACGTCCAGCTTCAAATGCAACACATCGACTTGACGGTCCGGGGCGTACTGATACCGACCGTCCAATTCCAACCCCAGCGGCATCATCGCGTGCGAGCGACCGTCGGCGCAATAGCGGCAGATGAATTCGGAGCCTGTGGCGTGGCCGAAGAAGCAGCAGAACAATAGAGCGGTCAAGGACCAGCGGTCAAAACGAAACATGGGGTTCATTCAACGGGGGCTCGTGGTGCGTCAACTTTTCAACCGAGGGTGCCGATCCGCCCGATGGCTCGGCATCATCCTTGGCGAACAGTGTACTGCGTGCCGAGATGATTGCGAGCGGCACGGCCCATCGGAATCGACTACATTGGTCGCTCCTCGATGATTCCCCCCTCTCCCACCTTTTTCCCGCAGGGTCCTGCCATGCTTCGTCGTCGTCAATTCCTCGCCGCCTCTGCCGCCGGGATCGCGGCTGCCCCCGCCTTTGTCCGTGGACAAAACTTGAATTCCCGTGTCCAGATCGCGGGCATCGGATGCGACGGCAAGGGTTGGTCGGACATCAAAGAAATGGACTCGCACGCCGCGACTCAAATGGTGGCGTATTGCGATGTCGACCTCTCCCGCACGGAAAAGGTCAAGGATCTCACCCCGGGAGCACCGGTTTATCAAGATTTCCGCGAAATGCTGGCTCGGCACGGTGATTCGATCGATGCCGTCACCGTCTCCACACCGGATCACATGCACGCCTTTATCGGTTTGGATGCGATGCGTCAGGGGAAACACGTCTACTGTCAAAAACCACTGACCCATAATGTCTGGGAGGCTCGGCAGATGGCATTGCAAGCCAAGCAGTCGGGCGTGATCACGCGTCTGGGCAATCAAATCCACTCGCACACGTTTTACCGCACCGCCGTCGCCGCCATTCAGTCAGGCGTGATCGGCAAAGTCAAGGAAGTGCACAGCTGGTGTGCTGCGACGGGACACGGTAAATCGTTCCACATTAGCCGTCCGAAGACTCTCGAAGACGTCCCCAAGACGTTGGCTTGGAATCAGTGGTTGGGCGTCGCTCCGGAACGCCCCTACGGTGGCTGGAAGATCTATCACCCCTGGGGTTGGCGTGATTGGCAGGACTTCGGAAACGGCGCGCTCGGTGATTTCGGCTGTCACATCTTGGATCCGGTTTTCACGGCGCTGAAAATCAATGCGGCACCAATCGAATTGACCGCCGACCACACGGGACTGAACGATGAAGTCTGGCCGGCACAAACGACCGTCAAATATGTCTTTCCGGGGACCGACTGGACCGCTCGCCCAGCGCTGCCGATCACCTGGTATGACGGCGGGCGGCTACCGACCCTGCGCGGTACGGATTTTCCCTCCAATCAAGCGTTGCCCAAAAGTGGTTCATTGTTCGTCGGAGAACAAGCCAGCTTGGTCTTGCCACACGTCGGTGCCCCCTTCGTCTCCAGCGGCGCCCTGTTAGATGAAGTCGAGGGGCTGAACCATTACCACGGTTGGGTCGACGGAATCATCAGCGGCCAACAGCCCAGCGACGGATTTGATTACGGCGGTCCGCTGACCGAAGCCGTTCTGCTGGGTAACGTCGCCGTGCGATACCGAGGTGAAACGTTGAAATGGAACGGCAAAGCAATGCAGTTCACCAACGACGATTCCGCCAACGCATGGCTACGCCGCGACTACCGCGACGGCTGGGACATCGCTGCGGTCTAAGTGTGTCGAACCGGTGGGATAGGCTTCCAGCGGGTCATTCACGGCCCGATGAGCTCTGAACCACCATCTGCCCCTTTCCGATGGGCAGGACGACAACCGAGAAACCGAACCCTTGCGAAAGGGTTCGGCGGAATTCAAACATCTCGCTGGCGTGGGAAACGGCGTTGTCGACAACCATCAGCCCGAATCGCAGCACGCGAAGCAACTCTGGCGCCCAATCCACATATCGTGAGCGGTCCGCGTCCAAAAAAATGAGGTCGTATTGATCGTCAGCACATTGCCGCAGGAAGTCACCGGCATCACTTTGGTGGACGGTGACCTTTTCGGCCAGATCACATGCCGCCAGGTTGGCCTTGGCGCGTTCCAGCTTCGCCGCCGATGCATCAACAGTGTCCACCGTCGCGTCGATCGCCGCCGCAGCGCGTCCGATCCAGAGGGTGGAGTAGCCGTTGGACGTTCCGAGTTCAAGAATCCGCGAGGGCTTGGAGTCACGGATCAGCAGATCCAGGAACATCCCCGTCGACGGGGTGATGTTGAGCATCATTCCCTCTCGCGAATCCGCCGCATCGTCGTTGCGGCAACCGTCGCGATAGAGTTGTTCCAAATAGGCGTCAATGGCCATCTGTCATTAGTACCGAAAGATCGCAGCGACCGTTGCATTGCCCGGCATTTTTTCAGCAGCACATCGGAAGGCCGAACCGCCGTGACGTAGGGTGTCGACGACGATCGAATTTAGTTCCGCTGCCTCCAAGTTGTCAACACAGACCATCACCGAGTCGACGCGTCGATTGGCAGCGGCGGCGGTGATTTCGGAGACGTCGTCGGATCCACTCCCTTGTGCGATCGCGGCTGCGAATCGTTCGGCCGTGTCTTGTTCGACCGCCTTGTGGTCAATTGAGAGCGTCTGGCAAACGCGTTCTCGAAGTTCTTCGTCGCTCCACTGCGATGAACTTCCCTCGATCTTTGCATCGACGCGGACGTCGGTCGCTGCCTCGAAATGCCCGGCCACTTCGGTCGTTGCGACCAGCGCCAACGGACTTCCCGAATCGTAGACTGCACCGGCGACTTGATCGCCGACGATCGAAAGGTACTGCCGGCGGTCTGCTTCGATTTTGTCTTCTCCTTCGCCATGCCCATGGAACATCGCCGTCGATGTCGCGCCGGCATTGCCATGGCTACGATGGCTGGTGTTCTGCAGATTCTCTTCGGGATCACGTGGCAAGACGAGATCGTGGAATTTCGCGGGCAACATTTCGGTTGGCATCGATTCCAGTGACTCGCCATCAAAGCGATACAGGTTCGCGCTATCCCAAGTCAACGAGAGCACGAGTGGTCGTTCGGCGTCCTCGCCGGAACGCAACAGCGGCAACACGAAGAACTCGTCGGCGACGGACACCGACGCTGGAACGGTCCGATCGACAAGGAACACACGCCTTTGGTCGGACGTCAAGAAAATTGCGAGCCCTTCTTTCTGGTGCTGCCAAAAATCAAAGTTGGTCGATAGTGATTCAAGCGGTTCAAGAATCGAACAATCGTGCCCAGCGTCTTCGAGCTTCTGTTTCGCCTCACCGAGCAGGTTCTTGAAACGAATCGCATTCTGCCGCGTCTCGGGTCCCGATCGGTGCGTCGGCATGAGGATCGAAACACAGGGATTTTCAGACGTTTCGGCGAGCGTTTTCAGATCTTCGGGAGTGAGACGGCTGGGTGAGATGTCGTTGATTGTCGTTGACATGGCAATCTCGCATTATCTAGAGGAAAAGTTTTGTCCCCTACTGCGAGGTTGCAAATGGAATGCCGAACGCGCCCCCACCGGCGACGGTCGCCGACATCCTGACGACCGAGGCGACGGTCCGCACAGTCGCTACAACTGGGCCGGCCAACGAGGATCGGGCGACTTCATCGGCTCGCTAACAGGCTTCACAAGGTCATCGTCCTAGACTTTCTTCGAATCGATTCGTCCCCGAGGAAGTCTCAACATGAACTGGGAAGCTGTATTGATCGTGCCACTGATCGGCGGATTGTGTTCGATGCTGGCCAAATTCATCGAGACACAACTTCGCAGTCGCGGTGTCTTTCCCGATCTGAATGTCAGCGAGTTCACGGAGGTGCCGGACGATCAATTGCCCCGGTGCCTGCGCGATTCACGCACCCGGCGGGATGCCCAGCTAAGACAAGCCGGGTTCCGCAAATGCGTGAATCAACTGTGCAAACATCGCGGGATGGAATCCTATTCCAGCTACTACCTATCCGCAGACGGAACAACGTTGCTGTTGGATTGTGCCACCCGCAAGCTTCTTGGTGGTTATCCGTCCGAGTTTTCGACCGCACTTCGATCGCTTTGTGCCGACGGGCACATGGTTGAAACGTCGTCCCACAACAAACTACCCCGCATGTTTGCCGACATGCCGCCCGAAGCGATGTTCACCGTCGCGGTTGTGGGCAGCGATGAGATTCACCTGCTTGTCGACGAACATCAGAAACAGGTTACCGAACGACTGGAGTCTGGCAACAGCGAACTGATCCCGATCTCCGAAAATTGCATCCGCGAAATCGAGACTTATGGGTTGCTAGTGGTCGACTGGCAATTGCATCGAACGAAACAAGCACCCAAACCGGAAACGACCGCGTCGGACTATTTTCGCGACTCGGCCCTGGGCCTCGCGGAAGCGGTGTGAAACTTCGCTCGCGACCGGGCACTCCGATAGGATTTTCTCCACGCAATCGTCGCGAACTGGACGGGGCTGGCCGACCGGATGCGCTTCGACGAGTGGATGAATACCGAGATGGACGTCTACCGCCAAGTCGCTCCGGTCATCATGCTGATTCTGATCGGTGTGTTCTTCTGGAGAGACCGCGCGTACCTGGATGAGCCCGACAGGGACAAGCTTTACCATGCGTCCATGCTGCTGTGCTTGTCCCAGGTCAAAGCGTTTGCCGTGCTGATCGTCCTAGGATTGTTGGGGATCCTAGTGTACGCAATCGGCCTCGTGGCGGGATTCTGGCAGCTGTAGCGGAACTCCCCAACGGCTTGTCGAATTACGAGCCCGAGAGGCGAGGCAGATCCATGCTAGCCCGACGCGTTAGCGAGGGGCCAAACGGCGTCCCTCGCTTACGGGTTGGGCTAGCATAGGGAGCGTGAAGCCGGATCAACCAACAAGCCGCCAAGGTTTCGCTCCCCGGCGGCGGATCCGCGTTCCCAGTGGGGCGAAACGAGAACCAAATGTGATCCGTTTCAAACGGCTCGGCGAAACGCGGGTCGACGACGTGGTTGCCACGCTCGATCGCCTGGATGCCGAGACCGACAAGCCAGGTTTGGCGGTTCAATTCAGCGCGGGTAAGCACCGTCGATGCCGGCTGCGATCGTCACGCAAGCAGCAACCAACAGGACGAACGCATGCGTCCGGGTAAACGTTTTGGTACGTGCGCAATCGATGACGGTGGCGGCGGCAACGATCAGAAACATCAACGAGCAAGCCGACATGATCGACGAGCCAACCGCTGGCATCAGATCGTACAGTTTTGCATTCGTGCTTGGGTCGACGAACGACGAAGCGAAAAACCGTATCAACCACCCCGCGACTCCGGTCGCAGCGGACACGAGCGCGAGTCGGATGTAGAGCGGATACTGTCGCCGTTCCACCAATAGGCCCCCTCAGTCGTCAAACTCGTTTGCAACACTGTTTCTGCACCGAACCCACGGCTACCCCTCACCTTCTTAACGACGTTTGGTAGATCTGGGGTCCTATTGGATTGCATTCAGCTCAAGCATGAACTGCTCGACCTCACGCATCGCAGGCTGGCCCTGTTTGATTTCTAAGAGACCGGCGCGTCCTCGTGTTGGCATGATTGTCCCTGGACCACCAAATGCTTCCCAACTGTCGGCAGCAACACTCTCGGTAAGCAGATGGATGAACGAACTCGTTTCGGGCACTGGAAGCTTCACGGCAAACCGTTTTGAGGAGAGTGTCTTCTCGGCTTCATTCGAATCCATGACGATGAGCTTTTTGCCGTCCTCGACCCAAGTGCAGTCCACCTGCGAGAGCAAGAGGTCGAGCGCATCCTTGGCGGAAACGCTTTCCAGGTGAATGCTGCTTTTGTATCGAGTCTTCGACAGATCCAGTCCCACTTGAGAGAGTTTCGCCGACGGCTCGATGGGGACGTTGATCTGTTGGCTGATCGAGTCAAGGATCTCAGTGATTGGGGCGGTTTCCATGGACACGGTGACAGCGGTCAAGTCCAAGCGATGCTTGTATACATTTGGCATCGATTTGATCTTCAGTGTCTTTGCGAGCTGGCGGTGGACATCGGGAGATTGTGTGATGACATATTTATCAACGAAGTAGGGAATTGCATTCACCGTGCCTCGGCCACCCAGATGCTCCCAGCTTTGCGGAGATACCCTTTGACTGAGTTGTTGGATGACTGCGTCGCGGTCAAAAAGAGGTCCCGCCCCGCCCCGCCCTCGTGGCGTCGGTATGCGATAGAACCTTGTGTCAGCGAAGCGTCTTTCGAGTGCTTCCTTGGAAGTCAACACGAGCGCGGTCTGAGTCGTGCACCACGACAAATCGAGGCCATTGAGCGCATCATCCAATTGGTCTTGAAGGCTTGCGTGCCCCTTGGCGAGATTCACCTGCGTCTCGGTACCAAACCCGATGCTTTCCATTGCACGGATGTCGAGGAACACAGGGATTGGTAGTAACTGCTGGAGTTCGGTGAGTCCGATTTCCGCGGACGGCAACGGAGCTGCTAGGAGTCTTTTTGCAATTGCGATGTTGGTTGCGACGGGCGTGCGTTTTGTCCGCGGCGTGGATCCCGCCAAAAAAGCTCGATCTTGAGCGCTCAATCGTTCGATGGGCACAGAGATGTCTTTCCCATCCTTCAAACGCAGCTTCACCTCGCCGTTGTCCGAACCAAGCAATTCCGCCGTCACTGAGAATTTCCCGGTGACGTCGCGCCAAACCCGAGTGCTGGGATCTTGCGCATTTGCCTGTGCGGCAGCAACAAGGAACAAAGTGATCGACGCGATGACGCAGTGTTTAGCTGCCCGAAAATGCAGGTGCCGTATTCGTGCCATTCTTTCGTCGATCGCTGGGATTCGCATGACAGGATTTTCTCGTGCTGGTGGGGGGGCGGGTTGTACCGTTTTCGGATCGCCACGATACTTAAAGATCAGGTAGCGCCAACACCTCTTTAACGCCCGGCGGCAAGACACTCAGGAAGACTAGATGTTGATGAGCACTGCGCAAGCGATCTCTTGCCTCAGCTGACGTGGGACGCATCTTGCATATCCATGCACTGTGGAACGCTATTGCAAACCATTCTTCCGCTTCGAGTCCTTCATCACTTTCTTCGAGTATTTCATCACAGCGTTGCTGGTGCCACGACGCTCGCGGGCGGCCAATGTGAGATCTGTAGGCAAGTGCACTGTTTGGGAGATTCGCCCCCGCGATCGGTGTCGCATCCCAAATCCTCAGGGTTTCGTCTTCGCCACAAGACGCGAGTCGCCGTCCATCATGGCAAAAATGAAGACTGGTAACCGCGCCCTGATGACCTTGAAGGCTCAACAGTTCGCTTCCACCAATTCCCACGCCGGAGTCCGGGGTATCGCGATCGACTTCCCTTAGCTCCCAGAGTTTGATTGAACCATTGCGATCCGCTGAAGCGAATCGGTTGCCACCATGATCCGAGGCGATACTTGTCACCGCGGTTTTGTGCCCCGCGATTGTTTCGAGTTCACGCCCAGTCTTTGCGTCCCAAACAACCAGAGTCCCCTGATTGTCCCCGGTCAAAACAAGGTTGCCTGATGCGTTGAAACAAACACCGGTGAATAATGTGGGTGAAGAGGGATGCAGACTCGCGATGATGGAACGCACATCAAAGGTCACCAGTTCTTTGCCGGATGAGACATCCCACAACCGCATCGAACCGTAGTTGATGGTGACTAACTCGCTGCCCGACGGGCTAAAACACATTTGGTAGACGTTGCCAGTCTTTGACCGATCCAACGCTCTCAACTTTCTGCCCGTTTGGACATCCCACACCAACAGGCCATCCTCGCCTGTTGACGCTGTCGCAATCCGAGAGCCCTGAGGACTCAATCTTACCATCACGTCGCTTTTTCGTTGGATGTCGGCTCTTCCGAGCACCGTTTCTGTATGAGTGTTCCACCACTTGACGACATAGCTGAGTCCCGGTCCGGTGTGCTCGGTGGTGGCAGCGACGCAAGTACCGTCTGAGCGATAGGCGAGGTCACGAATCTTGCAAATTTGCCCCAGCGGTTTGCGCGTTGTCTTAGGATATTCGAACTCTCGAAGATCATATTGATTGAGATCGAGCTCTGTGATTGTGCTCGAGTCACTCAGAAAGGAAATTGCTTGCTTATTGGGGCTGAAACCAAGGCAGCCGCGAACTAAATGCGGCTGAAAATCACGCGAGTACTCATTCGTCTTGAATT
Organism: Stieleria maiorica; assembly: GCF_008035925.1. Taxonomy (NCBI): domain Bacteria; kingdom Pseudomonadati; phylum Planctomycetota; class Planctomycetia; order Pirellulales; family Pirellulaceae; genus Stieleria; species Stieleria maiorica. Next base: position 3,449,709 of record NZ_CP036264.1, read on the forward strand.
CGACATCGCGCATGACGACGGCTGTCTCGTCGCCGCCGACCGAGTTCCAGATCTTCAGCGTTTGGTCCTGTCCCCAAGAAAGGAGGCGGTGGCCATGCGGACTGAAGCAAACTCCATTGACCGGTCCGTCGTGGCCTGCAAGCAATCTCAGCAGCAAATGTCCGCTCTCATCCCAAATGCCGATCACTCCATCGAAGCCTCCCGCGGCGATGAACGATCCGTCTGGACTGATGGAAACCGAACGAGTCTCCCCGGACTGAATCGTTGTTCGCTCAGTTCCCGTCACCAAGTTCCACAGACTTATTCCCCTGGCTGACGAACTCGCCACGGTAGTTCCGTCTGGACTGAAAGACAGGTTCGTTGCCGCGCGGACGTCAAGAATACTTTCAACAGTGCCTTCCTCACTCGTTGCTTGTGCGTTCCACAGCTTTAGTCCATTGGAGTTAGCCAGTGCGATGTATTTTCCCTCGGGGCTGAACCCAACGTAGTGACTGTAGGCGACATTGAACAGGTCTTTCATCCCCGCGTCTTGTCCGCCGAACCTTGCGAATTCTTCCCCCGTATCGGCACTCCATATGGTGATTCCGTCGTTAATGTTGTTCGCTGCCAAGTACTTCCCATCCGGACTGAATTGCACACAGGGATTGCCTCGAAAGAACTTGCTGAGCGTCTTGATCTCAATTTGTTCTGCTTTGTCCCACTGCTCTTAAAAACGTTCTCCGTCAGAAGAATTGAGGTTCCAGATCGAGATTACCCCGTCACCTGAAATCGAAGCAATCCGTCGTCCATCTGGGCTGCAGGAAACGCTGACACTTGCCCCCTCGCGACGAATCAGAGACTTTCCGGTGATCGCATCCCAAATGATCAATTCATTCCTCGATCCGGAAACAATTCGTTCGCCGTTGGGGCTGTAGCATGCCGACAGCACGGGGCTGGTGTGGCCGTACAGTGATACTTCACTACCTCGAAATCGCCTGTTGCAGTAGTGCCATTCGAAGTTGTCTCGGTATTCAGCGGGAATCTGATGCAACACACGTCGCGCCTCCCCGGCTCGTCCGGCATCCCAACGGGCATTGGCCAGTTGAAACTTTGCTGCGGCAGCCTCCGCTTTTGCAAGCTCCTCATTTTCATTTGCCCGATTCGCCTCCAGCCTTTTTTGCTCCGCCTCCGCGTCTGCCCGATTTCCCTGTTCGATGGCTCGGCGTTCGTTGGCTTTTGCCTGTCGATAGTTTTCGCGTGCGAGATGCCACATGGTCCCCGTGCCGGCCAACCCAGCCAACAGCAAACAAAGCATCGTACTGGCTGCTAGGTATCTCACTCGGTGTTTGCGGAAAGACTTCTGAAGCTGGTATTTGAAGCTCGGAGGCCTCGCTTCGATTGCTTCATTCTTTAGGAAACGCTGAACATCATCGGCCAAAGCCGCCGCAGTGTCGTACCTCCGATTTCTATCTTTCTCCAAGGCCTTCAATGCGATCCAGTCGAGATCGCCCTTAAGAATAACGGTCAATCGTCGTGGATCCGTTCGACGCTGTTGGGATATCCCCGTGAGGGCATCCCCCGAATCGCTCAGCCGAATGCTGGGACGAGGAGGATCCGCTTCTCGGATCAAAGCCAAGATGCGGTCAAAGGCGTTGCAGCGGATTTCGTCCGCAGTAATCGGGGTGGAACCGGTCAAAAGTTCGTAAAGAACCACCCCCAGAGAATAGACATCCGTCCGCGTGTCAATATCCAGAGAGCTCAACTCAGCTTGCTCGGGACTCATGTAAGCAAGCGTCCCCACAATTTGGCCGTGTTGAGTGAACAGCGTTCGGTCGGTTAGTCGGGTCGCTGCGTGCATTGCTTTGGCCAAACCGAAATCAATGACTTTGACCGTCGGCTTTCCATCATCCAGCGTCACCAACACGTTCGACGGCTTGATATCCCGATGCACGATCCCTTTTGCATGAGCGTGCTGGATGGCGCGACAAGTTTGAACAAAGAGTTCCAATCGATCTTCGGGCGAAAGTTTGTTCTTGTCGCAGTGTTCCGAGATCGGGACCCCCTTGACCCACTCCATGACAAAGTACGGCCGACCGGTATTCGTAACACCGGCGTCAAACACTTTTGCAATGTGTTGATGCTCCATCATCGCAAGGGCTTGCCGCTCGGCCTCAAAACGAGCCAGAATTTCTTTCGTTGGTGTGTCGGTGTTGATGACCTTGACTGCGACGCGACGGATAACTGGTTCGGTCTGCTCGGCCAAAAAGACTTGTCCCATTCCGCCACGCCCCAGGGGCTGCAGAATCTTGTACGGACCGACACGCGTTAGAAGCTCGATTTCTTTTGAATTCGCGATGTCTTTCGACGCGAACGCCGTTTCAGGCAATTCGTCAAAGGTCGATGACCGAAGCCGCTTCCTAACGGAAGTGAATGCCTTGGCGACCACTTCTTGTTGATCTGAAAATCGAGCTTCGTATTCCACCGTCGACGGCGGTTGGTGACTCTTGAAGCGATATTCCAATTCGATGTCCAAAAGTGATCGCAGCAATTGGACTCGGTCACCCGTCTTCAACTCGGCCAACAGCGACTCAATTGGTAATGGATGGCCGTCACGCCACGATGCTTCAAAGCGATCGCACAGCTCTTCAAATTCTGATTTGCCCACGGTCAAGTCTCGGGGGAGCGTCTAAGTCGGTGGCCGATAGCCTTGGCGGCTTCCGCTACGATTACGCGGGCGGGTCTTCGCTGACGACGTTGTAGACGAATTCATCGTCTTTCATGTCGATCTCGATCTCGGCGATCGATGCACTGGTGGCCAAACTGGACAGGACTTGCGAAGACAGTTCCGGTAGCAGGGACTTGTTCAGGATGTGATCGACGTTGCGAGCCCCCGTGTCGACTTCGGTGCAGCGGGCGCGGATGCCGTCGACGACCGCGTCGGTGTACGTGAACCGTGCACCATAGCTGTCGGCCACGCGACGTTGCACCTTGCCCAGCTTGAGCCGCACGATCTTGCTCATCACGTCGTCGCTGAGGGGGTAGTACGGGATCACGCTCGTTCGTCCCAGGAATGCCGGTTTGAACGTCTTCAGTAACTCGGGGAAAACGGCTTCCAAGAAACCGTCGGCATCGGGCATCGTTTCATCGTCGGCGCACAGGCTCTTGATCAGGTTCGTCCCGGCATTGGTGGTCATGATGATGACGGTGTTTTTGAAATCGATGTCGCGCCCTTCGCCATCTTTCATGCTGCCTTTATCGAAGACTTGATAAAAGATGTCTTGGACTCCGGGGTGCGCCTTTTCGACTTCGTCCAACAGCACGACCGAATACGGCTTGCGGCGCACCGCTTCGGTCAGCACACCGCCTTCGCCATAACCGACGTAGCCGGGAGGCGATCCCATCAACAGCGAAACCTTGTGTTCCTCTTTGAATTCCGACATGTTGATCGTGGTCATGTTTTGCTCGCCGCCGTACAGCAGGTTGGCCAGCGTGATTGCCGTTTCGGTCTTGCCGACGCCGCTGGTACCCGCCAACAGGAACACGCCGATGGGCATGCGGGGGTCACGCAACTGGGCTCGGCTGGTGCGAATGCTCTGGGCGATCCGATCGAGCGCGTGTGATTGTCCGACGATGGATTCCTCCATCAGATCTTTCAGGTTCAGCACGGTATTGATTTCGTTGCTGACCATCCGCCCGACGGGGATGCCGGTCCAGGCGGCGACGGTTTCCGCGATCGCACTGGAATCGACACAGGGAAACAGCAATGGTGTTTCTCCTTGCACCTTTTTGAGTTCCTTTTCCAAGGCCACCAGTTCCTTTCGCCACGCCTGAAGCTGCTCTTCGGTCGGCGGTGCAGGCTCTTCTCCGGCCGCTTTGTCCGGTACTTTTTCGGCGGGTTTCGCATCCTTGGCGGCGGCGTTCTTTTCCTTCGTCGCATCCGCGGGTGATTCCTGATTCTGTTCCGCCTTCCACCGTTCGGGCGAGTCTTTATCCAATCGCTTGCGGAGGTCAATGATTTTGGCCAGCAGCTCTTTTTCGGTTTCCCATTGCTCGTTGAGCGCGACGAGCTGTTCCTCCACCGCGGCCTTGGCTTCTTCGGCGGCTGTGATGTCATCAGAGTGGTCCATTCCGGTTTGTTCTTCGCGGCGGAGGATGCGTAGTGATACGTCCAGTTGGTCGCGGCGGCGGGTGGCGTCTTCGATCGCGGGCGGCGTCGCCGATTGGCTCAATTGGATCCGCGCACACGCGGTGTCCAGCAAGCTGACCGATTTGTCGGGCAGCTGGCGTCCGGTGATGTAGCGATTGGACAGCTTGACGGCCTCGACGACGGCGTCGTTCATGATCCGGACGTGGTGGTGGCTTTCCAGCGTGTCGACCAAACCACGCATCATTTCGACTGCCGTCGGTTCGTCGGGTTCATCGACCTTGACGACTTGAAATCGTCGTGCGAGTGCGGCGTCTTTTTCGAAGTATTTTTTGTATTCCGCCCAGGTCGTCGCGGCGACGGTGCGCAATTCCCCCCGAGCGAGCGCGGGTTTGAGCAGGTTGGCCGCGTCGCCTTGCCCGGCCTGTCCGCCGGCGCCGATCATGGTGTGGGCTTCGTCGATGAACAAGATGATCGGTGTCGGAGAGCCTTTGACTTCGTCGATCACCCCGCGCAGCCGATTCTCGAACTCGCCCTTCATTCCCGCACCGGCTTGCAACAGCCCAAGGTCCAAGGTGCGGATGCGAACGTTGCGGATCGATTCGGGGACATCGCCGGCGGCGACCCGCAGGGCGAACCCCTCGACGACTGCCGTTTTGCCGACCCCCGCTTCACCGGTCAGAATGGGATTGTTCTGTCGTCGGCGGGTCAGGATATCGATGATTTGGCGGATTTCGGGATCGCGTCCCAGCACCGGGTCGATCTGTCCGGCTTCGGCGCGGCTGGTCAAATCGATCGTGAACTGGTCCAGCGAGGGCGTTTTCGTCGGTCCGGCGGACGGCTTGGTCGGGTCGGTCGCTTGACGAGGTGCGGCCGCGCCGGCCGCCATCGGGACCTGGGACTCTTCGCTGTCGGCCAGCAGCGTGCCGAAATCTTGAATGATCGCATCGCCGTTGATTTCATCGAACTCGTCCGATGCGTCGCGGGCCAGCGGTCGCAGCGTCGTGGAGGTCAACAGCGCGACCAGCAGGTGTCCCGAGCGGACTTTGGCGACGCCGTGATCGACCGAACCGAACAACCAGGCTTCGCGAATCAGGTCCACGACGTTAGGAGACAATGCGGGCGGGCGACCGTTGCCGGTCTTAAACTTGTCGATCGCTTTGTTCAGGTCGGCCGCGAGTGCACCGACATCGACGCCCGATGCCTTACAAGCGATCGTAAAGTCGGATTTCTCGTTCTCGGCCAACTTGAGCAACCAGTGCTCGATTTCGATGTTGTAATTGGTTCGCGACAGACACAGTCCAGCCGCCGCTTCGAGGGCGCCACGGCAAGTGTCGTTGAGTTTTCCGACGAGTTCTTTCAGGTTGATTTGTGCCATGGTTCAGTCAAGCGTCGAAGGACAGAGAGGGAGACATCATATGTTCTAGCGTGTCGGCGCACCGTCGTGGTGAAAAACCGCGTCGTCGCTGTCATGCACCGGTGGTTTGCTGCAAAGCCAAGTGTTCCAGCCCAGGTAAGGTTTGACTTGGGTCGATTCGTCTGGCCCGGTGAACGAGGATTCCGAAGGCAATTCACAGACCGGAATTTCGTCCGCGAGCAAGATGACTTGCAGGTCGAAATCGAATTCCAGCCCGACATAGCTGCGGATGAATTGACAGATCCGCACCAACGAATGCCCGGTCGGCATCAAACTTTCGAACTGCTGCCAGGTGACCGGTCCGATCTGAATACGAAACTTTGAACTGGGGTCCCAAGTCCGGTCGCCCATGATCGTGTCGACGCCCATTTGGCAGTGTCCGTCCAGCCGCCCCAGCCGTGATCGCTCGGGGATCGGCAACACCAGCCATTGCCCGAACAGTGACAGCACCTTGGCGGGCAACTGCAAGTAATCGGACACCATCTCACGCAGCGACTCGGCCGTCGGCCGATCGACGAACTGGCCGCCGTAGTAGACGCAGGCGTCGTCGGAGGATTCCAAACGATTGCGAACCTGTTTGGTCCCACGTCCGACGATCGATAACAGGGCTTCGCGAATCAGGTCGGATTCGGGACGCGAGTCATGAATCGCATTCTCGAATCCCGCGGGCAAGAAGTACTTTTCCCACGCCCGGTAGAAGAACGACAACTGACGGTGCGAAAAGATGTCAAAGAAGTCCCGCATCGCGGTGTCTTTGTTGTGAACCCGATCGATCACCAGCTGGGTGTAATGATTCGGCAGCGCGCCGGCCGGACCGATCAGCCCCCAAAACGCGACTTGCATCTCCCACGGTTGCCTGGTCGTTTCGACGGAATCGTCGTCCTCTGTTTGCCGGGGTTGCAGCGCCACGATCTCACTGGGGGAAAAACCGAGCGATACATCCGACCGGAACCGCACGGCTTCTTCGGAGATGTTGCTGACCGTTCCCAGGCGGCCGCGGCGGGGACCTCGCCCCAGCGACAAGTCGTGATCCATGCGCGACAGCGCACCGGTCAGCAACAACCGAACGGCCTGAAAGAAACTGAACTCATAGGGCTCATCGACAAGCCGCTGTTTTACAGAAACGTCTGTCTTCCGGATCGCGCCGGCCATCGGGCAACCTCTTGCTCTCGCAAGCTACTTCGTAGCGAGGTTCGGGTGAATGAATTGATCGAAGCGTACAGGGACAAGAACCGCTCAAGCACCATGCCCAACAGATACGCTCCGCCGCTGCTCAAGCGTTCTTCGTCGATCACGATCTCCAGGTCCAAACCGCGGCAAAGGGTTGATCCGCCGGACGGGTTTTGACACCGCGCCACGCCGGGGCTGCACTTGACCGAGCGAATCGAATCGATGCGTTGCTGCGAGTCGCCTTTGCCGATGTAGTCGTACAGCCCCAGAATCTCTCGCAGTGCCGTGGCTCCTTCGTCGGCGTCAAACAGCGACACGTGCCCGAGCGACAAATGGCTGATCATCCGCCAATAGGTGCCTTTCTCCAGCGGCGGTCGCAGCGTGATGCGGGGCTGCGTGACACATTTGGGCGGCTCCAGCGGTCCGCCATGGACCAACTGCAATTTCGGACGGCCTCCGCCAAACTCCAATCGTTGCGGCAGATTCCGGCTGGTGCAAAGCGCCCGCACGTCCAGCACAGTTCCATCGGTTTGATCAGGCTGGAAATCCAGATCGACCAGCGACAAATACACTTCGGTCGCCAGATCCTTGGCACCACCGCTCTGCCCGGATCGACGCCGATGCAGGTGATAAAATCCGCGCCGCAGTCGTTGTTCCCCGGCGTGCCGGACCGAGTAAAACGGGTGATAAACCTTTTCGTCGCGGTTGGAATCGATCGCCGTGACGCTGGTGATGTTGTGGACTTCAAAGGCGCGCGGCTGGCGAGCATCGGGAATCACGCGATACTCCGGCATCGCATGCGTGACCCGAATCGGTTCGCAACGTTGTTCGAACAGATTGACCATCGGGGTACATCCGATCCGAATCGTTTCCGGTTCGACGAACTGTTCCACCGCACCGACATGGCGTTTCATCAACACGTACAAGTGCAGCGATCCGCCAAAACCCTGAAGGTCCTCTTTCGAAATGCCACGGATGTCGAAGAACATGAACTTTTCAGGCGCCGCGAAGTATTCCGACAACAATCGGTAACCGCTGAATGTTCTCGGTTGCGGCGGAAAAATGCATTCGTCGGTTTCAAACCCGATCGGGTAGATCGAATCGGCCGATAATCGGATCGGTTTGGGATCGGTGGGGGAACGGGCCAGCAGGACTTCGATCGAATCGTTATGAATCAATTCGTAGAAATCCATAGCGGCGTGAGAGATCCCGCGAATGAAGAACCGCAGCGACGTCATCTCCATCGTTTCGAACGCAATCGCTTCACGAAAGCTCTTTAGTTGCACGTGCAAAACCGATTCGGCCTTGGGCAACAGCGGCGATGGGGGCGACTGGAAGGGCTGTCCCTTGTAGGCGGCCGTCGCGACCTTGTAGGGAAACAGCGTGACCGGGTACACGGTCCGGTACTGGCACGCACCGTCTTCGGTCGACTCGGTTTCAACGCCTTCCCCGGCCGGAATCGTGTATCCGCCGACCAGTTCCGCCTGTCGGGGATCGAGCGCAAACTGCACGACCGCGGTCGACGGGATCGGCGACAGGTAGTGCGGATACAGCACGCCAAGCATCGCGTGCGTGATTTCGGGGAAGTCGTCGTCCAGTTTCAGCCGCGTCCGCGCCGACAGCAACGCGAACGATTCAATGATCCGCGAGACGTGGGGGTCTTCGCTCAGGTCGTCGCCGAGCCGAAGCCGGGCGGCGATCTTGGGATGCTCCTGGGCGAACTCGGAACCGAAGCGGCGCAGGTATTGAAGTTCCTGGTTGTAATAAGGCAGCAATCGATCCGTCATCGGCGAACTCCACGCACGGAAAAATCCCCACTGGTCGCATCCAGTTTACTGTCATAAATCACCGGCTCGGGAGCGGGGTCGACTTTCAACATCGCGTCGATTCGAAACCGCAGTGCCCGATCGGTCGGGTCGCTGGTGTCGGCCAGCCGGACCTGAATGTTGATCAAGCGAGGTTCAAAGGTTTCGATCGACCGCAAGATCATGCGACGCAGCATCTCTTGCTGTTCCCGCGATCCGGTATTGATGCCGACGCAGTCGGGAATGCCGTATGCGAACAGCGAACGATCCAGTTCCTTCAGGTCATCGGGCCAACTGGTGGCGCGACAGCGTGTGTTCAACAATGATTGCAGATCGCGGCCCACGCTCTCTTTCATCTGCTGCAACACCTGCGTCCGGTTCATCGGCGCTTCGGTCCGGTTGTGGGGCTCCCAATCGATCAGCCGATCGAGCACGCTGGGGATCAGGGGGCGGTCATTGGGGACACGCGACATTTACTCACCACGCCGGATCGATTGCAGTTCCAACATCGGCATGTCCTGGTCGCCGACCAGCAGCATTTTTTGGCCGCGTCCACGAACGATCCCCTGGCCCGAATCCACCCAATCGGTGCCGCGACCGAGTTGCAGATTGGCGTCGGTCGGGCCGTCTTCTTCCGGTTCCAGATAAATGGCCGGCAGGTACACTTCGCCGTCGGGTCCCGATTCGATCGACAACGACGCTTGTCGCCAGAGCAGATCGAAGGGGCGTTTGGGCGGATGGATTTCCAAATCCAGGATCTGGTTCCAATCGACCCAAAAATATTTGCCGGTCGTCGTGTGGACCTCCAGGACCGGGGACAACAGGTCATCTAAATCGCGAAGGTCATCGACCTGCTTGTCATTGACCTGGACCGGTTGGTTCAAATTAGCCGTTTCGACCAGCGGTTCGATGGCCGCCGCGGCACCGGGGACGTCGCCGGATCGATACAAGGTCAACGCTTGCAGGTGGGCTTTGAGCTTTTCCGACGGTTCCCCCAGGAACTCCGGCACGCGGCCTTTGAAAAAGCACTCGCGACGGGCCAGTTCGGCACGCACCAGTTGTCTCAGCAACGCCGCGCCGATGGCCGCCTGGGCGTCCTGGTTCGACACGGTGTCAAGTTGCTTGTCGGCGCGATCGAGGTTCCCGGCGATACAGGACAGTTCGGCGAGTTGAAACCGCAGTCCCACGTCGGCCGGCTTGGCTTTCACCATCGCCAGTGACGCGTCCACCGCCTCGCTCAGCCGTCCCGCTTCGTACAGCTCCATCGGAGTGTTTGTCATGGTTGAATGCCTCTGATTGACGGTGAGCAAAAGTGAGGGAATTGGGTGTCGGAGATTAATCGGAGGTCGGCTGGACAGAGTCACTTTGACGTAGCTACGCTCACCAGAGCGTGGAAAACCCCGGGGATCCACCTTCTGGCGAAGGTAGCTACGTTCGACCGGCGATTCACTATGTTTCTTGTGGAATGTGGCGCTATCCAGCTACGAACGTCCGATTCGCGTTTGCAGCCGCACACTGCCGACCATTTCATCGAGTTCGTAATGTGGCGCCAAACGCATGATACAGTAAAACGAGCCCGGTTTACCGGGGTCGGGCTGGACCGTGATGCTGGCTTCGCGAAGCGGTTTGCGACTTTTGACATCGGCGCTTGCTTCGCGATCGGCGGTGACATATTCGATGATCCAATCGTGTAGCAGGCGTTGCAGTTCTTCCGCGGTGGTGAACGATCCCATTTTCGTCCGGCCGATCACCTTGATGTAGTGGGCGAAGCGGGAGACCGTCAACATGTACGGCAGCATGGCGCTGATTTTCGCATTGGTGTTTGCGTCCGCGGTGTCGTACTTTTTAGGGCGTTGCAGCGATTGTCCGCTGGCAAACACCGCCATCGGTGTGTCTTTGCAGTCGCAAATCGGCAGCAAGCCCAGATCGCTGAGTTGCCGTTCCAGCGAATCGGTGACGGCGATTTCGGTCATCGGTCGCGGGATCACGCCGGGGGCGTCGGAGGGGAAGCTGAGCGCCGGTAAATCCGACACCAATCCGCCGCCTTCGAAATCTTGACGCAGCCCGCGGATGTCCGCCAACCAACCGCTGGTCGCGAACGAACGCATCAAGACCGATGCATAGGCATAACCCGGATTTCCCCACAAGTAATGCCTTCCTCCGGGGCTGAAGACGTCTTCGCGGAACACGAATCGATCCACGCGGCTGCCGTCGTCCTCGTAGGGCCCCCGCATCAGAATCCGGGGCAACACCATCCCGATGAAGCGAGCGTCCTCGTCGTCGCGGAGCGCATTCCATTTCAGGTAGTCCGGCCGCGACAGGCGTGACTCATGATCGCGCGTGACCTGCAGCTCGGTAAAACTTTCCAGATCCAACAGTTCCGGACTGGCCGCCAGCAGCACGGGACAAAACGAACTGGCTGCGACGCCCGAGAGTGCTCGCAGGATCGACAAATCATCGGTCGGATGTTCTGCCGAAACGCGTGGATGGATGTCGTAGTCCCCGATCAGGACTCCGAAGGGTTCCCCTCCCGGCATGCCCAATTCTTCTTCGTAGACCTTCTTGAACAACGCACTCTGGTCGAATTCGACGTTGCGTTCAAAGTCTTTTTCCAGTTCTTTCCAGCGAGCCGACAGCACCCGCACCTTGATCATCGGATCGCTTTCGATGTCCGCCCGCCGAACCAAGAATGCCAGCCCGCGCCAGGAGGATTCCAGTCGCTGGAACTTGGGGTGATGCAAGATCGCGTTGATCTGGTCGTTGAGCAACCGATCGATCTCGGCGATGTCGGCTGCCAATCGGGCGAGCAGCGATTGCTTGTCCCGTAATCGTGCATCCCGGCTCCAATGCTTGCCGAACCAGCACTCGAGCGCCTGCTCGACACCCGTCGCGGCTAGAAACTGGTGCAGCGGGGCTGGCGCTGAATGATTGGGCCGGGACGGCGCCCGAGCCGTTGTCTGGTCCGACTCCGCCACACCGGCTGACAAGACTTGCTCCAGCAGCGACTCCGCGAGCACTTCGGTGAGGGGCGATCCATCGGAGCGGAACTGGGCAGGCGACATCGTGGCATGCTCGTGGCAATGGTGGTGGACGAACCTTCTAACGTAGCTACCTTCGCCAGAAGGTGGATCTTCCATGGTCTCCACACTCGATTCGAGCGTAGCTACGTCAAAGGACTGTCAGGCACAGCCTGACCTGCGTCTTAACCCAGCTTCGGGATACTGGCGACCATTCGCATGCTGGTTGTCAATTCTTCCATCTGCAACCAGGGTCTCATCCAGGCGACCGCGTTGTAGGAACCCGGTTTGCCCGGGATTTCCTTGACTTCGACTCTCGCTTCGGCCAGAGGGTAGCGTGCCCGCACGTCCGAGGGCGGATTGGGGTCGCTGGTGACGTAGTTGTGAATCCACCGGTCCAGCCACGCTTCGCAGTCGCTGGCTTCCATGAACGATCCGATCTTATCTCGCCCGAGGACCTTCAAGTAGTGCGAGAACCGGCTGGTCGCCATGATGTAGGGCAGTCGAGCACTGATCGCGGCGTTGGCCGTCGCTTCGGGGCGATCGTACAACTTGGGTTTCTGGGTCGTCTGGGCGCCGAAGAAGACCGAGTAATCGGTGTTCTTGAAGTGACACAGTGGCAGGAAGCCCAGATCGCTGAGTTCTTTTTCGCGTCGGTCGGTGATCGCGATTTCCGTCGGGCACTTCAAGTCCATGTCACCGTCATCGGCTTTGAAGATATAGGACGGCAAGCCTTCGACCTTGCCGCCGTTTTCCACGCCGCGGATGGTCGTGCAGAAACCGGTTTTGGCGAAGGCATCGGTCAGTTTCGCGCCCATGACGTAGGCCGTGTTCATCCAGCAGAACTCGTCGTGTTCGACGTGGATGGATTCGCCCTTCTTGCCGACCGGCACTTCTTCGTACGCGAATTCGTCGATGGTCTTGGTGTTGGCACCATAGGGCAACCGGGCCAGCGTTCGCGGCATCGTCAACACGCAGAAGCGGCTGTCTTCGCTTTCGCGGAAGCTTTTCCATTTGGTGTATTCGGCCGACTCGAAGATCCGCGCCAAATCACGCGGTTTGGACAGTTCGGTCCATTCGTCGAAGCCGAACAACTGCGGCGCGGTCGCGCTGATGAACGGACAGAACGCCGATGCGGCGACGCCGCTGATGTTGGTCAGCAGGTCGACGTCTTCGGGGTGATTGGTGAATTCGTAATCGCCGATCAAGGCGCCGTAGGGCGCACCGCCGGGGGTCCCGAATTCGTCTTCGTAAAGCTTTTTGAACAGCTGGCTTTGGTCGAATTCGACCGCGCGGTCCATGTCCTTGAACAACTCGCGTTTGCCGCAGTTGAGCACGCGGATCTTTAACGACTCGCCGGTTTCGCTGTTCATCACCAGGTGGTGCAGCCCACGCCAGGAGCCTTCCAGTTTTTGGAACTTTTCGTTGTGCATGATGGCGGCGAGCTGGGTGCTCATTTTGGCATCGATGCCCGCGATCGCGGCGTTGATCGATCGCATGACGTCCTTGTCAAACGTGACGGTCCCCTTCAGGGCTTCTTCGGTCAGCGTTTTGATCAGCTCTTCGGCGCGCGAACGCTCTGTTTTTTTGGTCGCCGCGATCGCGGTTTCCAACAGACTGACACTCTCTTCGGTTTCGGTCGTTGCCTGCTGTTCCGCTTGGCCTTCAGTTTCACCGGCACTCATGGCAAGTTGACTCCTCACATCGGGGGATTGATTCAGAATGGATTGAACGACGAGGGGGGGGCGGTTTCTATTCTGCCGCCGGCTCGTCGGCGTCGACGCCAAGCTCGCCGGATAGCTGTTTCAGTTGATCGCTGTTTTTGAGCACTTGCTCCAGCACGTTTTCCAGGTCGTCGCTGCGATCAATCTTGGTGGCCAAGTCGCGGAGCTTGTCGCGAGTTTCCATCAACTTCTTCAGCGGATCGACTTTGTCGACGATGTTCGCCGGTTCGAAATCGTCCATCGATTTGAAGTCCAAGTTGACCGACATTTCGCTGCCATCGCCGGCCAGCGTGTTTTCGACGCGCATGTTCAATCCCGGTGTCATCCGTTGCAGCACGTCGTTGAAGTTGTCGCGGTCGATCTGGATGAACTTGCGATCCTTCAACGGCTTCAACTTGGTCGTCGGGTCACCCGAAAAATCGCCCATCACGCCGACCACAAAGGGCAACTCTTTGACGACCTGTGCACCTTCGGTTTCCACCTCATAGGTGATGTGAACACGAGGCTTGCGAACACGGTTCAACTTTTGTTGTTGGCTTTCGGCCATCTCATCATCTCCAGACGCGCGATTTGTAAGCTCGAGCACGAGCCCCGGTATCATTCGGTTTTAAGTCACCGGTCCCCCCCAGGCAAGCTTCACCAGCCGACCGGGTGACAAGAAACCAGTGAAAAACGGTTTCAATCCTCATCGTATTCATCGTCCTTGACCGGAATCCCCGTCCGCTCGGACAGGTTTCGAAGAACACTCGAGTCTTGGATTAATTTTTGCAGCAACGTGGGCAAGTCCATGCGTCCGAACTCGACGGTTTGCTGCAACATGTAGCTGACCGGCGAATGCGGCTCGGTCTTGCGGAAGAACTCGCTGGCCTTCATCAACATCCGAAACGCATCCTCGCGGTTGTTAACCTGGGCCTGTGCCAGATCGACCTGAGGTGCGGCGTTGGAAGTCAGCCCCGTCGCCGACGCCTCCGCGTCCCCTTCACCACCGGCATCGGAATCGCCGGACAACAGGTTTCGCGTCAGGTTGGAAAACGCTTGCTGAATCGATTCCAAGGTGCGTCGGATCTGGCTGCTCGGTGGCGTATGGTCCTCTTCGTCTCCATCGACACGGCACTTGTCTTCCAGCGTCGCCGTCAATTCTTTAAAGGCCTCGATCGCCTCGGCGATGTCTTCCTCGTGTTGTCGCAATTGGTCCAGGTCGATTTGGCGGACCGCGTTGTCAAAGTCCCCTTCGGTGACCTCCCCGCCACCGCCGCCGGTGGTCGCTTCGCGATAGGCCGCAAAGGTCAGCGCGCCGTATCCGGGCAGCAGCGGGATCTCCTCCAACGGCGCGATCAAGGTCCCCGCTCCCTCCAGGCCGTTCAGACTGGTGATCTGGGAAACGGTGTCCAGGTATCCGTCATCCTCGTCGTGCGGCGGGTAAATCCCCTCCCAAAACGTCTCGCAAATCTTGTTGACCAATCGAAACCCGTCCCGCGCGCCGGCATAGCCGTTGCGTCGCGTGTTGGCCTCGATCAGCCACGAGGCGACCCACAGGTCTTTGGAATGGTTGGCGATGATGTCGACACATTGGTCCAGCACGACCCGCCAATCCGGCGCGCTGGGGACTTCGACCGCCTGCCCCTGCTCCTGCAGCGCGGCCAGTTCGTCTTCGTCGTACATCGCGAACTCGCGGATCTTTCGTTCCGCATTGACCGCTTCGGCCCGGGCGTCCTTGGCCCGCTGAAACCGCTCGAAATCGCTGCGACGCAAATACTGCCCGCTCGGCGAATCGTCTGAAATCGGAGCGATCAGCTGATCAAAATCAAGTGTCGGTTCGGATGCCATGATGGACTCTCGATGCCGTAACGGTGAAGGTTTCTACTCGGTTAGCGGAGAACGCAGTCAATCGTTACCACTGCGGCGCAGACTTTGTGCCATTTGGTCCAAACTCTTCGCATGGATACGACTCGCCCAACTCTTGCTGATCCCAACGCGTTCGGCAGCTTCGGTCAGCGAAAAACCCTCGAAATAGATCGTCGAGATCAATCGTTTTGCGTCGTTGGGCAGCTCATCGACCAATTTGCGTAGCGTTGTTTGCATTTCGCGGTTTGCAACGACCTTGCTGGGGATCTCATGCTGGTCGGCCGCCTGGGCCAAGACGTTCGATTCGGAATCTTCATCACCGCTGGCCAGATAGACGATCGCCAACCGCTCGGTCATCTTGCCCAACCAATCGGCATCCTCGCTGGAATTGGATTTTTCGTCAGCGTTTTCTCCCTGGGAAGATTCACTGCGCAACACGTCCTCGGCCATGTCGCGAAATCGCAATCGCCGCAACCGCGCGCGGCTGGTCCAATTCATCTTGGACACCCCGTCGTAGATCGCCCCCCGGACACGGTAGTAGGCGAACGTGGTGAAGCGGGTGCCGCAGTCGGGGTCGAATTTCTGGGCCGCTTCGGCCAAACCCAACTGGCCATAGGCGATCAAATCGTCCAGATCCATCGGGATCGGCAGCGAGCGGTGCACACGCATCGCCAGCGAATGCACCAACCCCTGGGCTTCGTTGATCAAATCGGCCGGCGATTCTCCACCGGCGGATGATTCATCGCTCGATTGGGCGTTCACGATTCCGCTCCTAAAGAGTTCCATAACCGCTCGATGCGACGACGACTTTGTTCATTGGACCACAACGCCCCGCCGACTTCGTCATACAGCTCTGCCGGTAGCTGGCGCGACCGCACCCCCAGGCGATGCTTCAGGACCGCCTTGGCGATCAAGACGAACAGCCCCGGATCGATCGCATGATCCTGATGGCGAATGCGGAACCTGCGGAGCGTTTCGAGCAACTGCTGGGAATTCTCTTGATTCCGCACGAGCGTCTCGCCCAACACCTCTTGTAGCAGCTGCTGATTCTGCGTCGGTGTCAGTCCCTTTTGGCCCTGGGGCCGCCCCTGGGCGCCGCGTGATGCGTCATCGTCATCGCGGTAACGCGTGTAGGTCCCGCGCGACGGTGAAGGCTGGGCTGACATCGGACGCTCGTTTACTCTGCGTTAAAGTACCAGATCAATAGTCCCACGATCGTCGCGACCAAGGCACCGTTGACGACCATCAAGATGCGGACGCCGGTCTGCATCCGATCTTCTTCGGCCAATGCTTCGCTGCCCCATTCCAACTCTTCTTCTTCGTTGGTCGCCTTCTTGAACACGCTGGCGAGAAACGCTTGGCGATCCGGCATCGCGCCACTGGCAACGAAGTAGCAACCGCTAAACAGCAACGGTTCATTGTCGCTCAGGTGCGGCCCGGCGGCGTTGATCGCGTAGGCCGACTTGATCAAATGGGCCAGCCGCGGTTGGAACGTCGACCGGATTCGGCACAGCAGCGAATACAGGTGTCGGTTCCCCGGCTTGCTCAGCCCGTCGCCTTCGCGAAACAGCAGGTACGACCAGTCTTCGAATGCTCCGCAGGCATGTTTGACCACGGCGTCCAACTGCGGCGCCGTGGGCAGATTCCACAACCCGTATCCTTTGCCGAAACGTTGCACCGACGAACGTTCCGCACCGACGCGTCGCACCAGTTCGCGGAACCCGGTTTCCAGTTCCATCGAATCGACCACGTGGGTCACGCTGCAACGGACTCGCAGTGCTCCGCGAAGGCAGGCCAAATCGGCCTTGAGGGCGATCAGGATTTGATTGACCATGTCTTGCGAGCCGTCGGCCAAAAAACGGAACGGTGTGGAAACGATCACGCCGTTGATCGGGCACAGCGGGTCACGCAAGCGCCGAAACAACCGGCACAGGTACGCCAACCGCGCCGTCGCCATGCTGGCATCGCTGGGAGTCAGGATCGCGCTGGCGATGCCACCACCCTGCGGCTGCATCGGGTTTTTGATCCCGCCGGAAACGTCACCCACCATCATCGTGCCGCGCATGTCCGCGCCCTGGTTCTGCGGGGGCACGGGGATGTTCAGCCCGGCAATGGTATTGCGGACATCGGCCGAGTAAGCCGACGGGTTGCCGGCGGCCGGAGGCATCGGCGGACGCATCGCCGCGGCGGGGGATTGCCCGATCGAACTGATGTCCATCGTGCGATCGGCCTGGAACGGCTGCGGCGCACCGGGCATCTGTCCGGGCACGATCGTCGAATCCCGTGGCGAACCGAGCAGTTTGCTCAACTGGCAGCACTCGGTGCACACCACGTAAATGGCTTGCTGGTTGGCGAACACGTGAATCGGTGCCGGACCCAGCGGAGCGCGTACCGGGAATTGAGTGTTGGACGTCGCCATGAACGCGTTGACCGATTCCACCGTCCCCGGGCCGGCGATCAAGAAGATCGGCGTCTCGGACGGATCGATCGATTGTTCCTCCATCGCCCCGAGCGCCGTTTCCCAGGCGCGGTCGATGTCGGGAAACGCCGACGGTTCGCCCTCCAGCCACAACTTGAGCGCAAACCAAACAACGACCGGGATCGCCACGACCAGGGCAAAGATCGCCGGAAGCTCACGCCAGTAGAAGCTGGCCTTCTGTTCGGTCTGGTCGGTGTAAAAACGAATGATCGCCCAAACGATGGCGACGATCAGCAACCCGAAGAACAGCAACCATGCGGCCCGCGCCTGCAGCGACAGCCCCAGGATGCGTTTGGGCGAACTGATGACGCTGCTGGGAATCCGCGCCAACAGACGAAACGGGTACAAGACCGCATCGACAAAACTGCGTATCGCGCTGCCCATCTTTATCGCCTCCTCTCGACACTCATGGCCACACCAACATTTTTCCGATTCCGACGGCGACCGCGGCCAACAGCACGCAGCAGATCACCGAACTGATCAACAAGTACTTTCCCTCCAGCGGCGGTGCCCCTTGGCCGGGACGACCTTGTTCCAGGATCGGCGGACGGCCCTGCCCTAATTGAATCGCCATACCGGTCCGGCGGGCCCATTCATCCAGCGAAGCCGGCACGCCGAAGTGTTCGTGTTGGGCGGTCGCTTCGGGGTCTGCGTAAAGCCCGCGAAACCCCAACACGACGCAAACGTAAAACACTTCCAACGCGTCCTTCTGAGGCAACTCGGTCGCCTTTTGACTCTGTTCGTAAAACTTGGAAAACGCGCTGGTGCTTTTGAAGATCTGAAACTCCAACCGGTTCTGTTCCCACCAATTGCTGCCGTCCCAAGCCGCTTCGATCAACAAGTCATCGACCCAGGCGACCAGGGCATACTTGGCTAGCTCCCAATCGGGACGGCGGCCGAGCATATTTTCGGCATTGTCCAATAACCCTCGGATCTTCGCGCTGATGTCCTCCGGGCTCGGACTCTTGTTCGCCTCGATTTCATCCACGACGGACGAAACGTACATGAAGACGGGGTCGACGGCGGCGGCGAATTCAGGCGACATAGAGGAAAAGGGTTGATCCGAGGCGAAAGTGGGGCGCGCAAGCTGCGGCGAATCGGGGTATCAGTCTTCGGCGGTGGGGACGGCGAACAAACTTAGCTTAAGCGTGGCGTCGACGCCTTGATCCTTGATCTGCAGCTCCTTCTTTCCCTGCAACGTTGCCAAATTTGCGATCAACGCCTCCTTGAAACGGACGCCCAACCGCGGTGAGTCGTCCGAGCGCAGATCTTCCCACGCCGGCCCGCTTTTGTTGACGCTGTAAAACAGCCAGTTGTCGCCTTGTGGAAGCGCCCGCGGGGCTTTCGTTTCGGTGATTTTCAGTCCGTCTTGCCGAAAACGGAACATGAAATCGACCTTCTCGCTTTTGCCCAACTTCCAATCCAACCGACCGATCTCCAGCAATTCACGACACTGGGCCGCCGTGATCTGCTCGTACTGAACTCCAATGTACCATTCCCAGCCCTTGCTCATCCATTTCTGGTCCAGCGAAACTTCCTGCCCCTTGCCGGCGCCGATGAAGTCGCGTCGCTCGAACTTGTATTCCTGGACTTCGGTGATCAGTGTGCGAATCTCCTCCAGGACCCAGCGGAAGATTCGCGCCAGGTCGTCGTGGTCGTACATCGGGATCTCACCCGGGCGACGGTCGGAGCGAAAGATGGAAAGCGATCCGACGATCCGACACAGGTCGGTGTACGCGACGTGCGGATGCACCCCCCGGGCAAATGCCAACGACCGCAGCGATCCGTAGCCGGCGTTGAGCGCGGTCAACATCAGCAACCGGTTCATGTCGCCGGCCTCAGGCGCCCCCTGCATGATCCCGCGGGTGATGACCTGTGAACTGAGCACCTCGATCTTTTGACCGATGATGTCGTAGGCGGCGCGGACATAGTCCCGCGCCAATTCCGGCCAGGCATCACAGCCCAGCACCGGCGGAATGTAGTCGCTGTCCAATTCCGGCGCGGCCTCGGCGGCACCGGAGCGTTTGATCCGAGCGATCGGCAGCGTTTCATAGCCGGCCAGGTTGTCCGTTCCTAACAGAATCTGAACATTCAACGTCCGCAGCGAAATCTCTTGCTCGTTTCCGCCCGCGTTTTCATCGGCGACCGTGCCGGGAAGTCCGACAAAGCGATGCTGTCCGCCTCGCTCGGGCAAGGTGTTGGGGCGTCCGAGTCGAAGTTTGGGGACGGCCAAGAACACATCGATCGATTCGACCTGATCGAACGCGTCGGACAAACTTCGCTTGACCGATCCACCTGTTTTACCCAAATCCACTCGGTCGGGTTGTTGCGCCGAATCGATCCAAATCACCGTGCCGTCGCGCAGTCGCGCCTGACATTCGCTCAATTCGAACTGACCGTTGGCGATCGCTTCGCGGCTGAAACTGATCTGCCGAAGGCCATAGTTGTATCCGTGATCGAGCGCAACATGCTGTCTCGCATTCTCGTCGATACTTCGTTCGGCGGCCTGCATGTGATGGGGCCGTAAAAACATCCCCTCTAACCAAGCAACACTCTCGTTGTGCATCGCTGTAGTGTTCTCCTCACCGGGGGCGTCTGTAATCTGCCATCAGTAATCGCACCGTTGCCATCAATTCCACTGTGCTCAGATTCACTGTGCTCAGATCCACTGTGCTCTGATACTCTAGCAGGTGTCGGGTATCGTTCCCACTAGGTAAACTTTTCCCATAGGGATCAGACTTCTTCCGTTGGATCGCAATAAGATGAGCACCTCAGGCAAATACGGCGAGCGTCAATCGTGGCGGCGTGCCGGAAGCGGTCAAGCCGGGAAACGAAAAACGATCAAGACGCTGCTGACGCTCGTCGCGATCGCGCTGACGTTACTGTTCCTGTACATGTTGATGCCGGGGCCGAGTCGGCAATTGATCACGGTTCTGGTTTCCAACGACTACGACACCGACGTCGTCACACCACCGATGTTCGGCGCCGGCGCGCGCCAGGCGTTGAAGTCGCAGTTGCAGGCCGAAGATTTGCGCGGCAATTGCGAAGTGATTCGCAGCAGTTTTCAGCAGACCGAAATTGTTTCAAAGTACCTGAGCGACCCCGACGACACCGTCATGGTGATCTTGCGGGGCTATCTGATGCGGGACCAACAGGATCGCCCCGCCCTGGCGTGCAGCGACCTGGCGATCGGTGCGTCGCCCCAGACGCCACAAGGGCTGTTGCCGCTGACCGAGATTCTTGAGCCGCTGGCGAACGAAACACCGAAATCGTTCCGCGGCACACGGTTGGTCGTGATCGACGCCGAACCCTTGGCCGCCCAACCTTCGCTGGGCCAGTGGAATGATGAGGTCTTTGCCCAGCTTGACGAAACGATCAAACAATTGAACGGACCCGCGGCCGACCGCGTGTGGGTGCTGGTGACGCGTGGACCGATGCAGAACGTGGGTTGGGATCCGAACACGCACCTGCCACTGTCCACCCAGACGCTGCTGGACGGGATTCAAGGCGGCGCGGACCTGAACGCGGATCGGAAGATCGAGCTGGACGAGTTGTGTGCGTTCATCTCCGATCGCTACCAGCGAATGCCGCGGAATAACGAAACGGACAGCCCGCGCGTGATGCTGCTGCGGGGGGGCATCGGGCGAGTCGATTCGAACGCGTTGTCCAGTGGCGACTTGGATGTCTGGATCGCCCGTGTAAATCCGGCGACGGCGGACCAAACGAGCGAAGGGGAAGCGGGCACGCCGGAAGACTCCGGCGAACTGGCCGACGATCTTGCCGACAAAATTTCCCAGTCGCGACCACCGACCCCTGCGATCACCCCGGTCGTGTTGCAGGCGCCGTCGGGCGAAGCGGCGCCGCCACCTGCGCCCGCGGCGGGCACGCCCGCGGCAGGCACTCGCGACGATCAGGCCGACACCGCACCGACGCCCACCGATCCCGCCGCCGCGCCGCCGTCTGCCGCCGCGCCAACCGACGCGACGCCGCCCTCAGGCAGCGACAGCCCGACCGCCGACAGGCCGGCCGCAGGCTTGACGTTTTGGGACATCCGCGACCAATTCGAATCGATCCCCCTGGCCGGCTCGGGCGAAGAACAGGACGTCAGCGCGATCGCGCTGGCGCCCCACCTGTGGCGGCGATTGCTGGTCTTGGTGCTCGCCGGTCAAGTCAAAGATTTCGACCCGGCATCGCCGACCCAAACGCCGCGCCAGGTCGCCACGGATTTGCTAACGCTGCAGCGAATCGTCAAAGGGCAGGCCCCCGGCGGGGCACCGGCCGACACGATTTCCGACGACATCGTCAGCCGTCTCAGGCGAATCGTTTTAGACCATCAGGCGGCGCGGCAGGGCGTTCGTCCGGATCGGCGACTTCGCACCGCCGATGCATTGCAACACGCTGTCGCGGTGGCGCGATCGAGACTTTGGTCGTGGCTGGAATTCCAGCGTCAGGCCGCGCTCGGCGGCGCGCCGATTCCGGACCAGGGGATCAGTGACGCGGTGCTCCAGGCCGAGCGTTCCCTCGCCGAAGGCGCCGGGGCCGAGACTCCCGACCAGGGGACGCTTGACCGCCAACTGTCGCGACTGCACAGTGCGATCAACGTGTTCGACCGCAATGTCGAGGGTGCCGTCAATCAAGTGCTCGCCGGGTTTGCCCTGGATGATCCGCCCCGCACCTGGGAACTCAATCGCATTGCTTGGGCTTGGCTGCGGAGCCCGCTTCCCAGCGGCGACCAACGGCGACGGCTGGAATCGGCGCTGATGAAAGCACGGGTCGACGCGACCGACACGGAGGATCGAGAGGTCGATCTGGGCAACGTCGCCTTCGCAATGCCCACGCCGCCGCAGCGGACCCGCGACGCGATCGCCAAATACCGGTCGGAACTGGCGCGATTCGAAACACCACGCGAGGACGACGGCAATCCTGTCGGCAACACCGACTGGAAAGTCGCACTGCAGCAGGGCAATGACCAGCAGGCGGCGTTCGCCGAGCGGTTTTCCGCTTCATTGCGAATCGACCCGCGCGTTAATCTCGTGTCTGGCGGGCGACCGATCATCCATGCCATCACCCCGAAGCCGGTCGTTCGAAATCCCAGCGTCGTGATCTTGGACGACAGCGGGCAAAAGCTGGGGGAATCGGCGGTCGTGCGATTGGAAACGATGCAGGACATCGGCAAGCTGACGCTGCGAATCGATCCCGGCCGCGACCGCCCGGTCCGGTTGTTGGTCAGTGCCGAATTGCGTTCGTCCTCGGGGGATTTTGGCCCGCCGCGCGCCCGGGTCGAGTGGACTTCGCCGGGCTTGGTCCCCACTCGTCCCGGTGCTCCGGTGGCGGTGACCGTCGACGCCGATTCGTCGCGCGACCTGTCGCTGGAGATCCGGCCCGCGGACTTGGCCCGACGCGGCGATGAGTTGCAGCTCCGTTTGCAGATTCGTGCCGACCGCGTGTCCGACGAAATCGACGGCGTTGTCGGGATCCATTCCTTGCCGATCGAATTGCCACGAGAGAATCGACTAAGGTTGGTCGCGTCGTCGCCGCCGGGAATCGGTTGTTCCCGAGAGGTGCTCAGTGACGAAGGCAGCCTGCCGGGCGGGCTGTGGTTGCGGACCTTCAATGGACGCAAGACGCCGTTTCGATTCGAAGCGTTCAATGAATCCGGCAAGGCCTGTCTGGCCAAGGTCTGGTTGATCAAGCTGCCCAAGCCGATGCCCGATGATGTGGCCGCCTACTGGCCGGATTTTGCCGCCAACCTTTACTCCAACCCGGCCGGTGGGATTTTGGACGAAAAGGGGCGAATCCTGGAAAAGTTCTTGCTGCCCAACCAGATCCTCAATGGCCCCGCGACGGTGTCGATTCCCGCCGACCAGGGCCGTGTGCCGCTGCGTTTTCAATCCCCCGCTTCATCGTCCGACTCCGCCGCGGCCGCACCGCCACCGGCGGCTGCCGCCGATGCCACGCCGACGGACATCAGCCACGGTATGGCGTTGGTCTGTCGGTTGGTCGACGCGAATGACAACGTGATGCCGGAAAAGGACCAGATCATTTGCCTGGTCGCCAAACCCTGGGCGCCGAGTGATTACGTCACCACCAAGGTCAGTTACAACGACGGCGAAGTCGAAGTGAATGTGGAGCTGGAATTTGACATCGACGGCGACGCGCGTCGCGACGCCTTACCCGAATTGGAAAAGGTCCCGGTCAACGTCCGCTGGGTTCAAGACGACCAGTGGTCGGACTTTGCCGCCGAAACCGGCGTGCCCCCGCGAAGCTTGTTCGTGGACCTCAATCCCCAAGCCGGTCGATCGCAAGCGTTCTTTCGCGTCCCCGTCGTCCGCCGCAACCGAGAGTCGTGGTGCCGTTTGGATGTCGATGGATGGCCGCGGGCGATTCAGCATGTCGTCCAACATCAACCGGGGGCCATCGGTGCGGCCAAGTTAAAAAACGAAATCCGTTTCGGCTCGATCGCCTTGACCCGGCGACCGCAGGGAAGCACCGAACAACCGACCACGTCATACTATTGGCCTGAAGACGAAGTTTATTTCAAAGGGGACGGCGACCAATTGATCGCGACCATCAAAGCGGACTTTGGTTTTCTGACCCGGACCAGCGACCCGGAGGTCTCGCTGGATGTCGAAGGCCGCCGCTTCACCCGTTACAAAACCGACCGATTCATTCAAACGACTGCGACACCGTTGTCCGATCAAGGCGAGATGACCCTGACCACCCAGGTCAGTGACATCCAGGTCGAACTCAGCCAGGGGCGATACCGCGACGAGCGGATCCCGATCGACGCCACGCTGAAACTGGACGGCATCGAACAGGAGAACGCGTTGATCACCGCGGTGTTGGATTCGACCGCTCCGGACAAAAACCTGATTTCGATCAGCCCACGGCAGCGTGGCCCGTATTACGAAGCGTCGACGCTGGAGTTTTCAGTCACCGCCAGCGACTTGGGGGCAAAGGCGGCCGGGATCTCCAGAATCGATATCGGGCTCGACACGACGCTGGACAGCAAGGCGAACACCAAAACCGATTTTCACGCCTTCGACCCGCCCGTTTCCCCTGCGGTTCTGCCGGCGGCCAAGAGCATTTTCAAGTTTCAAGTCGCCGGTGATTACAACGTCGTCGTTCAAGCCACCGATGCGGCCGGCAACGAGAGCACGAATCTGTACCCGATCACCATCGCGAAGAAACCCGCACCGGCCGCCACGCCCGGCGACGGAAAACCGGACCAACCGAAAGTCGCCATGGGGCGACTGCATGGCGTCATCAACACCCGCGCCGGAATGAACGGGACACTGTTTCTGAGCCCCGCCCCGGCCCCGGTCACCAGCAAGGAAAAAACGATCCTCGGCCAAGACAAAGGCTTCGATTTCGGCCCCTTGCCGGAAGGGAAATACGAACTGAAATTCAAGGGCACGAAGCAAAATACTAGCGTGGAATTGACCTGGAAAGACCTGGAAATCGACACCACGCCGGGCAAGTCGAAGCCGCTTTCTCTGAGCCTGGATCAAGCCGAAACCGAATAACGGCCGCCGCGGGAGGCGGATCTGCGCCGATCGCCCGCCCCCGACCCGGCACGCGCGCGGATCGGATTTTCCACATTTTCAATTCGGTTTCTAGCAACAAACGCGACGCGGGTACGAGAACGTGAGTGTGCATCGGGGCGAACCAAATCGCCCAAGCAAATTACTCACGGTTTCCGTCCTTCCTCACCCCAAGGAACCTACAATGGCTGCTTACATCAAGTTTGATGGCGTCGATGGCGAATGCAAAGACAAGGACCACAAGGGATGGAGCGACTTGCTGTCGTTCAGCCAAGCGGTCCATCAACCCGGCGGCTCGGCCACCGGTGCGACGCGGCGTCGTGGCGACGTCATCATGGAAGACCTCTCCTGCACCAAGGAATTGGATAAATCGAGTCCCAAAATCGCCGAATCGGTGTGCAAGGGCAAGGTCTATCCGAAGGTCGAAATCGACGTCACCGCCTCGTACACCGATGCCGGTCGTGTGACCTACTATCGCTATGAACTGACCAACGTGCTCGTGACCAGCTATAACATCGGCGGTGCCGGGCAAAGCGAATCGGTCCCGACCGAAGACTTCTCGTTGAACTTCGAAGAGATCAAGGTGACGTACACCGAGAACGATTCCAAGGGCAAAAAGAAGGGCAACATCGAGTACAGCTGGAAGGTCGAAGAAGGCGAAAGTTGATCCGCCGCTGGACTCCCCACATCGGGCGCTCGGTCCGTTTGCCGCGGTGGCGAACGGACCGGTTTGCATTGGCAGGTAAAATCGACTCTGACAGGATTCGACCCTGACAGGCGGATGGTCGGCCGAGACAACATGATGTTCCCCCACCCCACCCTCTTCTGATCGAGCAATGGCACTTCAACAGCAAAACCGACTCTTGAATCTCAACACGGTTCTCGGCGACGATGTGCTCCTGCTCACGTCAATGACCGGCAACGAAGAAATGGGGCGGCTGTTTCACTATCAACTGGAATTGATCAGTGACGATCCGGGCATCAAGCCACAAGATATCGTCGGCACCCCGATCGGCTGGAGCATCGAGTTGGCCGACAACTCGCGCCGCCACTGGCACGGCCATGTGAAAAGTCTGGCCCGCGGTGACGTCGATCGTGAAGGTCGGCGCAACTACCGCGTCGAAGTCGTGCCCTGGCTGTGGTTCCTGACCCAAACCAGTGACTGCAAAATCTTTCAAGACACCAAGGTGCCCGACATCATCGACGAAGTCCTGGGTGACTACGGATTTGCCGACTACAAATCCGACTTTCTGCTCGAGCACAAGGAATGGGAGTATTGCGTCCAGTACCGTGAAACGGACTTCAACTTCTTGTCACGGCTGATGGAACAAGAAGGCATCTTCTATTACTTCCAACACTCCGAAGGTGCTCACCAGATGGTGATCACCGATCACAAAGACGGCTATTACACGCTGCCAGAGTCAAACGTCGATTTTCCCGACGACATCGGTTCGCGGGCGATTGACGACCACCTGACCAGCTGGGAACGCAAGTTCGAATTCGTGCCGGGCAAATGGGCCCAACGCGATTACAACTTCAAAACGCCCAGCGACGACCTGGGCACCGACACGGGGACGGTCGTCGACCTGCCCGAAATCAGCAACTACGAAATGTACGACTATCCCGGCGAATACGGCGACAAGACTGTCGGCGGCGACGAAACGCGGCTGCGGATCGAGGCCGAAGAAACGCGCCACGATATCGTCGCGGCGACCAGTTTGTGCAAAACGTTTCAGGCCGGTGGGCGGTTCACCGTCGATCAGCATCGCGACAGTGACGAAGAGGGCGCCGAGGTCGTGATCACGGCGATCCAACACAGCGCCAGCGAACCGATGGGATACGAGACCGGTGAGGACGCCGGGTTGGCATACCGCAACTCCATCACCTGTTTGCCCTCCTCACGCGTGTTTCGAACGCGACGCAGCACGGCCAAGCCGATCATCAGCGGCGTCCAGACGGCGATCGTTACCGGCCCGCCCGGTGAAGAAATCTATCCCGATGAATTCGGCCGCGTGAAATGTCAGTTTCATTGGGACCGTTACGGCGAAAAAGACGACAAGAGCAGTTGTTGGATCCGGGTGTCCCAGGTCCACGCCGGTTCCGGGTTCGGCGGAATCAGCATCCCCCGCATCGACGAAGAGGTGGTCGTCAGTTTCCTTGAAGGCGACCCCGATCGGCCGCTGGTGACCGGGCGCGTCT
The DNA here is from genome assembly GCF_008035925.1 of Stieleria maiorica. NCBI lineage: Bacteria > Pseudomonadati > Planctomycetota > Planctomycetia > Pirellulales > Pirellulaceae > Stieleria > Stieleria maiorica. Next base: position 3,477,032 of record NZ_CP036264.1, read on the forward strand.
ATCACGCACAAAACATGCCGCCCTACGGGCTGCCGGACTCCAAGAACATCAGCGGCATCAAGTCCAACAGCACCAAAGGCGGTGGCGGCTACAATGAGTACGTCATGGACGACACCAAAGGCAACGAACTGATCCGCGAACACGGGCAATTCGATAAAGATTCGACCATCGAAAACGATCTCCGCGAACACGTCCTGAACAATCGCACGCGGGACGTTTCGGTCGACGAAGCGGTCAGCATCGGCAGTAACCAGGAAATCAACGTCGGGGCCGATCGCACCGTGAATGTCGGTGCCAATCAAGACGTCTCGATCGGCGCTAATTCCACACTCAGTGTCAGTTCCAATCGCGACGTCACCGTCGGCGGTAATCGGACACTGAACGTGACCGGATCACAGGAAGACAACACCGGGTCCAGTCGAAGCACGACCGTCGCCAGCAGCGACACGCTGGACGTGGGCACCACACTGGAAATCAACGCCGGAACGATGATCAAGTTGTCCGTCGGCGGATCCGTCGTCGAAATCAGCAACAGCGGGATCAAGATTTCCGGCCCGATGGTCGACATCGCCGGCGCCGGAACGGTCAACATCGTCGGCGGCGTCGTCAAAGTCAATTCGTAGCAAACAAAACACAGGCACCGCATTTGATGACACAAACGCCCTCCAGCAACACCCCGCATGCCGATGCGACCATCGTCCCGCTGCGGCACGGCCAGTCGCTTCGATTACAGGATGATGGCCAGCGACAGTCCGTGCACCTGATGTCCGTCGACGGCAAATGTCGGCTGGAAATTCAGATCACCGAATCCGGGCCGGTCCTGATGCTCAACGGCGCCGGGCTGCAGGTTTCGGTCGACGGCCCGCTCGCGTTTGATGCCGGCAAGGTCTCGATCCATGCTCGTGATTCGATGGCTTTGTCGACCGATGGAGACTTGAGTTTAAAAAGCGGCGGCGAAATGCATTCGGTCGGTCGCAGCCAATCCATCGAATCGGAACTCGGCGATGTCAACGTCAAAGCCAACGATGATGTTCGGCTGAACGGCGAACGTGTACGAGTGAACTGTTAGTCCGTCCGATGGAATTAGAAAACACAACTCCGTTTCCGGCTCTGCTGTTTCGCGGCGCAATCGACGAAGACCGGTTCTGTGCGTCGGTGACTTGCCGCGTCACGTACGATCTGACCGACCGTGGGCTGGTGCTGTCACAGGAACAGCCCTGGATTGTTTCCGCCGAACCCTGGGAAGGTCCCCATGGCGGGCCGATGGATAGCGACGAAGTGTTCTACCGTGGCGGTGTCGATGTGTTGGTGTTCGGCCAGGCGTGCCCGTTTCGCGATGACCCGACGCGCGGACAGGTGGTCGTTCGCGTCGGCGACTCGTTCCAATCGGCGGTCTCGGTTTTCGGCGACCGCGTCTGGGTCGAACGCGACGGCGATCTGGTCCCCGGCCAGCCACAACCGTTTCGGTCCATGCCGCTGGAATTGAGTCATGCCTACGGCGGAAGCGATGTCTGGGACGAATTGGACATCCCTTACGCCGACAATCCCGCCGGCCGCGGGTACTACCTGTCGCGTGAAAGCGCCGCCGGATCGCCGCTGCCCAATTTGGAAGACCCCGCCAATCCGATTTCCCAGTGGGACGACCAGGGCGAGCCCGTCGCCACCGGCACCGTCCCGATGGCATTCGGCCCCAAGTTGAAGAAGTTCATGGTGATCGACGAAGTCACCGGCGAGATGAAGAAGTTGGACCCCAGGCTGTTCAACAGCGCGTTCCCCCATTTGATCGTCGACTCGGTCCAGCCCGGTCAACACGTCATCGTCGACGGCGTGTTCCCGCACGGATCGCTTGCGTTTGCGATCCCAAATGCCGATCTGGAAGTCGTGCTGCAATTCGATGAGGAACAAATCGTGGCGCCGCTGAAGATCGATCAGATCGGAATCGAATGTGAATCCAAACGCGTCTTTATCGGCTGGAGATACCCGTTTCGCTATCGTTTTTACCCCATGCAAAAACGCAGCTGCGCACTTCGATTGCGACAACCGCAAACCTAATCGTGGAATCAATCAGATGGCGATGACACCGTTTTTCTTGGGAGCAGATCAATGCACGCCGTGATGAAACACTGGCATCCGATGATGGGCATTGACTTCCATATCCCTTGGCCGCCCGGATCGCCCTCGCCGGCACCCTCGCCGGTCCCCTACCGCACGGGCATGGTGCTGATCGGGACCAGCATGATCGCCTCGTACGCGCCGACCCACCTGAGCATGGGGTACGGGATGTCGATGCAGCAAGGTACCGACATCGGGTTCTTGATCCCGCACATCGGTCCGCCCAGCGTTCTGTTGGCCATCGAAATTCCGCTCAGTTCGTCCAAGTCCTATTTCGGGGTGGCACGCTATCCGGCCGAAGGCAAACCGATCTGTGTCGCCATGTCGCTGATGGTCAACATGAACCTGAACTGCGGCACGCCGGTGCCCACGCCGACGGGGATGGTGCTGGCGCTCAACACGCACATGGTCGCGATGTCGTTGGCCGACATGATCTACGGCTCCGTGCACATGTTGCTCGATTTCGGGTTGCAGTCGCTGTTGCAGTGGGCCGGCGGCAAAGCCGGGGGGCTGATCGCGGCGCGATTCGAAATGCAGATCGCCTACCTGACCTATCGCTTCGGCCCACAGCTGTTGTCCAAAGCGGCGGCCAAAGCGTTCTTGCGTTCGTCCGGACGAAACATCAAGGGCCGTGACATCAATCGCGTGGCCCGTGAATTTGCCGACGCGCACAACGCTCGCGTTCAAACCGGACGCAACGCCGTTCCCAGTATCACCAGCGAGCTGGCCGGCAACATCACCGGCTGGTTCACCGGCGGACCGATGGGCGCCGACAACGCGACCATCGGCGGTCCGACGTTGGTCGACGAGGTCGGTGTCGGGAACGTTACCACGTCGATGGCCCAAGGCGCCGCGGACTACGTCAACGAACCGAGCGTCCCCGAACATCCCTCTTCACCACCGTCCAGTTCGACGCCCGACGCGGGAACTCCCGCACCGGACGCCGGCCCGCCCGCACCGGATGCCGGTCCACCCGGTCCCGATGCCGGAACACCCGGTCCCGATGCCGGTGGGGCGGGCGACGACGGGCCGAATGCGTCTTACCCGCCCGACGACGGCGGCGTCTGCGGACCCGATAATCCCGGACCCTACGAATGAGCCAGAACACGACACAAGATGCCGCGGCGACGGACCAGCTGCCGCTGGCGACCCAGGTTTCCGGGCGAACGTCCAACGGAGATTTCATCCTTTCGGTCTTGGCCAAGCGGACGTATCGCTGGGTCGACGGCCACTGGTACGTCGATGAAGAACAGGAACCGTTGTGCGGCGAAGCCCTGGCTAACGCAGATCATCCCGCATTGATGGAGCGCGACAGCGATCTTCATCCGCACAAAGAGAAAACGGATGTGATCGTCAAAGGCCACGCCTATGGCGACGGCCGCACCGCGTTTCTGGCCGGCGTCGATGTCGACGCGCATCGGATGATGATTCATGTCAGCGGTGACCGCATGGCCGATCGGACGACAACAAACCGATTGCAATTTTCACCTCCCCAGCCCGTCGAAAAGGTTCCGCTGTGCTTCTCCCACGCCTACGGCGGTGTGGACACGCTCTCAGAGGCAAAGTATGGCAATCCGTTCTTGGAACTTGCCGATCAATACCGCGGCCAAGAGATCGATCTCGAAGCGGCCAGCCCGTTCCGGTATCCACGCAACGCCGGCGGGATGGGGTACTTGATGGAACTGGACCCCGCGACGTTCCAGCCGATTCCGCTTCCCAATCTGGAAGCCCCCTCCCAACTGTTGACTCCCGAGACGCTGACCTACGGCGACATCGACCAGTGGCCGCGGATGCCGCTGCCGGCCGCGACCGACTGGGTCGACTATGGGATGTTCCCCCGCAATGCCTTGATGGGATTCGTGCCCTGGTTTGATCCGGAAATCGCCTCGGTGATTGAAATCGAGGCGAATTATGTGCCGGCGGAGATTTGGCATGAAGACTTTCGCGGCAATCCGTCGACCTTTATCGCGGGACTCAACGGCGCCCCGCTACCGCTGCAACTGCCTCACCTGACCGGCGGAGAGCAGGTGGCGTTGCGAAACATCCATCCGTCGCTGCACCAGTGGGGATTCACGTTGCCCGACGAGGTTCCGACGTTGCGAACCGATGGCCGACAGGGAAAACTGAACGACACCCAGGCGGTGATCCACACGATCGTGATCTACCCGGACACCGGACGCATGACGATTCTGTGGCGTGGGTCGGCAAAGGCGCTACGGCCCTACCTGCCCGAGGAACTGGAACGCATGCCGTTTGAGGCGATTTGGAACTGATGCGAGTCGTCGTGCGAGTCACCTCGGAGATCAATCACGGCCGTCGGTTTTGGTTGATCCCGGGACAGTCGGTGGTTGTCGGCGGCGATGAGTCGGCTGAAGTGGCGTTTCCGCACTCCGGGATGATGCCCCAACAATTCCAACTGAAGTGCGATTTCCATCGTTGCACGTTGACCGCGCTGGCGGAATCGACCTGCTGCAACGGTACACCGGTCACACAGACCACGCTGTCCAGCGGCGACCGGATTGAAGCCGGGCAGATGCGATTCGTCGTTGAAATGGACGCCCCAAAGCCGGCTTCGACCGGAGGCGTTTCGCGACCGAAGAAATCACCCGCTGCAAAGGCCGGTGTGGGGAAATCCCCCGACGCCCGACCGCCGCGGTGGCAGATCGTTCGCTCGACCGACAAAGCGACGTTACTGCGAGCCCATCCGAGCGAACAAGCCGACGGGTTGGCAGCACATCGATCGGCCTTGGCAAGCATCGAACGATCCGATTCCACGCGCGTGTTCCGGCTGATTCCACCGGCTTGCCAATCGCCGGACGCCACAAACGATGTTGCACCGCCTGCCGAAGATCCGCCGGCAACCCTGTTCGTCGCCCGGCATCTCCACGGAGAGATTCAGCAACGGTTGTCGGTTTCACTGAAGCCGATGGAGCAGCCACTAAGCCAATGGCCGATCGACGGCGAGCTTGGAACCGTCGGCTGGGTCACCCAAGGCGACGATGCGCTGGTCCTGCGGGTGTTGGGCTTGGCCGCTCAAGGCCGAGGCGCGACGCATGCGCGTGCCAACCCCCAGTGGATGCTGTGCAGCGCGGATGCGGCCGAAGTCACGCGTTTGATCGTCGATTCGGACGACGTGTATCTGGACAATCTGGTCGACGGATTCGATCTACTTTGGGCCGAGTGTCCCGATCCACCGCAATTGTTGGTTCTGGTCAACAAAGATTGCCTGGCACAACTGAATCCGTCCTGACGCGACCTGTTCAGACGACCACCGAAAGAGCGGGGAATCAGCGGGCAAGAACAGGTTTTGTGTTTTTTTCGAATTCTCGCCGCAACAAATCGACCGATGACGCGAGAACGCTAGTGTGCATTGCGGCGGGGCACTTCGCCGTGACGATGAATCACCACTTTCCACTGACTTTCCCCCACATTAAAGAACGAAATGGCTGCTTACATTAAATTCGATGGCGTCGACGGCGAATGCAAAGACAAGGATCACAAGGGATGGAGCGACCTGCTGTCGTTCAGCCAAGCGGTTCACCAGCCCGGCGGTTCGGCCACCGGATCGACGCGTCGACGCGGTGACGTCATCCTGGAAGACATCTCCTGCGCCAAGGAACTGGACAAATCGAGTCCCAAGATTGCCGAATCGGTGTGCAAGGGCAAAGTCTATCCGAAGGTCGAAATCGACGTCACCGCCTCGTACACCGACGCCGGCCGTGTGACCTACTACCGTTATGAACTGAAGAACGTGCTGGTGACCAGCTACAGCATCGGCGGTGCCGGTCAAAGCGAGTCGGTTCCGACCGAAGACTTCTCACTGAACTTCGAAGAAATCAAGGTGACCTACACCGAGAACGATTCCAAGGGCAAGAAGAAGGGCAACATCGAGTACAGCTGGAAGGTCGAAGAAGGCGAAAGCTGATCGGCCGCACGAAACGTCAATCCGCAATCGGTCCGGTCGCCCGCTCAGGCGATCGGACCGTTTTTGTTGGACAATGCGTATTGCTGGTGTTCAGCGGTAGCGTGCAACGCTCGGAGATTCGATAATCTATGTCGGGCAGCGGCCGCACCGCACACACCACCTTTCCTGGCCGAGCAATGGCACTTCAACAGCAAAACCGGCTCCTGAATTTGACCACGGTTCTCGGCGACGATGTGCTGTTTCTGATCTCTTTCACCGGCAATGAAGAAATGGGCCGGTTGTTCCATTACCACTTGGAACTGATCAGCGACGATCCCGGCATCAAACCGCAGGACATCGTCGGCACGCCGATCGGCTGGAGCATCGAACTGGCCGACAACTCGCGACGCCATTGGCACGGCTATGTCAAAAGCCTTTCCTGCGGCGACGTCGACGGCCAGGATCGGCGCAATTATCGCGTCGAAGTCGTGCCCTGGTTGTGGTTTCTGTCCCAGACCAGCGACTGCAAGATTTTTCAGGACACCAAGGTCCCCGACATCATCGATGCCGTCTTGGGCGAATACGGGTTTGCCGATTACCAGCCTGATCTGCAACTGGATCACAAAGACTGGGAATACTGCGTCCAGTATCGCGAAACCGATTTCAACTTCTTGTCACGGCTGATGGAGCAAGAAGGCATCTTCTACTACTTCAAACACTCCGACGGTGCCCACCAGATGGTGATCACCGACCACAAGGACGGCTACTACACGCTGCCCGAAGCCAACGTCGACTTTCCCGACGACATCGGGTCGCGGGCGATCGACGATCACCTGACCAGTTGGGAACGCAAGTTCCTGTTCGTGCCGGGCAAATGGGCGCAGCGGGACTACAATTTCAAAACGCCCAGCGACGATCTTGGCACCGATACCGGGACCGTTGTCGACCTGCCCGATGTCAGTGATTACGAGATCTACGATTACCCCGGCGAGTATCCCGACAAGAGTATCGGTGGCGGCGAAACACGGTTGCGAATCGAAGCCGAGGAAACGCGCCACGACATCGTTTCGGCGACCAGTTTGTGCAAGACGTTTCAAACCGGTGGTCGGTTCACCGTCGATCAACACCGCGACAGCAGCCAGCAAGGCGCCGAAGCCGTGATCACCGCGATCCAGCACTCCGGCAGCGAACCGCTGGCCTATGAGACCGGAGGCGGGGGCGAAGGGTTGATGTATCGCAATTCGATCACCTGCATCCCCGCTTCACGCGTGTTCCGCACCACACGCACCACGGCCAAGCCGATCATCAGCGGCGTGCAAACCGCGATCGTCACCGGCCCGGCCGGCGAGGAAATTTATCCCGACGAGTACGGCCGCGTGAAATGCCAATTTCACTGGGATCGCTACGGCGAAAAAGACGACAAGAGCAGTTGCTGGATCCGTGTCTCGCAGGTCCATGCGGGATCCGGTTTCGGCGGCATCGATATTCCACGGATCGATCAAGAAGTCGTCGTCAGTTTTCTCGAAGGCGATCCGGATCGACCGTTGATCACCGGTCGCGTCTACCATGCGCAAAACATGCCGCCCTGGGATCTGCCGGCCAACAAGACCCAAAGCGGCTATCTGTCACGCAGCAGCAAGGGCGGCGGGAAGGACAACGCCAACGCGATCCGATTCGAAGACCTCAAGGGCGAAGAACAGGTTTGGATCCACGCCGAAAAGAACCAGGACATCGAAGTCGAAAACGACGAAACGCATTGGGTCGGACATGACCGCAGCAAGACGATCGACAACGACGAAACGGTGCACGTCAAACACGACCGGACCGAAACGGTCGACAACGACGAAACCATCACGATCAAAAACAACCGTACCGAAAGCGTCGGCGTCAACGAAACCATCTCGATCGGCAAAGATCGCACCGAAGACGTCGGCAAAAACGAAACCATCACGATCGGCGAAAATCGGACCGAATCCGTCGGCAAGAACGAAACGATTTCCGTCGGCGGCGATCGCGCCGAAACCGTCGGCAAAGGAGAAACCGTCTCGGTCGGCAAGGATCGCAGCCACGACGTCGGTGCCAATGACTCGCTGACGGTCGCCAAAAATTTGACGATCAACGCCGGCGACCAGATCACGATCACCACCGGCAAAGCATCCATCACGATGAAGAAAGATGGTACGATTTCGATCTCCGGCAAAGACATCACGATCAACGGCTCGGGGAAAATCACCGGCAAAGCCAGCAAGAACATGGTCCTCAAAGGCAAGAAAATTCTGCAGAACTAAGCCATGCTACAGTCAACCCCCGCTCGTTCGCGACGGCTGAATTCCGAAGACGATCGTGAGCCGAAAATGGATCAAGGCCCAACGGCGACGCGGCAATCTCTAAGGGCGATGCCGCAGGCTTCGGTTGTTGTCGGGCGTCTGGCACGATTGCATGACGACGGCACTCCGCGGGTCGATTTTCCAGGCAATCCGAGCGAGCAGGGAAGTATCGCGAGATCCACCGCCCAGATCACTGCCAACGACGTCGGACGCGACGTTGTATTGATGTTTGAGTCTGGAGATCTGAGCCGACCGATCATTATGGGAGTGATTCAACCGCCACAAGAAGTCACGCATGATGCGTCGACCGTCGTCGCGGATGTTGATCACCAGCGGCTTGTGCTCTCGGCCGATCGAGAAATCGTCCTTCAATGTGGAAAAGCCAGTATCACGCTCACACGATCCGGAAAGGTGTTGATACGCGGCGCCTACGTGTCCAGTCGTTCGTCCGGTGCCAACCGTATCAAGGGCGGCTCGGTTCAGATCAATTAGACCCTCATGCAGATCTCCTCAAACACCACGGGAATGCAGGCAGGACTCACTGTCGCCACGGACAAGGTGGGAAAGGACTACTGCGTGATCGTCGTGAAAGGGACGTTTGATATTCCTGACGACGCCCACCAAGCCGTGACACTTGCCGAGCAGCAGGTCGGCTTGGTGTATGCCGACGAGCACTACGGCGATCCGGGAGAAACGAGCATCAAGTACGAATGCGATTTCGCGCGGTTTAAGCCGAAATCGGACATCATCCTGAATGCGACGGCTTATGCCCCCGGCGGCGCGCCCGTGTCGGAGATGGAGGTTTCTGTGACGGTCAATGGCACCGAAAAGAAACTTGTCGTGATCGGTGACCGTATTTGGCAAGATGGCGTCTTGGGCCCCAAGCCATCGAAGCCGAAACCATTCGAGAGTATGCCGATCATCTACGAACGATCCTTCGGCGGATCAGACCACACGCACGACCATCAAATGCACCAGGGGTCGGAGCTGCGCAATTTGGTCGGCATCGGATATCACAAGAACAGGGACCCTAAAGCGGCACGCGGATCCGCACTGCCAAATATTGAGCTGCCCGGTAATCGGATCGCCTCGTTCACCGATACGCCTTCTCCGGCAGGATTCGGAATTCTCGGGCGTGGCTGGCAACCGCGGGTCCGGTACGCGGGAACGTACGACGAGTCGTGGCTGAGGAATCAACGACCGTTTTTGCCGTCCGACTTTGACGACCAGTACTTTCAATCGGCTCCCGAAGACCAGCAGTTCGACCACTTTCGCGGGGGCGAGTGGGTTCAGTGCACCGGACTGACTCCCAGCGGCAGACTGGAGTTTGCGATACCGCAACTGCACCTGCCCGTCACGTGTGTCTTTCGTGACCGCGTCGAGCATGCGACCTGTGTTCAAGACACAGCGATCATCGAACCGGATCTGCGACGCTGCATCGTCGTGTCCCGAGCGGTCATTCCGATCGGTCCCCGACTGCATGCATTGCGGGAAGTGTTCGTGGGACCACAGCCCAAGGTTCGGACGTCCGGCAAACAATCGTACGGCTCGCTGAGCGAAATGATTGCTGCAAAACACGGACAGGGAGGTTGAAGCAGAACCGCAATGTACGTCACTGAAACCGGGATGGTATGTGCGGTCGGCCCGAATGCGGAATCAAGTTGTGCCGCCATGCGTGCGGGAGTCGACGGGTTTCAGGAATTACCCTTTGTCGATAATTCGGGTGAACCCATCATTGGCGGGTTTGTGCCCGACTTGGAATTTGGACTCAGGCACGAACAAAGACTGGCGGAACTGCTTTGCCAGTCGCTGTCCGATTGCATGGCAAAGACGGCTGGAATGAGCTGGGGCTCGGTTCCGTTGATCGTTTGTCTTGCTGAACCGACCGCACCGGCGCCACTCGCTGGCGACGGCAATCAAATGATCGCCGAGGTCGAAAAACGGCTGGGCGTCAGATTCAGCCGCGAGCATTCTCAATGCGTCGCTACCGGGCACACCGCCGGGTTCCGTGCACTTCAAATCGCTCGCCGACTGTTCCAGGCCGGCAGCGAGCACTGTTTGGTGTGCGGCGTCGATTCACTCGTTAATGCGCGGACGCTCCATTGGCTCAATCAATCTTGGCGATTGAAAACGCTGGAAAATTCGGATGGGGCGATTCCAGGGGAAGCCGCCGCCGCTGTCTTGGTCCAACGATCGGCGCATGATGCCGACATGAACGTTCACGTCAGAGGTCTGGGGTTTGGTCAAGAACAAGTGAATGTACTCTCCCAAGAGCCGTTGCTGGGAATCGGGTTGGCCGATGCGGCGAGGGCGGCTTTGGCCGATGCCAAGATCGAAATGCACGAAGTCGACTTTCGTATCGCGGATGTCACCGGCGAAAGTTACGGATTCAAAGAGCAGGAGCTGGCATTGCAACGGGTGATGTTTCAGGTGCGCGAATCCTTGCCTCTTTGGCACTGTTCGGACACGATCGGAGATACCGGAGCGGCGGCGGCAATCTGCCAGTTGATCTGGAGCTACTACGCATTCAAAAAACGGTACGCCCCCGGTCCTTACTCCGCACAATTCGCCAGCTCCGTCAGCGGCGACCGAGCGGTGGCGATCGTCCAAAGCGTTGGGTCCGCCGAACAAGATTACATTGCAGCATAGATAGGGAGGGGATCGATCCATGTCCAACGACGTTTTCGCCAACGGAAACGAAATCGCATGTAAGGCGGGTGATGGAAAAGTCATCGCGGCTTTCCCCGACGTGTGCCTGAGTCCCCCGTCACCTCCGGCCGGCCCGATCCCGATCCCCTATCCGGACACGTCGTTCTCGAAGGACATGAAGAACGGCAGCAAGACCGTCAAGATCAGTGGTAAGGAGGTGATGCTGAAAGACAAATCTTTCTACAAGACCTCACCGCTGGGTGACGAAGCGGCGACGAAAGGCCTCGGTGCCGGCGTGATCACCCACGTGATCACCGGAAAGACCTACTTCACCGCGTGGTCGATGGACGTCAAGTTTGAAGGCAAGAACGTGGATCGGCACATCGATCTGACCACGTCGAACCACATGTGCAAAATCGGCAACTCGATGATCATGGCCAATCTGGATTCGATGGCCCAGGCTCGGATCATGGACGACAAGTGCCCTTGCTGCGGACAGGACCCGCATTGCTCCGCTCAAAAGGAAGATCTCGCCAATATGAGGGCGGGAAACGAGTCGACGTCGATGAGTCACGAGGAATACTATTCACATGCAACAAGCAAGAAACACAAACAGATCTTGGCTGATGCCGAAGCCAAAAATGCAAAATGTAAATTCCTGCCTGATGAAAGCACCCCCGAACAGTGCAAGAGATACTATCCAACGAAAGCACCAACCAAGAAGAAGCCACGGACACCCGAAGGCTTTAAGATCCCGAACGAAACCACTGCAAGTCGAATGCAGTGGGATGACAGTGAACTAAAAAAAGAACTGGTTGCGAAACACCCGCCCGGAACACAATTCGCCCACAAAGTTCCCGTTTCGGCGGGCGGTTGTCCAACGAATCCGAACAACGTCCAGCCCGTTACCGACCCCGATTGCAAGGTGTCGGAGGATGCGTTGGGTGAAGTACAAGGCAACATTGCCGCGAAATTGCGAGGGTAATCAATGATGGCCGGCAAGACCGATCGCCGAGTCCCCGACTTCATTTCTAAGGGGACGTTCTCCTGGGGAGGGCTCGACTACCATTTTGCCGGCGGTCAGGATCCTGAGATCCGAGACTTTGCAATGGACGATCCCTGGAGGGTTCTTCTGAAAAGCCTTGCAAGGGCCAAGCGAGGTGACTTCAGCGAACTATCACATCTAGAGAAAGTGATCGTCGAATCCAAAAATACCGTTGCGACAAACATTGCACTTGAACTGATTGGATCTGCCGGGACCGATGCGCAACTGAAATTCTTGCGTGAATCTATCTTGCACGGCAACGAGTACTTATCTGTCGAAGCGTGTGCAGCTGCGGTCAGTGCAGGTTGTCTGTCGTTAATTCCTGCAATGTTGGAACGTTGGGCCTTTGCGAAAGCTTTTCGCGACAGGGAAACGATAAGTTTGCGGCTCGGGATCCTGCTCGAAGAATGGGAAGGTCCGATTACGGAAATGCGATTGTTTCATGACGACTCTGATGGGAGCACGACGGAAGAGATCGCGACTGAAAGTGTATTGTCTGAAGGGTTTACGAAGAAGTATGTTGCGTTAGTAAACAATTCCATGGTCGAACTGAAGAGTCGATGCGCCGCGTCTGACTCGCCGGTTCTTCTCGGCAACCCGTTCGGTGTAGTTAAACTCGCGGAATACATGGCTTCACTATTGAGGTCAGAGATTGATTTTGCATCGTTGAGTGCCATGTTCCTGGTTCTCCGGCACAGATTCGATTCATCCACGGGGATCGATTGCTCCGGTTTTTTTCTGGACCGGAAATTTCAGCCACTTATGGCGAGTTCAGTTCTGGAAACGTTTTTTGAGAGCGGGGAGGCGGACAAATTTGAACACGGCGTGCGGTACTTCTTTGGACATCGAATTCCAAAATAGATGCGAAGCGATTTGGACGCTCCTTCACATCCATGTTGAAAGGCACGGGCTTAGTGAGCCGACGGCGCTAGCCGCGGGCCTTGAGATGCTTCGGCAACCAGAGCGTCCGATGGATCTGGTTTTCCATGGAAGTGCCAAAATCTCGATAGCGGCTACGATCGAGTGTGCATTGAACCTTTTCACTACGATGCCCCATGAATTTCATCCTCGACCAACATGCTGCCGGCGCGTCGGCGACTTGGCTGCGGCGCGATGCTGCGGTTGGGGAACCGCACTACTCGCTGCGGGACCTAACCGAACTTGATGGTCGGTTGGAGGCGCATCTGGAAGGATTGATTCTGGCCGGGGCGGCTGGATGGGATTTGGCGGTCGAGGAATTGAAATGGCAGGAACCGGGAGAGGTCTTCGTGGTTGCCGCATTGGCAATCGAGGCGGGGGACGCTGAGAAGCAGCAAGTTGCGTTTCAGTCCGTTGATGGTTCCGGCGAACTACGGCGGGCACTGATTTCGGCGCTGGCTTGGGTGCCGTGGGAACGCTGCCTGCCGCTGGCGGATCAGTGTTTGCAACGCGATGACGGTTTTTGGAGATATGTCGGTGTCGCGGCCTATGATCTGCACCGCGTCGATCCCGGTGATCGGCTGGTCGATTGGATTAGCGATGACGACGAAACCGTTGTGGCCCGCGCCGCCCGGTGTGTGGGGACGCTGGGAGGAACCGACTTGTTGGACCGATTGGGCGGATTGGTGGCGCATGAAGACGACGCCGTACGTTTTCATGCCGCGTGGTCGCTCGCCTTGCGCCGGGGGGATCCGGCAGCGGTCGGCGCGATGACCGAATTTGCGTTGTCCGAATCAAGTTTTTCCGGCGATGCGGGGCGGTTGTTGACCAGTGTGATGTCGATCGATCAGGCAAGTCGGTTGATCAATCAGCTCGCCCAAGGCGGTGACGCACAGCTGCGATTGGCAACGGTTCTGTCGGGTCATTTGGGGATCGTGGATGGCATCCCGTGGCTGCTGGAGATGATGAAGATTCCTCAGCATGCCAGGGTCGCGGGCGAATCCTTTTCGCGGATCACCGGACTGCGACTGGACCAGCGGCCGCTGGAAGGCGAATGGCCCACGGGTTTTGTTGCCGGCCCAGATGATGACCCGGACAACGACGATGTGGAACTTGATGCCGACGAAAACTTGCCCTGGCCGAGCCCAGAAGATATCGCGGCGTGGTGGCAGACGCACCATGACCGGTTCGCTGCCGGAGTCCGCTATCTGCTAGGATGGGACGTGTCCGACCCCGATTGGCAGCGGAAAATCCTGGTCTTGGGTCGGCAGCGCGAACGGGCCACGGCGGCGATCGAGTTGGCGATCGATGACCCCCAATTTCCGCTGATGGAAGTCCGTGCCCGGGGACCGAGTCAAATCAAAACGCTCGGCTGTGGTCGTTTGCCCACCGAAGAATATCGGTGCAATCAGCTGGAATCCGGCCCCGCATCCAGCTGCTGACGGTCGTGGTTGCAGGCGTGGCGACGCGTCGGCGCGAACCCAAAAGTATTGACTCTTCACTTGAGAGTAATTGCACGTGGCCGCCGTGGTTGAAATCTTACTCGAGCACCTGGACGAAATCGGTTTCCTGTGGTCGCAACGGGCCGACGCCATCAGTTCGCCCGACTATCGCGAACAAGACGTCCAAGAACTGGATCATCGAATCGCCGCACATCTGGATGGACTTTTGGTCGCAGGTGATCAGTGCTTCGAGGTGGCCGCGCCGCGATTGGGCGAGGAAGACAAGTCCATCGCCTTCGCAGCGGCCTGGTGTCTCGCACAACTCGGCGCTTTCGAACGGATCTTCAACCAATTGGAACAATGCAATTTAGATGCAGTAATCGAAGCGTTTTGCCATTGTTGTATCGACTCTGTCCAGATTCCGCTCAAGGAAATCTATCAGAACGCCGATGCCGATGTTGCCTCAGCGATCGGGCTTATCTTGGCCACTCATCAGAAATCGCTGACGCCGAACAGGTTACTGGAGTTTTTGGGGCACGACGATCCACGCGTTCGAGAGCGCGCGTGGAATACCATCAGTAGGTCCCCCAATGCATAATAAATCCGCCACGGGCTCAGAACCATCTCGACTCGGCGAGGCGCACCGATGAAAATCGTTCTCGAAATCGTGGAGGGTGCCGGCTTCGCCCGTAAACGATCGCTTCGCGCTCCCGCCGTGTTGGTGGTCGGTCGAGGCGAAGCGTCCGATTGGATGCATCCCGATGACCCGACGATGTCGGCGCGTCACTTCGAAGTGTCGGTGCAGTTCGACGGTTGCACCGTGACGGACTTGAACAGCACCAACGGCACGCTCGTCGACGGCCAGAAGATCTCACGCCAACCCATCACCGATGGAATCAAGATAAAAGCCGGTTCAACGGTTTTTCGTGTCTTCATCTTACAGCCGGCTTCGGGCACGTCGCGGACCACCGATTTCCCGGCGCCCCAAAACGATCTTCCGGCGGAACCGCCGCCGCGGCACAAATCCCCAGTCGTTGCCTCCAATCCATCGAAGCCCCATCTCTCCAACTCCGTCGGACAGGTTCTGCGACAAACCGATGTGATCAGCCCGACGAACCCCACACGGGTAGATGCCGCAGACGAACGCGCGGCGTACGACGGTTCCGGTCCCTCGGCACATCGGCCCAAAACCGGCGCCGTGATTGAAGTCGTCTCGGAATTCGGTCGCGGCCGAAAATCGATTCTGCGTCCCGGCCAAAGCGTCACCGTCGGCCGAACCGAAAACTCTGATTTTGCGATCGCAGACCCGAAGCTTTCGGCGACTCATTTCTCGCTCGCCGATGGACGATCGGGTTGGCAGCTGACGGACCTTGGTAGCGGAACAGGCACAGCGGTCAACGGTGTCAAGAAGTCGACCACCGTGGTGCGTACTGGCGACCGGATCGTGGCCGGGCAAACCGAGTTCCTGGTCACGATCGGTGAATCCGCCCCATCGAGTGGACAGCGAGGTGGCTTCGGCCAATCGTTTCAGGAAGGTGTCCGCGACAACGACCCGCACGTCCGTCGGGCCGCGATCCACGCCGCCGCGTGGTGCCGCGAAGCTTGGCTCTTGGACTTCTGTCGCGAATGCGCGTGTGACCCCAGTCCTGATCAATGGGATGCGCTCGAGATGCTTTCCATCCTGGGATTGCCAATCGATCTCGACTTGATTCGCAGTTTGATTGGTCATTCGGATTTAGGCCCGGGGCGTTTTGAATGGCTCGCATCATACGGGCACCCCGCCGTCCTGCCCGATTTATTCGATGCCATGCGGAGCGATGACCTGGCGGTTGTCGTTGTGGCCGGCTCCGCGTTTTCGCGGATCACCGGTTGGGAGTTCGGTTCGGAGGATGTCGCGACACTACAGGACGACGATTTCATGCTTCCCGATGTTCAGCGAGCTCAACAGGAATGGGATCGCCATTGCGGGCAATTCGCCTCCGGGACGCGGTATCACCAGGGGATCGAAACGAGTGGGGCTCCGACGCCGGAGTTGCTTCAGCAGCTTGATATGCGTTCGCGCTGGGAAGCCTGCTTGCGTGGCAAGTACGAGGGCACCTGGAACGGCAGCCCGTTTGACCTGCAGCGGTACTCACTCCATGAACTTCTTCAAGTCCAAGGTTGAACGTCCGATCGATTGGTAGAACGTCTTCAGCCCTTCGCGGTTGAACGACATCGCTTGACCGTCGGGAAAGAAACCGACGACCAATTCGTCGGCCGCCAGATTGTCTAGGCTGTCAAAGGCTTCTTGTGAACCGTGCAAGACTCGGTCCTGGTCGAGTTGCTTATTGATGTCCGCGGCGACTTTTTTGATGTCGGTGTTGGTGAAGTCATCGGTCAGTGTTCCCGCCGGCTTTCCGGCCCGGGCGTTGGCCGTATTGTCGACCGCCAGGGCAATGTTCCGTCCTTTGGCATTGGGGTCGATGACGCCCATCAAGTCGTAGTCGCCGACCAGCGGTTTCTGTGACAGCGGATCGACGACCTGACCGGGTTCCACCGGCCAATCGGCGTTGCTGACGTCGATCGTTTCCCCCTTGCCGTTGGTCGCCGTACGACGGTTCCGGTCGACGACAAAGTATTGTTTGTTGCTGCCCGAACGGATCGTTTTCTGCGCTTTGCCGACTTCGGAAATGTCTTTGCAAGTTACGATGCCGGTTTGTTTGCTGGTTTTGAATTTGATCTCTTTCGGTTTCGCTGGAAAACCTTTCTGAATCCAGCGAACCGATTTCGGATTGGTCTGCCGGACAAGAATGATTCGGGGACGATTGGGGTTCGCCGCGGCCCGCAGAAACGCTCGGAAGTGGTTCGGCGGCATGCCTGCGTCAGCCGCACCGGCCGCCTTGATGATCCCACGCATGTTCTTGATCTTCGGGCCGTAACGCTTGGCGCCTTTGGCGATCAGAGCCATGAATGCGGCCACGCCGACCACGGCCAGAAAGTTAGCCAGATGCTTGGAGGCCTTTTCCAGATCGGCTTCGCTGCGCGCCGAATAGGTCAGTTCGACGAAGGACACAAAATCGTTGCCGACCGACCAGACCTGCCAGCCTAAGAAGCCCAACCCCACGACCAACAACAACGCATCGGCGATGAACCCCACGCCGAAGTAGTGCGAACCGGCCCAAACCACCAACACGCCAACGATGATCGCGATGCTGGCCGGCGACAGCATGGCTTCGAACTCCTCCTGGATCTCCGCCGGCAATTTCGGCCCCGTCAAATGCAACACTTTGACGAACCGGTCATCCAACGACATCGACTCCACACCGCCCTCACGCCCAACGGAACCCGGCGTGGGCGTCAACCGACACTGGTTGGTCCCAGCATCATTCGGCAGTGTCGAAACATCCGTGCCCACGGGCCCGGGGATGCGCAGATCAGCCATCGTCGGAAAGGTTGGTTGGAAAGAACGAGATTACAGACGGTGAATCAATGGGGATGCCTTGTGAAGCGATCATCGGTGCAATGAGAGACGACAGAAGGACATCGGCGTAATCGTCCGGTCGCAAGAATTGTTGTCGGTGAATTCTGAAAAAGCGAAAAATCGCGTCAAACGATGGGGGCAAAACGATGGGGGCAAAAACAAGCACTTCCCCGATCATTCTGCCCCGAATGATTCTGCCGCTCCCACTACGCCAAGATCTGCCGCACCACATGTGCCTCTTCGACCCCCGTCAATCGCTGGTCCAGCCCGCGAAACGGGAACGTCAGCCGTTTGTGGTCGATGCCCAACTGGTGCAGGATCGTGGCATTAAAGTCGCGAACGTGGACGGGGTTTTCGACGATGTTGTAACTGAACTCATCGGTCTGGCCGTACGTCATGCCGCCTTTGATTCCGCCCCCGGCCATCCAAACACTGAAGCAACGCGGGTGGTGGTCGCGGCCGTATTCGGTCGGCGTCAGTTTTCCTTGACAGAAGGTCGTTCGTCCGAATTCGCCTCCAAACACGATCAGCGTGTCATCCAGCAGACCGCGTTGTTTCAGATCCGCGATCAGTCCGGCCGACGGCTGGTCCACGTCGTACGCTTGGCCGCGCAGTTTCTTGGGCAATCCGACGTGGTGGTCCCAACCTCGGTGAAACAACTGGACGAATCGCACGCCGCGTTCGACCATCCGGCGCGCCAACAGGCAGTTCCGCGCAAACGAACCGCTCTTGTGGACTTCCGGGCCGTACTGGGCGAGAACATGCTCCGGTTCGTCGCTCAAATCGGTCAGTTCTGGAACCGACGTTTGCATCCGAAACGCCATTTGTTGTTGTGCGATGGTTGTTTTGATCTCCGGGTCGCCGATTTCGTCCAGGTGTTGCTCGTTGAGTTCAGAAACCAGATCCAACATCTCTCGTCGGCTGGATTTGATCACGCCCGGCGGATTGGACAGAAACAGCACCGGGTCACCGGAGGGTTGGAACGACACGCCCTGGTGTTTGGAGGGCAAAAATCCCGATCCCCACAGACGGCTGTAGAGCGCTTGGACGTTGCCGGTGCCGCCGGTCCAATAGGCGGAGTTCATCACGACAAAATCGGGCAGGTTCTCGTTCATCCGTCCAAGCCCGTAGCTGAGCCAGGAGCCCAGACTGGCCTTGCCGGGGATCTGTGACCCGGTGCAGAACAGAGTTTTCGCCGGGTCATGATTGATCGCATCGGTGTTCAGTGTTTTGACGATGCACAGGTCGTCGGCCACTTTGGAAAGGTGTGGCAATAGTTCGCTCATTTGGATCCCGCTTTGCCCTTGGGGAGCAAACGAGAACATCGAGGGGGCAACGATTTGGGCTTTCCCTTTGGTCATTGCGGTCACGCGTTGACCATTGCTGACGCTGGGGGGAAGCGGTTTGCCGAACTGTTTGTGCAGATCCGGTTTGTCGTCAAACAAATCGATCTGGCTGGGCGCACCGGCCATGAACAGAAAGATCACACGTTTGGCGCGGGCGGGAAAATGCAGTCCGTCGCCGGGCAGTGCGCCTGCGTTGCCACGGGCCGGTGCGGCCGTGGATTGTGATTGCGCGATCACCGATGCGAGCGCGCTCGCGCCGAGCCCCATGCCGCAATGCCGCAGCAGACAATCCTTCAAAAATCCACGTCGGTCGTCGGTCGGTCGAATCCAGTCCATGTTTATTCTCTGGTTTTGGTGGCATCAAGGTTCAGCAGCGAGTGAACCAGCATCGTCATCGCCGCCAGATCCGGTTCGGACTGGTCATGCGTGGCATTTTGCGGGCCACTGAGTGAGACCATTTTTGACGCAGCTTCCGGGTTGTCGCGGTAGACCGATTGGAATTGCTGAAGGGCGTCGAGCATCCGATTCATCGCCGAATCGCTTGGGATCTTTGACGTGATCGATTCATACGCCAGTTCGATCCGCTGTCGGTCGCTCATTTCAGATTGCTGAAGCAACTGTGACGCAAGCGTCATCGCGGCGTTGAAGTACTGCTGTTCGTTCATCAGGACCAGCGCTTGCAACGGCGTGTTGGTCCGCTCACGACGCGCCGAACAACTCTCCCGCGTCGGCGCGTCAAAGATCGTCATCTGGGGCGGCGGCAATCCGCGTTTCCAGAACGAGTAGACGCTACGGCGATAAATCTTGTCTCCCTGGTCGGGTTCAAAGACGCGTGGGTACGAATAGGGCATCGCCACGATTTTCCACAGCCCTTCGGGTTGAGGCGGCTTGACGCTCTTTCCGTACAGGGTCGGGTTCAGCAATCCGCTGACGGCCAACACCTGATCGCGAATCACTTCGGCGTCGTAGCGATACCGCGAACCGCGCGCCAGCCATCGGTTCTGCGGATCGGCGACGTACTGCTGCGGCGTGGCAGCGGAGGATTGCCGATAGGTTTGCGAAAGCACGATTTGCCGCAACAACGCTTTGACATCCCAACCCGATTCGATGAATTGATTGGTCAAATGATCCAGCAATGCGGGGTGGCTGGGTGGTTCACCCTGTGCCCCGAAATCCTCGGAGGTTTTGACGATCCCGACACCAAACAGTTGTTGCCAGAATCGATTGACCGCCACGCGTGCCGTCAAGGGATTGTCCGGGTCGACCAACCACTGTGCCAAGTCCATTCGTGTCTTGATCGACCGGTCGGATTTCATCGGTGGCAAAAAACTGGGCGTGTCGCGTTGGACCATTTCGCCCGGCTGATCGTAGTTGCCGCGAACCAGAATATGTGCCGGACGGACTTCGGCGCGCTCCTTCATGATCAGCGTGGCAGGAATCGATTCGATCAGCCGGTCCCGCGCCGCTTGCAGGTGATTCAATTCCTCGCCGAGTTGCTTGCGGGTGGGATCGACATCGCCACGTTCACTTTCGGGGTCACCGTTTGGGAGATCGCCGTTTTGGGATGCTTGCTCGTCAGCCTTCGCGGCTTGATCCAGTTGTTTCAGGCTCGATCGGACGTCTGCAATCTGTTGATTCAATCGGGCAAGTTCTGCTTCCTGATCTTTGCTGGGCAGTTCCAGATAAGGAGGCTGCAGCCCGCGTTTGAAGTCCAATCCGCGACGTCCGCCGGTTTCCGGTTCGCCGTCAAAGTTGTTGAAAAACGCGTAGAACTGGTAAAAGTCTCGCTGGGTGATCGGATCGTACTTGTGGTCATGGCACACCGCGCATTCGAGCGTCAACCCAAGGAAGGCGGTCCCGACGGCGGAAACACGGTCGACCACGTTTCGCATAAAGCTCTCTTCGGGAAGCGCGGTGCCGCGGTCGATGATCAGGTGCAATCGATTGAAACCCGAAGCGATCAGTTGGTCCGTCGTCGGTTGTTCGTACAGATCCCCGGCGATTTGCGCGATGGTGAATTCATCCATCGGCATGTTGTCGTTGAAGGCGCGAATCACCCAGTCGCGATAGGGCGTCATCTCGCGATAGTGATCGTGATGCAATCCGTTGGTGTCGGCGAAACGAACCAGATCCAACCAGTAGCGCGCCATGTGTTCGCCATACTGCGGCGATTCCAGCAACCGGTCCACCAGATTCTCATAGGCTTGCGGTGACGTGTCATCCAGGAACGCGCGGATCTGATCTCGTGTGGGCGGCAAACCGGTCAAGTCCATCGTGACGCGGCGAATCAGCGTCCGTTCGTCCGCGGCTTCGTTAAACGTCATGCCACGCTCTCGCAGGGCCGCGACGACAAACCGGTCGATGCCGCTGGTCAATCCTTCGGCGCCGGGAATCGTCGGCGCTGCGACCTCAGCCGGCGGAGTGAACGACCAATGCTTTTCGTATCGCGCGCCCTGGTTCACCCAACGGGTCAACGTCGTGATCTGATCCGGCGAAAGCGATTTGTTGGATTCCGGCGGCGGCATCAGCAAATCCGGATCGTCGGAGGTGATCCGAGCGACCAGTTCCTCCAGATCAACGTGCCCCGCGACGTCCAGACGCACATCCGCTTGCCGGTCCTCTTCGTCCGGTCCGTGACAGAAAAAACAGGTGTCCGACAATATCGGACGGACTTCTTGATTGAACGAGACGATCCGATCGTCCGAGCCGGCCGATCGGGCAACGCCGCACCAAACCAGCCCCGTCAGCACCCAGAGCAGTAAACAACAACTTCGTCGCATAAAAAATCCATTGAATCATCACGGTTGGGCCAATGTCCCGACTTCCAGCATTATAGTGGGCCCTTGATGGATGATTCCAGCTGGACAGCGTTACTTTGACGCGAGCGACGCTCACCAGGGCGTGGGCAACGCCGGGGGGCCACCCTCTGGCGAAAGTAGCTGTTTCTGCACAGCGATCGACGATGTTTCATCAACAACGTAACGCTATCCAGCTAGATTGAGTCTTGACGCAGGGCGATGCACGTCGCCAGTTCGACCCCGGCTTCCTTCCCCCCCACCCCCATCGGTGCCTTCAAGATGTTCTGCCGATTCTTGCTCGTCGGTTTGCTTTCTCTTACGACGGTCGGGGCGATGGCCCAGTCGGATACCAAACCGCCGAACGTCCTGTTGATTTGTATCGATGACTTGAAGCCGACGATCGGCTGTTATGGCGATCCGGTTGCCGTCACTCCCAATATCGATGACCTCGCTGCGCGAGGAGTTCGTTTCGACAGGGCGTATTGCAACCAGGCGGTCTGCGCGCCCAGCCGCAATGCGTTGATGACCGGTTTGCGACCACCGACGATCGGTGTTTACGACCTGCCGACCCATTTTCGAGACGCCGCGCCGGACGTCGTCACGTTCAGCCAGCATTTCAAACGCAACGGTTACCTGGCCGAGGGACTCGGTAAAATCTACCACACCGGTCACGGCAATCGCGATGACGTCGATTCCTGGAGCACGCGGTCATGGCGTCCCAAAGCTTCCGCGTATGTCCTTGAAAAAAACTTGGCGATGCGGAAGCCCGATGCGAAGGGAAAAGTCCGCGGCCCGGCGACCGAATCGGCAGAGGTCCCCGACGACACCTACGCCGACGGATTGATCGCTGAAGAAGCCGTTCGTCGATTAGAAACCTACACGAAGCGAACCGATCAGCCCTTCTTTTTGGCGGTCGGATTCCTGAAACCCCACCTGCCCTTTGTCGCACCCAAACGTTATTGGGACTTGTATGACGAGAGCAAGTTGCCGATGCCGACGGTCAACACGGCGCCGCGGGATGCGCCCAGCTATGCAGGGACGTCCTTTGGTGAACTTCGAAATTACAGCGACATGCCGGCGACGGGGGAAATCAACGAAGCGACCACACGGCATTTGATCCATGGGTATTACGCCGCGACCAGTTACACCGATGCGCAAATCGGAAAGCTGCTCGGTGCGCTGGATCGTTTGCAGTTGGCCGACAAGACGATTGTGGCGCTGTGGGGCGACCACGGTTGGCATCTGGGGGATCACGGCATGTGGTGCAAGCATACCAATTATGAACAAGCCGCGCGCATTCCGATCATCGTTGCCGCGCCTCAAGGCGGCCGTGGCGTTGCATCTGAGGCGCTGATCGAAACCGTCGATTTGTACCCGACCGTCACCGAGTTGGCCGGCTTGCCGATGCCGGTCGGGTTGGACGGACAAAGTTTTGCCGGCGTGGTCGCCGATCCCAACACGCCGGCACGCAACTTTGTCACCCACGTCTATCCACGTGGCGGTCGGCTCGGGAGGGCCATTCGCACGGAGCGTTATCGAATGGTGGAATGGAAGAAACCGGGGGATGCACGCGACACCGCTGAAATCGAGCTTTACGATTACCAGACTGATCCTTTGGAAACCAAGAATCTCGCCGCGAGCGCGGCCGAAACCGTTGCGATGCTGCGTGCCAATTTGGATGCACAACCCGAAGCCAAACCGCAGTGGCGACGAGCGAAAAAATAGTCGGGACACCTTCGTGGGTGGTCAATAAATTGGGTGGTCAAAAAAGGGGCGGCGTCTTCCATCATTCTGCCCCGTGTCATTCTGCCCCCCCTACGTTCAGAGGCGATGTCCTATCGGCGATGTCATTGCGCCGGCGGACGGATCGCGACGAACATGGAGTGGGCCACCCATTGCGGTTCCAGGTCGACCCGCCAGATCATCTGCTCGGCGGGGGCCGACCGTGCATCAATGTTCGGTAGTCGATTCAGTGGAAGCAACGCGGACGCTTGATCCGGCATCGTCGCGAAGCGTGAAACGAACGGTTCGAGTGTCAGTCCAGCGATCCGGCCACCGACGGTCTGGAACTCTTGGAGTTCGGCCGATGAAAGTGCGTCCGCGGCAGATAAATCCAATGGCCCGTGCGAGTCATCGAGTAACAAACAATCCTTGAGGTCGGCCAGGTAGTCGTCGATCGGAAATGTCGCCGTCAGACTGGTGTAATGACGTGGGTCTTGGGGAACGATCGCCGCGTCGGCAGTTGGGGAAAGCCGCAGGGTCGGCCCGTCGCTCGTCGTCATCCCCAGCACGGTCTTGGCATCGCGAACGATCCAATCGGCCGGGTAAGAGAGCAATCCGGGGGTCAAGATCCGGGGACGCGAGGAGTGTGCCCCGTAGATTCCCGGTGGACCGGTCGATTCGGGGGCCAGTTCGCGATTCAACAGGTTTGACGCTTGAGGAAAATCACGTTCAACACTGCGGATTTGCTGTGCCGCGTAACGTCGTCTCCATCGCGTCGGTTCGACCGTCGCATCGGAATAGCGTTGGACCTGTTCGGCGAAGTCCGGGGCCTTTGCCGCCAGTTGCCCGGCAGCGGTGATAACGTTTTGATCCAACGTTCCGAGCATCCTTCGGTCCAGTTGTGCGAGTGCGCGAAGGACTTTCGGATAGAGCACGGCGACTTGATCTCTAGGTGTCGACTGTGCTGCGCTCGTCACGACGTTCGCGACGGATTCATTGCCGATCGATTCCAGTTGAGCGATGATTCGTTGAAATGGTTCGGCGGTTGCGTTTGCATCACGATCGCTAAACGCCCACGCAACGGCGACACTTCGCGCGACCGCTGCGGATGCATTGCCCCACAGCACCATGACGTACTCGATCGCGTCGCCCGCATCACCGGCCTGACCACCCTTGATTGTCACGGTCGAGGAATGCTGCAACTCCGTTGCGACGCGATTCGATTCCGTTTTCAACGTTTCGACGGCATCCACGTACGCTTGAATCTTAACCTTTGCTTCGGCCTGATAGTCTTTGCGGCGTTGCCGGTTGAGCCGATTGAGCAGTTCGAGGTGTGGCACGTTGACTTCATTCTCAAACGACCTGGCCTGGGAGTGGGGCAGGTAAAAGACGCTTTGGAGTTGCTTCAGGTGCAGCGTCCGAATCGTTCGTTCGGCTTCGACCAGCTTTCCTTCGCCTGCGAGTTCCGCGGCTCGTGCCAGCGTCTTGCGGCGGTTCTCGGTTTCATTCCGCAGCGTTGCGAGTTCTTTAGGTTGGAATTCTTGCAGCCGGGTCGAAAAATTACCCATCGCCTTGCGGAGCAGGGTGAATTTGCGTTTCAAGTCTTTTCCGGCCGGTTCGCCCATCGCTTCGAGCTGTTCCGCGTACCAAATGCCTCGAGAAGTTTCCGGATAGATTCTGGAGAGTTGTTGGTGTGGAAACCGTCGCCCTGCATTCACCGCTTCGGCACTGCTGATCACCAAAGCTTCCCACTCGGCAAATTTGGCGTACATCGCCTGGATCTGTTTTTCGGCCCCCGAAATCGTCCCGAGGGCGCTGAGTGGTTTGTGGGGATCCTGGGTGTTCGGGTTCGCCATCGCTGTGACCGCAAACAGGGCGATCGCCAGTCCGGCAAATCTTGCCGCATTGTCTTCCACAGCAGACTCCAGGAGTCGTCGAGCAAACGTAGCGACCTGCGCCAGAAGGTGGATCCCGCGGGCGGTCAAGTTCGACGTTTTGGCGAACGTGACGACGTGAATGGATTGCGTCGGCGTGTGATTCGTCCTCATCGGTCAGAATCCCTCGACGACGGCCAGGATTTCGCCGCCGGCGATCGCCAGCGGTTGATCGTTCGAATCGATCAACGTGCAGGCGTCGATCGTTGCGGTGATCGTTTTCTCCTGCATGTTCATCGATTCGAAGGTGACCGAGACCGGATGGCCGATCGGGTTGCGTGCGATCGGCGCACCGGCGCGTGGTTCGACAAACATGTTGCACGGCAGCGACTTTCCTGCCAGCAGGGCGACCGTTTCCACGTCGGTCGTCGCGTGCAAAAATACAGCCGGTGCGGGCGTGCGTTCGGCTCCGGGCGGATAGCTGGTGATCTGCAACGAATGCTTGCGTCCGTCTCCGACGACGTGCACCTTGACGACGGCTTGATCGATCTCCAACGGCTCGGGCGTCTTGAGGAGAATCTTGCCCGTCTCCGCCAACGGTTCCTCGGCCGTTTCGACCAAGGCGTCGGTCATCTTCTTGCTCTCCTTGACCAGACTCTCCCCTTCCTTCTGAACCGTGTCGGCCAGCTCCTTCAGTTTTTCCTTGGAGCAAGCCGGTAACGCGACCAAACAGATCGCTAGTGCCAGCCATCTCGCCCGCCGATGTCGCCACCGCGAATCGTTGGGGGACGAAATCTGCGTCGGACCACGACGGCGGACCAAAGAGATGGCGTTCATCAGATGCACCGGGAAAAGCTGCAGCGTCTGCGTCGAACTCGGGCGATCGGTCCGCCGTGGGGCGAACAGTGAAAGCGAGAACGGCGGCGGGAAGAAAAGCGGTCCGCCCAGACTAGCAGAAACGGCCGGTGCATGAAAAAAATTTATCGGCTTGCCGACACGCCGATTCACGATTCGATCGGCGTCGGCGAAGCGATGGAGGCGAAGCTGACGTTATCACGCCATCCGGTTGCGCAGCGCTTCGACGCGGCGTGCGGTGCTACAGACAGCGAAGCTCTGTACCGACACGCAGCAACAAGCGCCCGTTGGCGTAGGCGGGTGTCGCGCCGACCGGCCCGCCCAAATTGATTTCGCTCAGCTTTTCAAACTTCCCCGCCGCTCGAAGCACCGTGGCTTCGCCATCCAGGTTGATCACCAAGACCTTGTCTCCCAACACGATCGGCGAGGCACTGTAGGTGCCTCCGATGCGGCTGGTCCAACGGAGGTTACCCGTGGCAACGTCATAGCAGGAAGCGATGCCCTTGTCGTCGATGGTGAAGAGCATTCCGTCATGCACGACGGAGGTCGGCACGTAGGGCGCCGCTTTTTCGATCCGATAGACCTCTTGCGGAGTGTCCGTCTCGCTGGCGGGCATGCGAACGGCAACCAAGTGATTGCCACCGCCGCCACTGCCGCTGGATCCGATCGCCAAATCGCCGGCGACCACCGGCGAACTGACGCAGCGCATTTTGAACACGGGCAACCGCCAAAGCATCTTGCCGGTTTCAAGCGATAACGCGTAGATGCCGTCCCCTGTATTGGCGCAAATCACTTTGCCATCACGGATCGCCGGTGTTCCGTAACACACCCGCGTCGACGTGACGGGGGTCTGCCAAATCGTCTCGCCGGTCGATCGGTGGACCGCGATCATGCGGCTGGTCCCCGGTTGACCATTTTCAACCCGATCGGCTTGCTGCGAGAAATTCAGCACGACCGTTTCTCCATGCACCGTTGGCGAAACTCCAAATCCGTGTTGGCTTTGAGCCATGCCGAAATCCCGCTGCCAGATCTCGTTGCCTTGATGATCCAGGCACCTCAACCATGTGTGCTGGCGATCGCTGTGTGCGACGTAGACATGTTGACCGTCGGTCGCCGGGGTGCTTGATGCGAGCGTGTTGCGGCTGTGGAGATGGTTCTTGGCATGCGGAAACTCACGCGTCCAATTCACTTTCCCCGATCCCAAGTTGATCGAAATCAATCGGATCGATGGTTTGGCCGGTGACATCGAGAGCAAATAAACGCGTCCGTTTTGAATCGCCATCGAGCCGACGTCACGCGTCTTCAAATCAAACGTCCAGCGATAGGCTTGCTTTTCCCAGCCCTCGGGCAGCCGGGCATCGGGAAGCACGCCGGCGATCCCCAGACCATGAAAACCGGGCCAATCATCGGCTTGGGCGGACGCGGCCGGTGTGGAAAGGGCCGTCGTGAAAAGGGCCGTTGCGAAAAGGAGGAAACCGATCAGGCTGGCATTGACGCACTTGGCAAGACGATCGCAACAGGGGGCGACCTTGGACGCAAGGAAGGAAGGCATGGAGAGACCGTTCGGTAGGACTGGGTGGCGGAGGGGCCGAGGGGAGAAAGCCCAATTTTAACCAGAAAAATCGTCCGCAGGGCAACCCGTGCCCCAATCCCGCCAAAACGGCGACCGCGCGCTAAGTCAACGCGTGATTTCGGGGCCCAGCTAGCGGCGGAACACGCCATACTTGACGATGCACCACAGAGCCCCGACGCCGTCGCGCCAGCCGATTTTTTTGCCCTCGTCGTACCAGCGGTGCTGGTAGCGGATCGGACGCTCGGTGAACCGCAATCCCAACCGCGCCAACCTTGCCGTCAGTTCGATCTCGATCCCGAAGCGATTCTCCCGCAGATCGGGCATGATCCGCAGCAGGTGTTTCCGCGGGACCATCTTGTAACACGTCTCGACGTCGCTCAAGCGAATCCCGATGGCGATGCTTGCCAACAGCGTGATGAACGCGTTGATCGTTTGATGCCACCAGGGCGAGAGCTGGCGATCATAGTGACCGTAGCGTGTCCCATACGCCACGTCGGCCTCGCCGGCAACGAGCGGTTGCAGCAGGTCGCGAAAGTCCGATGGGTCGTATTCGCGATCGGCGTCCTGGATGACCACGATGTCACCGGTCGCTCGCTCGAACCCACTGCGAATCGCGGCGCCCTTGCCGCGATTCTTTTCGTGCGCGATCACGATCACATCGGGATCTTGTTCCAGCGACGACATCGCTTCTAATGTTCCATCTTTGCTGCCGTCGTCCACCAAGATGATTTGCAGCGGTAATCCGGTCGCGCGAAGCCGATCCACGACCGCTGCGACCGTTCCGCTTTCATTGAAGACGGGCACGACAACCGATAGCAAAAAGCCCTCGGGCAACTCAAAGATGGCGAGTTTGCGACAAACATCGCGCCCCAATTCTGAACGCATCTTGCGGACATAGTCGGTGCGCCAATACACGCTACGGTTCGCAATGCCATCGGAACCATCCAAAGCCGCCGATGACTGCCAGGGCACAGGATCGGACAGCGAATCATCGTCGGGGTCAGACATGAAGTTCATCGAGCGGATGTGAGCGGTGCCGGTGTACGGATAATGGTAGCTGATCCAACCAAGTTTTCCATGTCGGTCGATTTAAAGAAGCGTCTGTGGATTTAAATCCGTGTCTGTCGATCGAATGATTTGTTGGCCGGGTTCACTAAAATCCGATCGCTCGGATCAGACACCGATCGGTCGCAACGATCGAGAACCGGCACGATCGAATCACAAAAAAAAATCGATGTGTTTGGATGCGGAATTCGCGAGACTTTCAACAACTCTCGTTCACTACTCTGCACAGTCGTCAAACTTTGTTGTTGACATTCGAATCGAAGATCGCCACATTTCTCACACCGCTGTGGTTGTGGAAAAGTTGTTCACGACGGCGCAGCAACTTTTTGACTTCTCACTCTTGCACGGGAGACGTTTTGTCGTGAGTCGACAAACACGTTTGCGAAATCCGGTTTCGCTTTGTGCGATCAAAACAATTCCCCTGGATGATCTCTCAGGTGGACCGCCCGGCGTCACGTAAGCCGACCCATCACAAGAGCCTGGCAGGAACACCGGCTCGCCCGGGACAGGTGAAAAATGGGGCACAAAAACAATCAGCTGAAATTGACGAAGGACGCGTCAGCTTCAGAGCAGCCTCGGCGGATGTAGCGAGGCTGTTGATTCCTGGAAGACGGCACCGATTGGAATCGCCGGCAAGTCAAACCCCGGATTTGCAACAGGGAATGTAACTTCCAACTTTGTCATTGATAGTCGGTTGCCCGGATCTCGGCCATGGATGTGCCGGACCGGTCTGCTAAATGACAAAAAACTGGGCCGCCCCTCATGGAAGAGGGCGGCCTTTTTTTTGCGCTGATGGAAGCTCGCTGCCGATCGGTTTACGGGTAGTGGACGAGGCGACGAGTCCATTCGCATTTCGCACTGCGTGGACAGGCCGCGTAAGCAAGGGGCGCGTGTGGCCCCTTGCGTATGCGTCGGGCTAGCATCAGCAAGCCGCCCGCGAGTTTCCGCTACGGCGATTCTTGGTCGGCCGCTTCGGATTCGAAATCGCCGGCGACCGCCTTGACCAGCTTATCCCAATCGACGTAGCGGCGGATCGCGTCATTGACGCTTTCAATACTCGCCGATTCGATCCGTTGGTCGTGCTCGGCCGCTGCCTTCATGGTGCGATCCAAAAACATGGTCTGGATCAATTCACTCGCCAGCGACCCGTCGTTGGCGCGTCGGACGCGTTCGGCCTGCAGGTACGCGGATTTTGCCTTGGTCAATTCGTCCTCGGTCACGCCTTCGTCTCTCAGCCGCACGATCTCTTCACGCATCACTTCCATCAAACGGTCTTTATTCTCCGGGTTGGTGATCGCATAGATCGTCAAATCGACGCGGTCGTCTTTGGCCCGGGCACTCAATCCGCTCCGCACGGTGTACGAGAGTCCTTCTTGCTGGCGGACTCGGTCGGCCAGGCGGCTGCTCAGCCCACCGCCGCCAAGAATAAAATTCCCCAGCACCAGCGGAGCGTAGGCGGGGTCGGTATCGGCCAAGTCCATCTGCAGCGACGAGTAGAAAAACGCATTGGCTTTGTCCGGTGTGCTGATCGTTGCCAGCGATCCGTCCGCGTCGGAATTCGCCGGTCGATCGACGCGAACGTAGCGCACATCCGATTCCCAGCCGCTGAGAATCTTTTCGATCTGCGACTTCATTTCATCGGCGTCGAAATCGCCGACAATGGAAAGCTCGCCGATGTTTCCGCCGACCAGCTCGTCGTACAGCGACTTGACCTCATCGATCGTGACCGACTGGTACATCGCGATCTCTTCGTCCAAGGTCTGGACGTATCGAATGTCATCTTTGCCATAGGGAGAAAGCTCCCGCTTGACCGCGCGAGCGGCCAGCGCCGTCGGTTCGCTGGCGCTCTGTTGCAGCCCGGTGACCACCTGCCGCTTGATGACCTCCAATTCATCGCCGCTCAGCCGCGGGTGTCGCAGCACGTCGCCGACGAGGGTAATCACGTCGCCCAAATACTCGCGTTTGGTCTTCAGGGAAAGCTGCAACAAGCCGGGTGTGCTGAAGAGCTGCATCTCGGCGCGTAACCGAGTCAATTCATCTTGCAAGGCCTGGTAGTCCAGCGACTCAGTGCCACGGGCCATCAGGATGCCCAACAGTTCGACCGCACCCAAGCGATCGATCATCGTTTCCGCGGTGCCGAAACGAAGCGTCAAATACAAAGCCACCGATCCGCCGCGCGTTTGCTTCGGCAGTAGTGCGTACTCGATCCCGTTGTCGAGCTTGCCCCGCAGCGTTCGCTCCTCGATTTTGATCGGATCCGGATCGAACTGTTCGCCGGCCTGAATGGTGTCGCGTCCTTTGTAGTCTTTCAGCTTGGCCAGAAGATCAGGCGACTCGGGGATTTCGACGCGTTGGGCATTTTCGCTGGGGATGAACAACCCGACGGTTCGATTGTTCCGAACCAGATACTTCTGGGCGGCTTGCTGTACCTTTTCCGCATTCAGCTCTTCGACGACGTCGCGGAACAGGAAGTAAAGTCGCCAATCGCCTTGGGCCGCCCATTCGCTCAGCGAGACGGCCAGCTTGTCGGTGTTGGCGGCTTCCAGCTCACGCTGCTTGAGGATTTGCTGCTTGGCGCGCTCGACCTCCTGCTCGGTGATCGGGTTCTCTTCGAACGAATCCTCCAGCACCGCAATCAATTCGGCACGAGCGGTTTCGATGGAGTGGTCTTCGGGGACCTCGGCGATCGCCATCAGCAAACCGGGTTCGGCAAAGGCGTAGGCGAGCGTATAGACATTGCTGGCGATCTTGGTTTCAACAAGATTCTTGTAAAGCCTGCCGCTGGGCTCATCCCCCAGTACGATCGCAAGTGCTTTGACGGCGGCAAAATCCGGGTGGCTGCCGGAGGGGACGTGGTACGTGGCACCAGCCAACTGAACGTCGCCGACGCGCCGCAGCACAACGGTTCGTTCACCATCCTGGGGCGGTTCAGTCGTGTAGGTCGGGTCGATCGGCGTGTCAGGGGCGACGAGGTCGCCGAACGTGTCGCCGATCATTTCGATCGCCGATGACTCGTCGAATTTCCCGGCCACGATCAACAGGATGTTGTCGGGGCGATAATACTTGCGATAAAAGCGTCGCAGACTGACGACCGGCACACGTTCGATGTCGCTGCGGTTGCCGATGGTCGATTGCCCGTAGTTGTGCCAATCGTAGGCCGTCGATTGCATGCGTTGCATCAAGACGCGAAAGGGCGAGTTTTCACCGCGTTCGAATTCATTGCGGACAACCGTCATTTCGCTTTCCAGGTCTTCGCCCTTGATGAAGCTGTTCATCAAACGGTCGGCTTCCAGTTCCAAGGCGAATCGCAGATTCTCTTCGCTGGCCGGCAGCGTCTCGTAGTAATTGGTGCGATCGACCCAGGTGGTGCCGTTAAAATTCGCCCCACGCTCGGTCAGGTCCTTGGGGATCGCCGGGTGAGCCGGGGTCCCCTTGAACAGCATGTGCTCCAGCAGGTGTGCCATCCCGGCTTCGCCGTACCCTTCATGCCGGGAACCGACGAAGACGGTCATATTGACTGTCACGACCTCCTTGCTGTCGTCGGGAAAGAGCAGCACGCGGACGCCGTTTTCCAGCTTGTATTCTGAGATGCCTTCGATTTCGGTGACTTTCATCAGTTCCTTCGGTGATTGTTCACCGTCATTTTGGTTGGTTTCGGTCGACGTTTCGGCGGCCGCACCGTCTTGCCCGGCGGCAGCGCCGAGCATCAGGGACAGTGTGACGACGCAGGACGCGGCCATAGGGCGGATGATTCGCTTCACTTTCAAACTCCGTCTTTTCCAGTTTCGATTGGACCGGCATGTCGCGATCGCATGATTGAGTCATTGCGGGTATTGTATCGCAGGGGCCGGCTGGACATAGCTGGGGATGCGATCCGGCGCCCGGCAGCCAAACTGGTATCGCCCGGTCGGCCGGACCTACCGAAGCGCGTGGGGCACCGATCTGCGTCCGATGCCCCAAAATTCACAGGAACCATGGAACCAGATTCCCAAAACACATGGATCGATGTCGCCAGCGCCGACCGGCTTTCCGACGGCCAGGCGATCGAAGTGGTGGTGGGCGAGCACATCATCGCGATCTTCCGAGATGGCGATTCGCTGTATGCAATTGACGGGTTGTGCGCGCATCAAGGCGGCCCGGTCGCCAAAGGAGAACTGTCCCAGACCGACGCGGGAAAGACCTGCGTGACCTGCCCCTGGCACGGTTGGCAATACGAGCTGGCCACCGGAATCCAAACGGTCAACCGCCAACCCCTCCAGCGGACCTTCCCGGTGCGCGAGAAAGACGGCCGGTTGGAGGTCCAGATCTAGGCATTGCAGAGCGAGGCGTTCCCACGAGACAGCGGACGCAATTCCGGCACTTGCGATGGACCGTCCACTGACAGACCGCTCAAAAGTGCCGAGTCCGTGTTGTGGGCCTGACCGCCGCGGTGAATGGCCCTGAAGATCGATAGGACGAATACGACAGATGGGACCTATCAGTCCTATGTGTCCTATTGGTCTCATCGCAGAATCGTTGCTCCGACCAAAATGCAACGGCAAATCATTGGGGGCAAAACAGTTTTAGGTTGTGATCGTTTTGCTCCCATCGTTTTGCCCCCATCGTTTAGCCCATTGTTCGTTATCCCATCATGTAACACACACTGAACACCGGCGATGCCTCGGTCGCTTCGACCGCTGCGCTGAAATTGCTTGAGAATTGGTTGGCGAGGCGTCAAACTGAGGCACGATCTCACGAAATCCTTGCGATTCCCCACCTCCCCCTCGCCTGGTTGCAGCCGAATGTCCACGCGTTTTCCGCGACGTCCCATCGTTACACAGGCAGTCTTCGCCACTGCATTCCTTTTCACGCTGTGCGTCGCTCCGGCAGTCCTCCGGGCCGAATCGACCAAGCGTCCCAACATCGTCTTGATCCTGGCCGACGATTTGGGGTTCTCTGATCTGGGTTGCTACGGCGGCGAGATCCAGACGCCGAACTTGGATGCACTGGCGGACAACGGATTGCGCTTCACCCAGTTCTACAACACCGGGCGGTGTTGGCCGACGCGCGGTTCGATGCTGACGGGCTACTATGCCCAACAGATTCGACGTGACTTTTTGCCGGGAGTCCCCAGTGGCGGCGGCAACCGTGGCCTGCGACCCGATTGGGCCGTGCTGCTTCCGCAGATGCTGTCTCAGGTCGGCTATCGCTCCTACCACACCGGTAAATGGCACATCGATAGCACGCCGACCAAATGCGGCTTCGACAAAACGTCACTCAACCAAGTGGGACGCTATTTCAGCCCCAAGCTGGACGCCAACGAAAAACCGAAGCAGCCGCTGGAGTTCCGCGATGATGAGTACCTGACCAGCTCGATGGCTGACGACGCGGTTGAAAACTTGAAGGAACACGCCGCACAGCACGCCGAAGAGCCGTTCTTTCAATACCTGGCTTTCACCGCGCCCCACTTTCCGCTGCACGCCCTGCCCGAAGACATCGCGGTCTACGCCGACACCTACACCGACGGCTGGGATTCGATCCGCAAACAACGCTGGCAACGGATGCAGGCGATGGGGATTTTGGATCCTGAAACCGCCAATCGCGTTTCATCGGTCGAACGCGACCTGGGGCCTCCGTATCACTTTCCCGAAGCCTTTGAGATCCTGGGTGAGGGAGAAACCAATCGGCCTGTTCCGTGGAATCAATTGACGGACAAACAGAAATCATTCCAGGCGACCAAGATGGCGATCCATGCGGCCATGGTCCATCGAATGGACATCGCCATCGGACGGGTCTTGGATCAAGTCCGGTCGATGGGTTGTTGGGACGACACGATCGTCATGTTCCTGTCCGACAACGGGGCGAGCGCCGAAATCATGGTCCGTGGCGATGGGCACGATCCCAACGAGCCACCGGGGTCGGCACTGACGTATCTTTGCCTGGGGCCCGGTTGGTCGACGACCTGCAACACCCCGTTTCGCCGCCACAAAACGTGGACGCATGAAGGCGGGATCGCGACGCCGTTCATCGTTTCCTGGCCCAATCGAATCAAGGACGACGGCCAATTCCGACGCAATCCCCAGCATGTCATCGACGTCGCCGCAACGCTGCTCGAACTGACCGGCGCGACGCATCCGGATGGCGCCCCTGCACCGCCTGGGATCAGTTTCCTGGCGGACCTGGACGCGCAACACTCGGCCGAAGAGCGAACGCTTTGGTGGTACCACGACGGACATCGAGCGATCCGGCAGGGCCGCTGGAAAGCGGTTTCACCGGTCGGTGAGCCATGGGAATTGTACGACCTTTCGAACGATCGGATCGAATCCGTCGATCTCGCGTTGCCGCATGCCGAGAAGCTGGCCGAATTGGTTGCCGCTTGGGAGAAGCAACTTGCCGAATCGGTTGAACTTGCCACCGAAGATCTGTCAGCTCAGGATCTGAGCAAAGGATCCCGATGGACGCGTCAATCCGACGTGATGTCCAAGGCCCAGCAAGCCGGGCGGATCAAACGCTCGCAGGTGTTGCCCGGCGGTGAAACGTTCTTTGTCGCCGACCGCCACGCGTTTCTGATGAAGCCTGATTCGCCGGCAAAGTCCAAACTGGGAATGCCCTGGATTTTCTATGCCCCCGCCCTGTCTCGATACCCCGACAAGCACGAGCAATGGATGCACCGGCAATTCCTCAATGCCGGCATCGCGGTCGCGGGAATCGATGTGGGTGAAGCCTACGGTAGCCCGCACAGTCAACCATTCTTCGACGCCCTGTACGACGAAATGGTCTCGCGAGGCTACAGCACCAAGCCGGCATTGTTGGGCCGAAGCCGTGGCGGGTTGTACGTCAGCCGGTTCGCGATCGAACGTCCCGAGCGCGTCGCGGCGATCGGCGGGATCTACCCGGTGCTCGACTACACCAGCTATCCGGGCGTCGAACGCGCCGCACCGGTCTATGGGGTCACGCCGGAAGCATTAGAGCAGCGACAGCAGGAACTGAACCCTGCGAAGAACTTGAACGTGGTCGCCGAAGCGGGGATCCCGGTTTACGTGATTCATGGAACCGAAGACCGCGTGGTTCCGATCGAGCGGAATTCGGCGGTGTTGGAATCGGCCTACAAATCGGCCGGCAATGAAGCCGCGATCACGTTGGAGCGTGTCGATGGGCAAGGCCACAATTTCTGGGAAGGTTTCTTCCGCAGCCAAAAGTTAGTCGACTTCGTAATCGATGCTGCAAAGGGTGACTGAGTAGGGCATGCTGTGCATGCCATGGCGTCCGTTTTCCTACCCAAAAAATCTTCCTGCCTCTCCGACCAGCCACCACGCTCTGTCATCGGCGGTCGTAGCCGGAGTGAGGCAGCAAGAAGAGGGGGCGAAACGATGGGGGCAAAACGATGGGGGCAAAACGATAGAAGGCAGAATGATGTGGGGGCAGAATGATGCGGGGGCAGAATGATGGGAAAGCTAGTCAGCGATCGGTCGGACACGACTGGCGTGACGGGGCTCCGAGTCTGGCTCTGCCGTCTGGCCCGAAGGTTCAGTCTTTCTGATTGGCGATGTACTTGGCCAATTCGATCAGCGAAACGCGTTTGTCATCGTCACCGTCGGCCTGTTTCAAAACGGAGTTGGCGAGCTGGCCAGAAACAGGCGACTCGTAGAACTCCGCTTCCTCGATAAACGTGCTTCGATCTTTGTCGTGGCGGGTGAGCAACTTTCTGGCTTCGGCGAGATCGTCGTCGTTAAAGCCGAGTGATTTCCGTGTCCGGGCGATCGTCTGTTGGACTTCCGCTTGCGTCAACTGACCGTCTTTGTTTTCGTCAAATTCGTTCAGCGGATTCCCTCTCGCTGTAGCTCCGAAGACATCCCCGGCGGTGAACTCGGTCTGGTCGATCATGCCGTCGGAGTTTCGGTCGTATCGTTCAAATAGCGAACGCACCTTCGCGAGGTCCGACTTGCTCATTCCGGAATCGCGACGGTATTTGGCCAGCATCGTCGCGATTTCCATGATGCCCAGTTTTCCGTCGTCGTTTTCGTCAAATTCTTTCGCGGGCAGAGGCAGATATGCCCCTTGCTGTTCGTCTTTGTCCAGCTTTTGATCCTTGTCCGCGTCAAGTTTTCGCACCGTGCGAATCGCGGTGACTTGATCGACTTGCTCGATCCCCATTTCGCGGCGCAATCCGGCCATGTAAGCGAATTGTTTTGCCATTTCGGCAAGCGTGATCACGCCGTCGTGGTTGGCGTCGAATTCTTCAGGATTGCTCGGCCAGCCGTTCGCGATCTCGTCGGGATCGAGCTGGCCGTTGCCGTTCTTGTCGTGTCGTCGCAAAAACACTTTGGCGTTGTTGATGACCTGCTGGGTCACTCCCGAATCGTCTCGAATCTTCGCGAATCGGACACACAGTTCCAGGTGCGTTAGTTTGCCGTCGCGGTTGAGATCGTACTGGTCGATTTCATCTTGCCAGCGGATCCGCGTTTGTTCGTCTTTGTCGATTGCACCGTCTTCATTGGTGTCGTAAACGGTCATCGAACGCGATGCATCGGTCAGATCGATCGGCGCGATGACCAATGCGAAGAGATCCGTTTTGTCGCCAGAGAGGATCTGTGCCGGGCACGTGCCGGCAAGCACGGCGGTCGAAAGAGCGATGCAAAGTAGAGACTTGAGCATGAGGCACCGAATACGGAATGCGAATCGCGGGGGAGGTTATCCACCCCCGTGATTCTATTCGATTCGGGCGATGCGCTGGGACGTAGCGAGAACGCTGCGGAAATTAGGTAAGAAAATTTTGGGGGTGAGAAAATGATGAATTAAACCACCCATTCGATTCGGCCAATCTTCTTACCTCCTAAATCTTCCCACCTCCTCTCCCACCCACCGGGCGCTTTCGAGTCGGCGGAAGGCTGGGGAGAGATGGCAGAATGATACGGGGCAGAATGATGGGGTGCCGAGCGGCTGGTTTTGCCGCTTCAGTTTCCGATCTCGATGCAGGCCGCTTCTTCGGTGCTGCGGACGTAGATGCGTCCGTCGCTGTACGCCGGCGTCGACCAGCACTTTCCGCTCAGCACGTCGGCTCGGGCCAATTCGTGATAGGCGTCGGGGCTGGCCGCCGCGATCACGACTTCACCGGCGTCGGACAACACGACCAGTTTTTCGCCGACCAAGATGCAGTTGCCCGGGCCGAACCCGTATTCTTTCCACTTGATTTCACCGGTCGCCAGTTCGACACATTGCAGCGGCGCCCGGCCGTATTTTTTGAATTCAAAGATCCCGTACAGGTGTCCGTTGTGCACGATCGGGGTGCTCCAGTGGTTCATCAGCTCGTTCGCCTTGAACCACACCTCGTCGACCTTGCCGCCACCTTGAACCTGGAATAGTCCGGCACCGACGCCGTAGCCGGCAGAGCAATACACCAGATTGCCTTCGATGACCGGTGAGGCTGCGGTGGAAACGCTGAACGGGAATTCGGTCCGCCATAGTTCGCTACCCGTCGACGCATCGACCGCGACCAGACCCGATTGCACAAAGTAGACCAATTGTTTTTTGCCGTTGATGGTCGCCAAGGAAGGCGTCGCGTGGGTGATAGTTTCATCACCGCTTTTCCAGATCAGCTGGCCATCGTTCTTGTTGAACGCCAGGAAGCTTTGTCCCGCGCCGCCACCGCTGACATACACCACGTCGCCATCGACCAGCGGGCTGGAGGCGTTCAGCCATCGGATGTTGCGGCCGGCGAAGTCGTTGATGATGTCTTGTTTCCAAACCAGGTTTCCGGTTTCGGCATCGACGCAGCGGAGCACCATGTAGGAGTCATAAACGTAAACATTGCCGTCGGAGACTGCGGGGGTCGATCGCGGACCGTCGCCGCCCATGTTGCCCGCGGCGCCCGCATTGCCGCCGCCCTGTTCGTACTCACTGCTGCCCATCGGCAATCGCCACAGCTGATCACCCGAGGTCGCATCGAGTGTCAACAACACCTCCGATCCTTCGGTCGCGATCACGGTGAACAGGCGGCCCTCTGCGACGGCAAAGGAACTGAAGCCCAACGGGGTTTCCGTCTTCCAAATGACGTTCGGTCCGTTGCTCCAGTCCGCCTTGCCGATCGACTCGGCCGATTTCCCATCGGCGGCAACCCCACGGTACTGGGGCCAGTCTTCGGCGAAACTGACGGGAGAAGCAACGGTGAAGCAGGCGGCCGCAAACAGGACGACGTTTTTCATTTTCACTCTGGAATTCGCAGGTGGGACCGAACAGGCGGGATGATGACCCGCCCAGAATAATCGATCCGATCGCATTTAGAAAGGAAGCAAAAATCGACCCGAATGGCACGGGCATCGGCAATAAGGGAAGGCGCCGTAGGCTCGCGCCAAACGGCTGATAATCGTTTGACATCAGCCGGTTCGCGCCAGCGTCCGGGCGGCACACCCATTCGCCAGGTGTTGACATTTAACCCGCGACAGCCCCGCCACGTTTCTTCACGAACCCGATCACGACCGCGATACCGTAGACCACGATCAGGCCGATGATCACGGGGAAGGATTTCGGATCGTTGGCTTTTTCACCGATCGCCGAAACGGCCGCCACGATCGCTCCGATCACCGCGAACAGCATCAAGACGTTCCAGGCCACCATGCGTCCCCCGGTCGGTTTCTCCGCCCCGAGAATCCGTTTGTTGTTCATCATCAGGAAAAAGGTCACGTAGGCGATCGGCAACAGCATCATCCCGAACGTGCTGGCAAAGATGGCCAGCCAGAACTTGGCTTCGCCGTCCCACAGGTACCACCAGGTCGCTCCGCTAAGCCCCGCGACCAAACAACCCACAACAAACGGAACCGCGCCGTCGGGTTGGCCCATCATCTCACGGAACGCATAGCCGTTGATCAGCATCAAGATCACGATGGTCGAGAATCCCATCCCGAACACGCCGAGTCCGAAGACCAGATTGGAGAGCGATTGACCCAACAGCGGTTCCAACGTGCCGGACAACTGAAACGCGTTTCGCTTGACCAGCGACAATGCCACGCGTTTTTCTTCGACGCTCAGTGCAGCCACACGCCGTAACTTCTCGTCCATCGACATCGACTCGGCTGCTTCGGCACCCAGTTCATGATCCACGCGTCCCAACAAGATCGGTTCAACACCGTTGTAATAGGGACTTTGTTGCATGGTGGCCAAATCGTTGCTGGCCAACGAATCGTCGATGGTGTTGTGCAGCGAAAATGCCGATGCGATCACGACGCAACTGGTCACCACCACGTACGGGATCGCCATGCCGGTCGACAAATCGAATCGGGCCAAGCCGCGGAACGGTTTGTCCCAGCCTCGCGCGAGCATCGAATACGGCAGCAAGAATGTCATGTTGATCCCCACCGCGGTTGCCGCCGCGGCGATCATCACCGAACGCTGCGTGGAAACCAATTGGCTGGTCCAATAGGTTTGTTCGGTTTGCCCCAGCGAGGCAACGACGGACGTCATTTCGCCGGCGGGATTGTTCCACTGCGACAGATCGGGAATGAACCCGGCCAGGATCCCACCGAATTCCAGTTCCCCATTGATCGCCAGTAACGCCACGACGCCGAAGAAACAGATCACGACCATACCGACCAGCGACTTGAGCACGATGTCAAACAGCTTGGCCGCCCTTCCCTGTTTGGTGTTGAGCAACACGACAAACCCGGCGGCCAGAAACAAGACGATCGTGACGATGATCTTGGTGCTGGTTGCATCGCCGAGCCCGCCGCCGCCGGCAAGGTTGGCCAGGTTCTTGTCGATCGCGTCGTAACAAAGGCTGAATTGCGGCATGCACCAGATGATGTTGGCCATCGCCGTGGCAATGATCCAGCCCCATCCCAGCGCCGGGTTGATCTCGCTGTTAATCGCTTCGAACGGCCGCCGCCCGGTCGACAAGGTCACGTAGCTGATCGCCGAGAGCATGATCACGCCCATCGTGATCGCCAGCAGTTGCAACCAGAGCATGCTGGTCCCGCCCAACACGCCCAAAAACAGTGCTCCGGCCAAAGAGCCTCCGCCCAGCGTGATCGCCGCCTGCAACCATCCCGGTCCGGACAATCGCACGTAGGTCGAAAGCGTTTTTCCGCTCGCCTGTGCGTCGAGCAACAATTTGCGGTCGGCGAGCACTTTCTCGCTGACTTGAGGAGCAGACGCGGCGGAAGTGTCGGAACCGGGGTTGGGTTGATCGGACATCGATAACGCGACAAAAGAGAAGGAGGTGGGAGCGGGGGGAGTCAGTCGCGAAATATAGCCGAAGATGGGGCTGGTGTGTGAGGTGGATACCAACCGAATCATCTCAGGTACCCCGATCGAAAAGAGCTCCCGTCTCCCCAAAACTTTGCGCGTACGCATCCCTATTGTTGATGACGAGCTTCGTTGCGGAAGGATGCAAGAAAGCAGCGACGGCCCGGAAGGGACCGTCGTACAGTGCGATCGAGCGACGGCCCGGAAGGGACCGTCGTACAGTGCGATCGAGCGACGGCCCGGAAGGGACCGTCGTACAGTGCGATCGAGCGACGGCCCGGAAGGGACCGTCGTACAGTGCGATCGAGCGACGGCCCGGAAGGGACCGTCGTACAGTGCGACCGAGCGACGGCCCGGAAGGGACCGTCGTACAGTGCGATCGAGCGACGGCCCGGAAGGGACCGTCGTACAGTGCGATCGAGCGACGGCCCGGAAGGGACCGTCGTACAGTGCGACCGAGCGACGGCCCGGAAGGGACCGTCGTACAGTGCGATCGAGCGACGGCCCGGAAGGGACCGTCGTTCGTGGCGAGATGGGCTATTCCAGTTCGACCAGGTAGCGTTCGGCGTCTAGGGCGGCCATACAGCCGGTTCCGGCCGAGGTGATCGCTTGGCGGTAGTAATCGTCGGCCACATCGCCCGCGGCGAACACGCCGTCGACCGAGGTGTTGGTGCGGAACGATTTGGTCCAGCGGATGTAGCCGCTATCGTTCATGTCGACGGCTCCTTCCAGGAACGACGTGTTGGGCGTGTGGCCGATGGCCACGAACATCCCGCCGACTTTCAGGTCTCGCTGCGAATCGTCGACGGTGCTTTTGACGCGCAGGTTATTGACCAGGTTGCCGTCGCCCTGGACTTCCTCGACGACCGTGTTCCACTGGATGTCGATGTTGGGGTGATTGATCGCGCGTTCCTGCATGACCTTGCTGGCCCGCATTTCGTCGCGTCGTACGAGCAAGTAGATCGTGTCGGCGCCTTTCAGGTTGGCAAGATACGTGGCTTCTTCGACCGCGGAGTCACCGCCACCGACGACGGCCAGCGGCTTGCTGCGGTAGATCGGCAACGCCCCATCACAGACCGCACAGGCGCTGACGCCCTTGTTCTTGTATTCCTCTTCGCTGGGCAGCCCCAGGTAATTCGCCCGGGCGCCCGTGGCGATGATCACGGTGTGGGCCTGGACCGTTGCGCCGCCGCTGGTCGTCAGCTTTTTGATCGGCCCGCTGAAATCCACCGACACGATATCTTCGCCGACCACACGGGTGCCGAAGTTGAGCGCCTGCTGCTTCATCAATTCCATCAGCTCGACGCCTTGAACCGCGTAGTGCGGCTTGCCGTCGCGCTCGTGGCCTTGGGGGACCGGCGGCAGGTTCCAGTGGCGGTCCTTGTCCACCGCCGATTCGACGAACGCGCGGATGTCACCGGCGGGAAAACCGGCAAAGTTTTCCACTTCGGTCGTAAACGCCAATTGC
The DNA here is from genome assembly GCF_008035925.1 of Stieleria maiorica. NCBI lineage: Bacteria > Pseudomonadati > Planctomycetota > Planctomycetia > Pirellulales > Pirellulaceae > Stieleria > Stieleria maiorica. The sequence continues at coordinate 3,519,806 of NZ_CP036264.1, forward strand.
CCCAGCGGGATCATTTCCGGTTTGACGGTCCCTTCATAGACGACCGGGTTCAGGTTCGCCCGAGCGGCATAGATGGCGGCGGACCAACCGGCAGGTCCGCTGCCGATGATGATGGTTTTTTCGATCTCGTTGCTCACCGTGTGAGAACTCCTGCAGAGATGGTTCTTGCGAATGGGTTGGGGATTATAGGACCGTGTCCGCGGCTGTTCCATGGTACGGGCCGGCCAGGTCCTGGAACGGGCCGTAATCGCCCCGGCGTGGGCGGAATTGATGGAGACTGGAAACGACAAACCGTTGCCGATCGGTTAAACTCGGCCGTTTCGATTGAATGGCCCTCCCGGGCCCCCTCCCGCCATTTCATACCCCCTGGCCGCCTCTGCCCATGAGCACTCTTTTTGTCGCCGTCTTGTCGATGGTCGGATTCGTCATCGCCTACAACACGTATGGCCGCTGGCTGGCCAAACGGCTGTTCGGGTTGAGCGACGACGCGACGATGCCTAGCGAGGAATGCCGCGACGATGTGGACTTCGTCCCGACTCGGAAATCGATCGTGTTCGGCCACCATTTCACCAGCATCGCCGGGACGGGACCGATCGTCGGACCGGCATTGGCAGTGTTTTGGGGCTGGTTGCCGGCGTTGTTGTGGGTCGTTTTCGGGTCGATCTTGATCGGGGGCGTCCACGATTTGGCCGCCTTGGTGATCTCGATCCGCAATAAAGGGCAAACGATCGGACAGGCCGCCGGTCGGTTGATCTCTCCACGTGCCAAAGTGCTGTTTCTGATCGTGCTCTCGCTCGCGCTCTCAGTCGTCTTGGCGGTCTTCGGATTGGTCATCGCCAAAATCTTTTCGATCTATCCCGAATCGGTGCTGAGCGTTTGGATCGCGATGCCGATCGCGGTCATCATCGGATTGCGCTATCGCAGCGGAGGCGGGTTGGTGATTCCCAGCCTGGTCGGATTGGCCGTGCTGTACGTCGCAGTCTACGTGGGCGCGTATCACCTGCCCCTTGACCTGAAGCCCTATTTGCCCAGCGAGAGCTTGTTCTGGACGCCGACGGTCGTCTGGACCATCGCGCTGCTGATCTACGCCTTCATCGCCTCGGTCTTGCCCGTTTGGTTGTTGCTGCAGCCGCGCGACTATATCAACAGTTTGCAACTGTTCGTGGCGTTGGCGTTGTTGTTGGGCGGGTTGGGCATCGCTTCATTGACCGGACAAGCTCAATTGACCGAATCGGCGCCGATGATTGCCAGCGAAGTCCCCGCCGATGCGCCCAGCATGTTTCCGTTTCTGTTTATCACGATCGCCTGTGGTGCCTGCAGCGGATTCCACTGTTTGGTCAGCAGCGGCACGACCAGTAAACAGCTCGAAAAAGCCAGCGACGCACAGGCGGTTGGATACGGCAGCATGCTGCTGGAAGGCATGTTGGCGGTGTTGGTAATCTTGGCTTGCTCGGCCGGCGTGGGCATGGGACCGCTCCATCGCAGCGTGACGACGACCGGTGGCGGAGGAACATCCGTGGTCACGATCGAACGTGCCGATGTGTCCGGGAACCAGGCCTGGCGGGAGTACTATCGGACCGGGGCCGACGGAGAGCCCGATGCAGGGTGGAAAAAGCAAGATCTGGCAAAGAAGCTGCGGGCGTTTGTTGACGGCGGTGCAAATTTCTTGTCCGCGCTCGGGCTGCCCCTGCGACTGGCCATCGCGACGATGGCGGTCCTGGTCGCCTGTTTCGCCGCGACAACCCTGGACACTGCCACACGCCTGCAACGCTATGTGATCAGCGAACTGGCGCTTTCGGCCGGTGCCAAACCGCTGGCCAACAAATACGTGGCGACCGGAATCGCCGTCGGCGTCGGATTGACAATCGCCGTGTTTGCCGGTGAAAGCCCCGGCACGGGCGGGTTGGTGTTGTGGCCCCTGTTCGGGGCCACCAATCAGTTGCTGGCCGGTCTGGCGCTGATGGTCGCACTGATCTTTTTGGCCCGCCGCAGTAAACCGCTGGCGTCGATCATGATCCCGATGTTCATCATGTTGCTGATGCCGGCATGGGCGATCACGTACGACCTGTTTTACAACTGGCTGCCCGCGGGGAACGTCGTGTTGACGACCTTCGGATTTTCGATCCTGGCGCTCCAGGGTTGGATGGTCGTCGAAGGCGTGATGGTCTGGGGACGCTGTCAAGGTGTGCTGGAAACACCAGCCGAGACCGCCGCGGGGTCCGGCGGCTGATCCACGGAGACGTCGATTGGATGGCTGCAGGTTGGCTACCCATATAGACACCCTCTCCGGGGAGGGTGTCGTCTAAACTTGGCGCCTAGGCCTGACCCGAATGGCACGGGGTTAAGCCAAGACGCTGAGCCGTAGGCGCTAGCCTCGGGCCTGACCGCCGTGTTAAAGGCATATCAAGGCCCGCGGCTAGCGCCGTCGGCTCACTAAGCCCGTGCCATTCATGCCTGACCCTTTTTCTCGCCCCCCATGAACCGAAACATCGAAGGGGAACGCAGCACCAGGACTCTCATCTCTCTAGTCTTAAAATGAGATTCTGATTATCATGGTGGGAGTCGGCAGCAGGGAAGGCGAAGATTGCTTTCGGTCGGTCGCCGATGTTACCCCACGACGTGAATGAATCATGGTCGCGTATCTTGCGGTTGAAACCGGGCCCGAGAAAGGCCGCCATTATCCGTTGGACCCACAACGGCCGATGCACGTCGGTCGCGGATCGAGCTGTGAAATCATGCTGTCCGATCCGGTTTGCAGCCGGTTTCACGCGGTCGTGTTCTACGAGGATGATCGCTGGCAGGTCCGTGACACCGGCAGCCGCAACGGGACGTTGGTCAACGGCCAAAAGATCGATTCGGCCCAAATCGCCGATCAGTGTGTGCTGACGATCGGCGGGACGGAAATGCGTTTCATCGATCCGTCCTCCGACAGTGCCGAATTGGACGATGCGTTCCAGACGATCATCCAAGACGTCTCGCTGATCGACACGCGTTCGACCGACGACCCGATGCGTGACGTCGCCCATGCCGGCTATTTGTTCGATCTGTACCTGCTAAGCCTTTCGATGCTGCGGCTGGAAAATCCGGATGAAGTGATCGATTCGGTGTTGAAATTGCTTCGCGATCGCACCAGCGCCGATGCCGTGGGACTTTCCTTTGACGGCGGTGACGGCCGCCAACGCCCGCACAAGGTCGAACCGACCGACGAAGTCGACAAGGTCAAAGTCAGCCGCGGTATCCTGCGCCGCGTCGTCGGCGGTGGGGAAGCCATCTGGGTCAACGACAAACGCTCCTCGGACGAGGAGTTGCAAGAAAAGCTGCCGGCAAAGTCCGTCTGGTCCGACGCGATCTATGTCCCGCTGGACACCAACGAAGCGAACATCGGGATCCTGCATTTGTACCGCAACCGACCGTCATTCAACGAAATCGACTTTGAATTGGCGATCGCGGCGGCCCGATTGTTGGCGGTCGGATTGGACCGCGCCCTGCAGCATGACCAATTGCGTGTCGAGGCCAAACAGATCGCCAAACGAAACGCCGACACGGATGAATTGATCGGCGAAAGCCCGGTGATGTTGCGGTTGAAGGAAAAGATCGCCCGCGTCGCGGCAGCCAACGGTTGCGTGCTGGTTCGTGGGGAAAGCGGCTGTGGCAAGGAACTGGTCGCCCGCGCCGTCCATCGCAGCAGCAAACGTTCCAAACGCCCCATGTTGACCGTCAACTGTGCGGCGATCCCATCAGAGTTGATCGAAAGCCAACTGTTCGGACACAAGAAAGGCTCCTTCACCGGTGCCGATAGCGATCACGAAGGTTGGTTCCAACAGGCCCACACCGGCACGTTGTTTCTCGATGAGATCGGAGAGCTGACGCTGGAGGGACAAGCAAAATTGCTGCGGATTCTCGAAGGCCATCCGTTTTTGCCGGTCGGCGGAACCCAGGAAGTCCACGTCGATGTCCGTGTGATCGCGGCGACCAACCGCGACCTGGCGGAGTTCGTCCGAGAGAAACGTTTCCGCGAAGACTTGTTCTATCGATTGACCGTGTTCGAATTGTTGCTGCCTCCGCTGAGAGAACGGGGCGACGATTTGGATTTGTTGATCGACTATTTCCTGGAACACTTTCGCATGCAGCACGGCCGCGCCAGGTTGAAGCTTTCCAAAGAAGCTCGCGACCGAATGCGGCAATACATGTGGCCGGGGAACATTCGACAACTGCGAAACGTCATCGACAGCGCGATCGTGATGGCCGACGGCGATGAGATCCAATCCGATGATCTGGGGCTGCGTGATGCCGGCATCAGTCGACTCGATACGTTTCGAATCGACGAATGGGAAAAACGATTGATCACCAAGGCACTCGAACGAACCGGCGGCAGTGTCCCCGAAGCCGCGAAATTGCTGGGGATCAGCCGCGCCACTGCATACCGGAAACTCACCGAATACGAAATCGATCGCTAAAGCGGTCCGACCAGAAACGGTGCGATGATGCCAGCCCGAAGCGTGAGCGAGGGGCCACGCGGCGCACCTCGCTCACGCATCGGGCTTCGAACCAACCCCGCTAAATTAGACCCGACGGGAAGGCCGCTCGAGCGAAACGGCTGATGACAAATGAACTTCAGTGGTAGCGTGTGAGCCTAAGGGCATCGGTTTGTCGTCTTCATTCTGATATGCCCGTACGCTTGCGTGAAACGGCTGATCCCACCTGCGACCCGAGTCGACCGATCACCCGAACATTTTCGTCCGAATTGAACACCTCGTCCGGTCGCCCCTTGGCCATCCTCTCGGCGCCGGGCTCCCGCGGCGACGTCAATCCGATGCTTGCGATCGGCACGCAGCTTCGTCGACGCGGGTACGACGTCGCGATCTCGTTGGCTCAGCCCTACGCCGAACTGGCCGAAGCCGCCGGCCTGCAGCCTTTTTCATTGATCGACCGGCAACAGTTCGATGACATGCTGGCTGACCCCGCGGTCTGGACGCTGCTGCGTGGGATGCGCAAAGTGATGGGCGGGATCGCTGCACAGTTTCTTCGCCCCCACTTCGACCTGATCCGAACGCTGCATCGTCCGGGGCGAACCATCCTGGTTTCCCACCCGCTGGACTTCTCCTCACGCATCGTTCGCGATCTGGATCCGACGATCCCGCTGGTGGACGTTCATCTGGCCCCGGTCATGTTGCGAACCCCCGATCAGCCCGCTCGACTGACGCCTTGGCGATTTGAACCGACACGGCACCGGCGAACGTTTCGATTGTCTTACTGGTTGGGAGACAAAATCATCTTGGACCCGCTGCTCGCCGGGCCGATCAATCGAATTCGACGCGCGCAGGGGCTCGGACCGGTCCGCCGCGTCATGCACCGCTGGTGGCTCTCGCCGGATCGAGTCCTGGCGTGTTATCCCGATTGGTTTGCCCCATCGACGGTCGGCATTCTGCCGCAGCTTCGACACGTCGGATTTCCGTTGTCTGACGGGCCGCCGCGTGATGGGGGCGATGAACTCGCCGAACCGCCGCCCGATCGCCCGATCGTGTTCACCGGCGGTTCGGCCAATTGGCACACACACGAATTTTTTCGGCAGGCCCGCGATGTGTGCGTGAAACTGGGCCACGCCGGTTTGCTTCTGGGGGGCGATCCGCGTTGCTTTCCATCCGAATTGCCCGACAACGTGCGCACGTCGGGTTACGTGTCGCTGGAAAAACTGTTGCCGCACTGTTGCGCGATCGTGCACCACGGCGGCATCGGCACGACGTCGCAAGCCCTGCGAGCGGGAATCCCGCAGATCATTCGCCCGCTGGCGTTTGACCAATTTGACAACGCCGAGCGAGTGGCGGCGCTCGGCGGCGGTGTTTGCTTGCAAAGCGATCGAGACCTTGCAGGCAGGTTGGCATTTGTTCTACAGGATCTCAAGTTGTCGGAATCGTTGCGAGTGATTCGCTCGCGATTTGGGGGGCCGTCTGGCCCGCAACTCGCCGCGGATGAAATCGATGCTGTCATGACCAGCAGAACCGTTCCGGTTTGACATCGACGGCGCGAGTTTGTCGGTTGTGCCGATGGCTCGGCATGATTTCATGGTCGGGTTGTTCCAGTTTTGCCGTGCGGATGGTCGATAGGACAAACACCAATTCGACCCGATGGCGGGTTCGTCCGGATTATTTCAGGCACCGCCGGCCATTCGCCATCCTACGCGGCAGACATTGATGACCAGATCCACCACGCGTTCAACGAACACCAAACGTCGACTCCTGCGAAACCTCGTCACGGCGATGACGATCGCGACGACGCTTCCGGCAAGCGTCGGCTGCCACGTCTGGGATCGGATCGGGCCGGGGCCGCACGACACGACGACGTCGTATCACCGCGGCGTGGGGCTTTCGATCGAGTATCCCGAAGTGGCCGAATGTGCCACCGCGGTGACGATCGCCGCCGACGCCGCCGAAGCTCCGCATTCGCTGGAAGACCCCTCTAAACTTCCCGCGTTGGAATTGACGCTGCAAGAAGCCGTTTCGATGGCGATGCGGGACAGCCCGGTGATCCGATCGTTGGGTGCCAGTGTCACCAACGCCGCAACGGCACAAACGATCTTTGATCCCGGTCAAGTCGCCTCGTCGGCCCAGGGAACCGAAGCGGCTTTGTCGGCCTTTGATGCGCAATACAGCAATTCGCTCAACTGGTTCGGAACCGACACGCCAAGGAACATTCTGATCAACCCCTTCACTCAGGTCTTTCAGCGACAAGTCGATGAAGGGACGTCGGCAGAATACGCCAGTGAACTGACCAAGCGGTCGGCGTTGGGATCTCAGTTCTCGATCCGCCACGTCGTGAACTACACGCGCAACAACAACCCGAACCGAGACTTTTCCAGTGATTTTGTCGGTTGGGTTGAAGCGGAATGGCGACAGCCGATCCTGCGTGGTGCGGGGCTGCAATACAACCGGATCGTCGGATCCGGCCAGGTGCCGGGCGTTTACAACGGCGTCTTGATCGCACGGATCAATGAGGACGTCGCGCTGGCCGACTTCGAAAACGCGGTTGTCGGATTGGTCGCCGATGTCGAACAAGCGTATTGGGAACTTTCCACCGCCTACCGATTGCTCGAAGCCAATATCAAAGGGCGTGAATCGGCGCTGCGAACCTATCAGTATCAGAAAGTCCGATTGGATGTCGGTGCCGGACGCCAAGACGAAGAAGCGCAAGCCCAGTCGCAGTACTATCAATTCGAAGCCAGCGTCCAGAGTCAGTTGGGCGGACCAGCCGGGCTGTACGCCACCGAGCAGAAACTCCGTTACCTGCTCGGCATGCCGGCCTCCGATGGCAAACTGATCAAGCCGACCACCGACCCCGTCGACTCCAAGGTCGTCTTCGACTGGAACTCAACACTGTCACAAGCACTCCAGCGTCGCGTCGAAATCCGGCGTCAACGTTTCAGGGTGAAACAGCGTGAGTTTGAACTCTACGCGTCGCGGCTGAACAAGCGACCGCAACTCGACTTTGTCGGGCTGTATCGCTACCGTGGTCTCGGGGACAACCTGATCGGCGATATCGATGATGGTCGTTTTGATGGGCTCAGCTCGTCCATTCTCAACGGCGAATTCCAAGAATGGCGGGCGGGCGTCGAATTCACACTCCCGGTCGGCCTTCGACAAGCCAGTGCGGCGGTCGCAAATGCGAATTTGCAGCTGCAGCGTGAACGCGCCGTCTTGGCCGAAACCGAGTTGAGGATCAGTCATGATCTTTCCGATGCCGCACGAAACGTCGAATTGACGCATCAGCTGGTCGAAACCAATTACAATCGTTACCAAGCCGACCTGCGTCAAGTCGACGTGTTGGTGCGTCGTTACCTGGATGGAACCGACAACATCAACTTCTTGCTGCAAGCCCAACGGTCGGTCGTGCAAAGCGAAGTTGCATTCTATCAAGCCCTGGCGGACTACAACTTGGCGATCCGCGACCTGCATCGTGAAAAGGGATCGTTGTTGGCGTACAACCAAGTCCAACTCGCCGAGGGGGCATGGGGAGCCGGTGCACAACGTGACGCGTATGAGAAGGGGCTATTCCTGACGCCGCGCCACGATCCGTCCGAAGTGACGATGACCCCGCCGGTGACACGACGCTCCTTCGATCCGTCCCAAATCCAATCCAGCGGCGCAGGGTTGATGATGCAAGACGGTGCGATCGTCCCCGACCAGCAGTTCGTCCCGGCCGACGCACCGGCGCCGGCGGAGGTGATCGAGCAGCCCATGCCGACTCTTGATGAATTGGAATTGAGCGAATAGTCCGCCGGCCCACCCGTCGTTCCCGTAGCGGAACTCGCCAAGAGTTTCGCTTCCGGCCGCGCGGGACGCCGAAAGCCTCCGCGGCTTCCGCTACCTGAGACGCGTGAATACTTGCAGTTTCAGACGCCGTGTCTTATCCTGGCATCGTTGGCAACACGATCCCTCGATGCAGGCAACGAAGATGCGTCCACAAATTCTAGCGGCGGCGGTTTGCGTTTCGGTCTTCACTGCATCGATTTGTTCGGCCCAAGAGGCCGACAATGCGGCAGCGTTCGCAAAGCTGGCCGATCAAATCGCCAGGGAATATGTGATCACAACTGACGGCCAACCGTCGCAGTTGCAACCAGATGCGGTGCTGACTTGGACCAACCCGTTGGTCGGAGAGATTTACGGCGGCGTGTACGTCTGGACGCGTCAGGGCCGCCCGCTTGCGATCGCATCATTTTACAAATGGTACCGCCCCTTCACCCACAGCAGCCACGAATTCCAATCGTTGGCCGGTGTCCCGATCCGGGCGACGCGCTCGGGGCAGAAGGACTGGCACACTTCGACACCCGGCGTGACTTGGAAGCCGATTCCCGACGCTCCACCGCCGGGCCGAACGGCATCACAACGCATGGTGCAGATGCGGGGCTTGGCGAAGCGGTTCGAATTTGAGATGACCGAAAAAGACGGCACGCAAACCCGTCTGCGACTTTTATCCCAACCACTGCTCCGCTACCAGAGTCCAGATGCCGATGTGGTCGACGGCGGGCTGTTCGCGCTTGCCAAAGCCACCGACCCGGAGGCGCTGTTGCTGATCGAGGCACGCGACCAGACCGATCAACCGGAATGGCATTACGCGATCGCACGGTCCAATTTTCTGGCCATGCGTGCCCGGTACAACCAGCAGGAACTCTGGGACGTCCCGCGGCTGACTTCCGCGGAAATCTACTCCGCCACCGACCCGTACACAAAGTATCAATTCGATTGACGATGGAAGGTTATCTCGGTAGCGTCCTTCCCTCGTTCCCGGGTATTGCCTGGGCTGCACAGGACGATGCAATTCGTGCGAGTTTTCGGTTGTGAGATTTCGATACCGCTGAACTCCCTTCAGATCAGCGTTCCGACGTCTGCCCACCGGCGTTTCATCATTCTGCCCCGAATCATTCTGCCATCCCTCTCGTGCTCCCGGTCGACGTGTCAGACGGGGAGGTAGGAAGATTTTAGGGGTAGGAGAATTGATGAGACTCAATGGAGAGTGCAATACATCATTTTCTTACCCATGAAATCTTCTTACCCAATTTCCTCATGCGGGTAAGAAAAGGTGGCATGCCCCGCGTTTTTGCGCAGCCCAACCTACGGCTCAGTTTGCACGCGGTGTGTGTGGCTGGAGCCACACCTGCAGTGCGTTCCAAGCCGGAGCCATTGGAACGAGGCAGGGAGGGCGAAGAGCGTAACCGCCAGATGACCGGTGACGACGTCACTGCGATGCAACCTTCACCTGATCCACACCAAGTGGATCCGCTCGGATCGTTAAATCCACCTTGGCATGCAGCGTGTTTTGGTCCAGATCGAAGCGCAGGTCCATCTCGCGGAGCCAATCCAAAAACGGAAACTTCCACGTTTCCGGAGTTTGATGGAGCTGATACAGACTTGATTCATTCCAGGCGGTGCCGACGCAATCGGTGCGTCCGGCGACTTGCTTCAATTGAAACGCTCCGCCCAGCGGGCAAGCGATCTTGGCGTTCAACAGGCTTTCAATGACCCCTTGAGATTCCTGTGTCGGCAGGTTCAGCCAATCCGTGAGATCGGCCAGAAACCGCGCGTTTTGATAAGAAGTCTGACGCGATGCAAGGTAGGTGTACGCTTGGATGTATGGTTCGATGTCAGCCCCGGAAAGTGAACGCATCCGCAATCGGACTTTGGGCGGGTTGGCAATGTTTTCACGAGAAATACCGTGAAACACTTCGTCGCGCAGGTCCGGTTGCATGGCGACAGTTGTCAAATCACCGCGGCTCTCGATCATCTTCAAATACTTCGCCGCTGAGGCTCCTCCGGGCGGCAGATTGGCGATGCCCCAGGCAAAGTAATAGAACAGTTGCCCGGCGGGAGGCGATCCGAATGGCAGCGCGGCGGTCGACCAGGGCATGAGTGAACGGGGCGGCGGAGGTGGCGACCGAGGCGTCGTGTGCTCTGGCAACGGCTGGCCGTTGAGCAGCACCGAAGCGAGCATCCGCAGAATATCGGTGCTCGGCGGCGAGATCACACCGAACGATCGAAGCTTGGCAAACGTCGCGTCTTGCTCTTGGTCCAGTAGCCGCACTTGTCCGTTATTCATTTCGAACGCCACCTGATCGTCGCGCAGCCCGATATAAAGCAGATGAGCTGGGCTGCCGCGTCGCATCCTGACCGCCGTATCGACACTCAACAGGTCGCGGTCATCCGCAGCGAATCGACGACGTCCGGGATCGGCCAGATGGCGTTCCAGCAGCGCATATTTCTGCCGCGCGTACGGCGTGATGACGATCTCGATGCCGATGCGGCGCATCCCCGGGGCAGAGTTTTCTTTCTCAGTAAAGACGACGGTCACCGGATCGACGCGGCGCCACTCGCGGTTGTAATCACGCACAAAGCCTCGGTACGCGATCACTTCACTGCGCGTCGCCTTGTCGATCGGGACGTCCGGAATGGGAAGGAATGCACCTGGGACGCCGCGAAGTGAGTCTTGAAAGCGATCGTCCATCTGGATCGGCCGACTGCCATCGGCGCGATCGCCGAATCCTCGCGGCAGCAGTTTCGCTTTGACCAGTTCGTCGATCGATGCCGTATCGATGCCTTCCGATTTCGCCAACAGTTTGGCCAGTCGAAATTGCTGAAGCTCCTGCGCCGCACGCGACCGGCGCGTCAGCTCGATTCGATAGTGCGGACTGACCAGATTTTGAAAGAACGGATCGGAAAGGTAGAGAAATGCAAATTGATGCCCTGCGGCATCCGCTTTGCGCCTGGCATAGCGAAACTCACGCAACTTTCCCAACGACCTGTCACCGCGTCCGGCTTGGAAGAACCGATTCAAAAGGGACTGCGAGTTCGTCACCAGGTGGTATTTCCCGTCGATCGCATAGAAGGAACGGACGCGGTTGTCATCGGTCGAAAGCAACGAAACGCGATGATTGGCAACATTCAGGCGGCGTTCGGAAACTTCGGGAAACCTGTCGAGCATCTGTCGGCGTTGCCGCTTGATTTCATCGGCGAGCTGAAAACTGTCGACCGCTTCAAAGGCAACTCCCACCGCAGCACCGTCGCTGAACAGCGGATCACAACCGACCAAGGCCATGTCAGAAATCAACTGATCAAAGGTACCCGATGCGGTGTGTGCGGGGGCCAGTGCGAGTTGGAACTCGATCTTGTCTCGAGTGCGTCGATCCAGAGATCCCGAGTTGACAACATCGCTCAGGTCGCCTCCCCATCCGGTCAGGAATTGCCGCAGGTTCTTGTAGTTGTCCAAGCTGCCCGTCCGCAAATAGAAACACTCTTCGGGGACATGCATCGCCATTGGTTCGATCGCAATGTCTTGAAACGCGGGAATCGCGACACTTGCCAATCGGGGCTTGGGGGGCACAGGCTGGTCGGCGATTTCGGTGCGTGTGGATTCATTCAGTGTGACGTCCTCTTGCATGGCCAGTTTGACGGATTCCATCCCAAACAACATGCCGACGGCGCGTTCGAATTGTGCTTCCAACCCGCTGCCTTGTTGCCCGTCGTCGTCGTGCGGTACCGGCCATGGGCTCGCCACTGCGTAGCGTCTGGCCAGCATCGCGGCCAAGGACCTGCGGAACAATTTCTGTTCGTCGCCGAGTTCATCTGGGATCTTTGAAAACGATTTCCACCAGCGACTTTTCAGCGGTGCCAGCGCCGCCACCTGGCCGACAAGTTTGACATCCACTCGCTCCAGCAGCACTTCGTCACGAGTCATCAGCGTTACATCCAACGGCTCTTGCCCGTTCACCAGGAACGCCGCCAGGATGCGGTCCACTTCAAAAGGCGATCGTTTGGACGATTGTTGATAGCGGATATCAAACGTGACGTATTTCGCGCGAGCTTGTTTTTCGACCAGAAACAACGGTTGGTCTGGAAACAGGATCGGCCCCTGTCCTTCGGCATACACCAGTTCAATCACGACCGCTCCGGCCGGTGTCCCTTGTTGTGCCTGGACCACGACCTCCTGCAATCGAACTTCCACCGGCCCCTGATCCAACAAATCCTGTCGGTCGATCCCCGGATCGAGGTCGGGATTCGGTGGCGACGGATTCTGTGATTGACCGTCCGAATCGACCTTCGCCGCGGGCTTCACGAGCGGTTCGGGCGTCTTTTGGTGCTCTCTGCTTAATCGTTCCGCCAATTCGTCCAACAGCAGCTGATGCAGGTCGGCCCCGGTCAGCTCGAGTTGCTTGGCCAACGCCGCGTTGGGTTGCTCGCCACGTGCCAACGCCGCCAATTGCCCATCGCTCAATCCACGAATCAATGCCGCGGGGCCCTCGAGCGATGTCGACTGTCGAGGTGGTCGTGGCAAATCCGTGACGTCGATTTCGGCGTCCAGAAGGTCGACCGATCGTGGCGGTTCGATCGGTCCGTCCGAGGTGTCCGCTTCGCCATGGACGGGCTTTGTCTCAACCGCGTTCTGTGGCGGATTTTCGGAAGACTCGGCTCGCTCATCGGCACTCAGTGGAAGCGTCGACAGGGCCATCAGCACCACCGCTGAGGCCACGATCAGGCTGCTGATCATTAGATCTTGTGCAACCGAGTGTCGCAAACAGATGCGTTTCATGGTTGTGGGCCGGAATGGGGACGACGGCGCGCTTCCGATGGTTGCAACAAATTCCTGATGCGAACGGCAGGGGGACAAGTCGAAGGGGATGCAACAACCGCTGGTGTGCAGGCTTCAGCCCGATACCACTCGATTAAGGTCCGGACGCTGGCGCGAACCGGCTGATGTCAAACAATGATCAGCCGTTTGGCGCCAGCCTACGGACCCTCCCTTCATTAGACAGTAAGACCACTCCAATCGAGCGGACTAATTTTTAAGCGCCATTGCTTTTTCCCAAACGACAGCAGCGACGGGAGCTTGATGGTGTGAAGCAGTCATCGAGACGCAGCGTGGTCGATATCCGCTGTGCAGCATTTCCGTTCCGACCAACTGGGCGGTGCGAGGCGATTCGCCAAAAACCAAACGCGTTGTGACCCCCGTTTCGTCGCTCCGCCAGACACCGGAGTAGAACGTCGCGTTCTCATCGTGCGATCGTGACACTTTGAACGATCGGCAGGGATAGCGGTCCATCCCGGATCGCCTGATTTCACCAAACATCACGTCATATGAATTGGTGTAGGCAAACCAAGGTTCGAGCGCCGGAAGATCGAACTGTTCCCACAGCTCGCAGTAGCGTAGCTGGTTGTCGGCATCGTAATAACATTGCCGCAAGATGGGTTCGTAGTCGTTCATTTTGCCGTGAAAGGTGTCGTGTGCCTGTTGGGGTGTTTCACCCAGGGCCAGCCATTGTGTTGCGGTGCTCGGCAGATCATTTCGCCAGAGGGCATAGAAACGCTCGATCGATTCGGGGCGATCTTCGACGTATCCGCCGACATCGGCCAGACGGTATCCCAAAGCGGTCATTTCTTGCTGTCTCTGCTTCAGTGATTCCGCACTCATGTCCAGCTCCCAAACCGCATCGAAATCACCGGCGTGCCACCCCGCCGAAACAACGACTTGGTCTCCGCTCCACACCGGTGATATCGAGGACAGACCGTACCCGGCGGCGGAAAGTTGTTGCGCTAAAGGTTCGAATCTGGAGCCGGGGATACCGAGCACGAACGCCCCGTGTCGACTGGCACCTCCGTGCCATTGGCTGATTTCTTCGCGAATCGACTGATCAATCGGCGCGTCGATGGACGGCTCGTCCATGATCGCCTCGCGCCGCGTTTCGATTCCCCATGACGCCAGATACTTTTTCGCTTGAACTTCGTTGGTCGAATCGAGCTTTGACGGCTGCCAGACCTGACGTGCAAGGATGGTTGGTGGAGGTGAGGCGGGTTTGTCGCCGGGAATCTTAAAACGTTCCAGGCCCGACGACAGGCCGGCGTAAACCAGTTGTTCCGAGATGCGTGTCAGATCCCAAATCGCCACGCCTCCGTCGGTCAGCCCGATCGCTAGGCGTCGCCCTCCCGGGGCCCACTTGATCGCGTTGATTGACGCGTGTTCGTCTGCCAGATCGAACAACGTCCTACGCGTCTGCAGATCCAGGAGACGCACGTTTCCGTGGCTCGCTTGGACTGCCAGGACATCACCGGATGGGGAGATCGCGATGACAGGTGAGCTCAGACGACCGAGTTCTGCGATTTTGCGATTGGCTCGTTCGGTTTCGATGTGCCATTCCAACAGAGTTCCATCGGCCGAAACGGCGATCAGGTTTTGATCCTTCGGCGACGCGACGAGATTGCTGGAAAAAACACGTTTGGCAATCGTGCGCGGTTTGGAACCGGGGGCGGACAGGTCGATCCATCCGAACAGTAGCCTGGCGTTGACGGCAATGTACTTTGACGAAGCGTCAAAAGTCATCGATTGGCCGAAGACCGATTCTCGTCGTGTCTGGCGGAGTTCAATGGTGCCGTCGCCAGCGCGTCGGATCTCCCAAAGCTGGATGCCCTCGGGACCGCAGGAGGCAAAAAGTCGTCCATCCGGGCTGAAATCGATATCATTGAACGCCGGCCGGTTTCGATTGAGCTGCAGGACAGGATTGAGATTCCCGTTATCAGAGTGTTGCCAAACCACAAGCGATCGTGAGGTGGCGGCGGCAACCAGCGAGCCGTCCACGGAGAACTTGACCGATTTCACGGCCTCGCCGAGTGCCAGCTTCGAGAGTTCTGTGGCAGCAGCGGTGTCCCAAAACCGGACCGTTCCGTCTTGACTGCCGGACGCCAACACATCGGTCGAGGGATGGAATGCGACGCAGTTGACCGGGCGTTGATGTCCGTGCAAGACGATTCGTTCGGGGGTATCGGCCAGGCTCCAGATCCGCAATCGTTCGGCTCCGCATGAAAACACACGCGTCCCGCCGGGGCTGAACCCCGCCGAACCCAGAGGCGGGGAACCGGGGTGCGACAACGTCGCAATCAGTCGTCCGGTCAGCAAATTCCATAGATGAACCGCCCCCACTTCGGTCACGGTGATCAGCCGCGTGGCATCGGCGCTGACCGCCAAGCTGAAAATCGGATCGGTCTGAATGACGGACCACTGTGAAAAATCATCACAGCGATACGTCGCGAAACCCTGGTCCGATCCGACGACCAGGAATTGTCCATCGGTGGAGAATTGCACATTCGGCACCCCCGTCCCTGGTGCACGGATTCTTTTCACCAATTCACCCGTCGCCGCATCCCAAAGAAAGACGGACTCGGGCGAATCGGCAGCTGCCACGTAGTGTTGATCCGGGCTGATCGCGGTGGTCAGAAAGCCGTGCTGGGGAAACAGAAAACCATAGTCCGCAGGTGCCTGAACGCTACGGGCGGGTTCGCCATCGGAAAGTCCGATCAACCGGATCTGAAATCGATCGATCAAGGCGATCTGATCCGGTCCCACACCGATGTCCATGTAGTGGCTGGAATACGCCGCCGGGCATTCCCATTGCCGGATCCAATCGCCGTCTTGTTGTTGGTCCCATCGCTCCAAGGAGTCTTTATCGACCATCAAAATCGTCGAACCATCGTTGGCCATGGCCATCGCACGAATGTCCAGTCCGATTCGATACACACGCGACTGTTCACTCCCGTCGGCGACATCCCGCACCACGACGTCTCCGCCGGCGACCGCAACGGCGATCCGCTGGTCATCCAAGAACGTTGCCGCCCCCGGTGAATCGGCCAGCTCCGGACCTTCGACCGTCGTCGGTTGATTCCCAACAAAATCGCCGAAACATAGAATGGCTTCTTGGCGAATCCGGAAGTCATCCTTTTGAACGCCCGTCAAACCGAACGCCTGTTGCAGCAGCGCTAATACCCGCGACCGATACCCACTCAGTCGCGCCCGGCGCGTCGCTTCGGCTTCGCCGATCAAGGACGCATACAGGTTCTGCTTCGCTTCGGCAGTCGCTTTCTCGGCCTCGGCACGCCGGTACTCCGCCATCCGCCACCAGAATCCAACCGCGACCAGACCGGTCAGCAGAGCGAGCATCAGCAACGAGAGTAACGAGGCAACCTCGGGCCGTCGCCTGCACCACTTCCACGCGCGCGACGACCAGCCGATCGGTTTGGCATGGATGGCGTGTCCGTCTAAGAATCGCCGCAGATCGTCCCGTAGGTCGGCTGCGCTGCGATACCTGGATTCCGGAACCTTCTCAAGGCATTTCAAACAGATCGTTTCCAGGTCTTTAGGCACGGCGGGATTGAGCAGCCGCGGTCGGACGGGGTCTTTCTCGATGACTTGGCGAATCGTTTCGACCGTCGACTCGGCGACAAACGGGGCTCGGCCGACCAGACTTGTGTAGAGAATCGCGCCGAGGGAATAAACGTCGCTCGGGACCCCGACGCGACCGTGTTCGGCTGCCGCCTGCTCGGGCGCCATAAAACGCGGCGTTCCCAGGATCTGCCCGGAATACGTGATCGCTCCCAGATCAGCGTCGGCGTCGAAAAGCGGCTTGGAGAGTCCGAAGTCGGTGATGTGGGGCTGGCCGTCGCCATCCAACAGCACGTTGGCCGGTTTAAGGTCGCGATGCAACACGCCCCGCTGGTGCGCAAAATGAATCGCGTCGGCCAGCGTGGCGACCAGTTCCGCTGCACGACGTGGTGGCAGTGAGTCTTCGCGAAGCGTCTCGGCAAGACTTTCACCTTCGATGAAATCCATCGTGAAGTAGTGATGGCCTTCATGTTTACCGATTTCATGGACAGCGACGATCCGCGGGTGCTTCAATGCGGCCGCCGAGCGTGCTTCGCGATAAAACCGTTCCACCTGGGCCTCGTTGGCCAGCCGACCGCTCAGAATCATCTTCAGCGCTACCGTTCGACGGAGCGATTCTTGGCGTGCTTTGAATACGATGCCCATGCCACCGCGAGCCACCTCGCTGAGAACGCGATACTCGCCAATGTATCGAACCGCAACGCGCGGATCCAAGGACGATCGCCCGAGTGGCGTGACGTGAGTGGCGTCGATCGCGTCGTCGGGTGTGACCTCGCGGTCCTCGACCGCTTGGTCGAATTGATCCAGGTCTGCAAAGAACGAATGAAGCTCTTGCTCGAACTCTCGGTGCCGATTGATGAAGGCCTGTCGCGGGATCGATTCTCCGTTTTCGATCGACCGGTAGTATTCATGGACGATGCGATCAAAAGCCTCGTCGCGTTCTGGTTTGTCGTTCGCTTCAGCCATGGTGTTCCGCCGCGTTCAATTTGACTCGAAGCTTCTTCAACCCGCGGCGAAGCAGGCCCGCGACCGCTTCGGAGGAACGATCGATGTGGGTTGCGATATCAGCGACTTTCCAACCGTGAACGTGCTTGAGCATCACCGCGGTGTATTCGTCTTCCAGCAACGTCGCCATCGCGTCGGCAAGCTGTTCGGCACGCTCCTGACGGATCAGGAATTGGCTGGGTGAAGTCTGCTCGGCCGGCAGCTCGCCGACGATTCGAATCGCGGATTCTTGCAACTGTTGGTCGATCGAGCGTTCCAGACGAATGTCACGCTTTTGCGCTTGGTACTTTTTCGCCAGATTGATCAAAGTGTGCGTCAAGATCGTTTTCAGCCAGCCTCGCAGTTCGGCCTCCGTGGATCCTCGAAACCCGTCCAGATCCTGGTGTGCGCGCAGCAGCGTCGACTGGATGACATCGGAAACGTCTTCCTTGGATCGCAAACGCGGGTTCAGCTGCATGTCCGCAAGCACTCTCAGGTACCGACGATACTGTTCCAGATTCGGTGTTTCGTCGCGTCTTGTCACGTCATCGGGGCCCGATTTTGGAGGACTCTTGGGACGGGGGCGGTGAAGGTCAAACGTAACTACCTTCGCCAGCAGGTGGACCTCCGGGGGTTTCCATTACGTCAAAGGTTCCACGCTCTGGCGAGCGTATCTGCGTTAAAACGGCGCTGACTTTCGATCATAAACTGAGCCGTTATCGCTAGCCTCGGGCCTTTCAAGTCTTGAAGAAGGGCAATCCAAGGCCCGCGGCTAGCGCCGTCGGCTCATCAAGTAGGTGCCATTGGGCTCGCGCCAAACGGCTGATAATCGTTTGACATCAGCCGGATCGCGCCAGCGCGAGTGGCCCATCCTTTTTCGCGGAAAAAGTTGACGCATTTCTTAAGACAATTTTCCCGATGCGTTGGAGCGCTTTATTTTTCCAAATCCGGCGAGTCGATGCGCCGCGTGGTCGGTTGTGGCGGCGTCACTCGGCCCAGGCTGCCGCGACCGGATTCCAAGCGTGATTGCACGTCCTGGGCCAGTTCCTGGCTGTCGGCATCCCAGTAGGCGTGTTTCTGGGCGTCGGTCATCGGCTGCAGCGGTGCGATGATTCGAAATCCCGTCGTGCGGCTCGTTTCGGACGTCATCCACCACGAACTGCGTGGGAAATCTGGATCTTGGTCCCACCAGGATTCGGTCGTGCGAACCACCGATTCCGCCGTGCACTCGGCCGCGGTGCTGTCACGATCGCCGCCGCACGCGACATGCCCTTCGCGCAGTCCCGTGACCGCGGTGTCTTCGATCACCAACTCGGCAACGTTGCCGTGGACATCGTAAAGCCCCCAAACGTTCGGCTTCTTCGTCCCCACGCGCAGCGATAATGAATCGTCCGAGGTGTTCGCCAGGTAGACGGCAAATTCGCCCAACCGCGTCGCGTCGTCTCCGAAACAGTAGCGTGAATCACTGCCCGCCAGACAGGCGTGCTGCCACTCGCTCCGCAGCGGCAGTCGATAAGTTTGTCCGGTCAGCAACGTCAGGTACTTGGTGTACTGCCGCGCGGCAAATTGGCTGACCGTCGGCACCGGGGAATCCGGCGCGTCGGAGTATTCGAAGTTGTAGTCGGGGTCATAAACATCGGTCGGCCCCGTCACCGCATCGACATCCGTGGGAGAATTTGCTTGATTGATTCCTTCCGATGCGTCCTTCTTTTGCCGGTAGTACAGCTGACGATAGGGAAGGTACTGCTCTATCGTGATCTCGTACTTGCCGATCCAGTACGGGCCGAAGGAAACCTGTTGTCCGGCACCTGTCGGCCGTTCGGTCGTCAGCGGCTTGCCGTATTCGTCGACCTGCTCCAGCGATGGCGGGGGCTGGATCGTCACCGTCCCGCCGGGGACCGGCAGCATTTTGATCACCGCGTTCGATCCCGGAATCGGCTGATCGTACGCCACCATGAACCCCCGCGGCGTCTCCACGAACCGCCCTTCGGTCGGCTGCTCCGGCACCAAACGCATTTCCGGCCCACCGGCAAAGGTGCAGGATGCGAAAAGTGAGATGTAAAACGTCAGGCATGTGGTCCGAGACATATTCCATCTCCTCCAATGTGTTCTTGAGCGAATCAGAACTGCGCCCCATCTTGATGCCAGCCCGACGCGTGAGCGAGGGGCGGTGTGTGGCCCCTCGCTTACGCGTCGGGCTAGCATTGTGACCGTCCAGCCGGGTAAATCAGCAAGCCGCCCGCGACATCCGCGTTCGTCAGGTCCCTTATTCTAGATCGGGCGCAACACGAAAACGCTACCACCTCCCGCCTATCGGGCGCTGAGTTCTTTGACGGTTTCGACCAGGGCGATGGCGTTTTCGACCGGGGTTTCTTTGAACACACCGTGGCCGAGATTGAAGATGTGCCCGTTGCGGCCGGCGACACTGCTGAGCACGGCTGCGGCGCGGTCGCGAATCACCTCGGGATCGGCCAACAAAACCGCCGGGTCCAGGTTGCCTTGCACACTCTTGTCACGCCCGATCCGGTCCCACGCGGTCGCCAGTGGGACGCGCCAATCGACGCCCACCACCGTCCGGCTGTCGCCGCGGAGCAACGGCAACAATTCCGGGTTGCCGGTCGCAAAATTGATCACCGGCACGCCGGGCGCGATCCCCGCAATGATCTGATTCATCCAGGGCAACACGAATTCGCTGTATTCGATCGGCGACAGGCACCCGGCCCAGCTGTCGAACAGCTGCACACACTGCGCTCCTGCGGCGATTTGATGGTTCAAGTAAACCGTGATCGCCTCGGACAAGGTGCTCATCAATTCCGCCCAGGCACCGCCGGATGATTGAGAGCACGATTCGTACATCAACTTCTTCGTGTTCGTGTAAACCTTGCTGCCGCCGCCTTCGATCGCATAGCTGGCCAACGTGAACGGCGATCCGGCAAACCCGATCAACGGGATTCCCTCGGGCAGATCGGCACGTGTTTGTCGCACCGTCTCATACACGAACCCTAGCGACTGGGGATCGTCCAAGCGTTTCAGTCGTGTCAGATCCGCGTCGCTGCGAATCGGATTGTGAATCACCGGTCCGTCGCCGGCGACAAACTCCAGGTCAAACCCGAGCGGCTGCAGCAACGGCAACAAGTCGGAAAAGATGATCGCCGCATCGACGCCCAATCGGTCGACCGCGGTGCACATCACTTCGCTGCACAACGCCGGATTGGCGCACAGTTCCAAGAAAGTCTGTTTGGCGCGGACCTCGCGGTACTCGCTCATGTAACGTCCGGCTTGTCGCATCAACCAGATCGGGGTGCGTTCGGTCGGTTCACCGCGACAGGCTTTCAGGAACAGACTGTCGTGCGAAGGGTGCTTGTCCGCCGTCGCGGGTGACTCGGTCGCGAACGAAATCGATTGTTGAATCTTTTCGTCGGTTTCCTTCAGGCGTTTTTTTGCGGCAACCAATTGGGCCGAACGCTTGGCCGTTTCCACGACCAGATGTCCCATCTTGGGGTGCGACGGCTCGATGTCGGCGTGCAGGTCACACTCGGTCAGCATTTGCGAGGTCGTCGGGCCGATCGACGCGATCGCGGTGGTCCGCAATCCCGTTCGAAGTTGGTCGGTGATGCCCATTTGTTCGGCCATCCGCATCATGTTGACGATCTGGTGGGCGCTGGTCAGCAGCAACAGGTCACGCTGGCCGTCGGCGATCGCTTGGATGTTCTCGCGGAGCGGATCGGTTTGCTCGGGAAAGTCCCAGCCGTAAACACGCACCGGTCGGACCGATGCGCCGCGGGCCTCCAATCCGGCGACCAGCGAGGCGTTGGAGATGCCGTATTCCTGTAGCCCGATCTCTTGGTTCGCCACGGCGACTTTATTGTCATCGATGTACCGCAAGATTTCGCGCCAGGTGTTCGGTTCACCGATCCGGTGCGTTGGTTTGACACCGGCCTCACGCAGCGCCGCGACGGGCTTGGGGCCGCGGCAAATGGTGGTGATGTCGGACAGCGAATCCAGGAATCGCTGGGTGTTGACGTGCTTGTCCAGCGAACGCATCAAAAAGCGAAACCCGACGCCGGTCATGAAGATCACGGTGCTGATTTCGCCGGTCATCACACGATAGGCGAAATCGATGGCCGCCCGGTTGGGCTCGATCGGGACCTCCCGCATCGAGGGGCTGACATGGCTGACACCCCCGTGCCGTTCGATCAATCGCCGCATGTCGTCGGCGCGGCGGCTTTCTAAGGAAGCGACATGAAGGCCGGCGAAATCGGCGTCGTTGGGCATAGGTCGTTTTTTGTGCTGTTGAATGTCGAAGGGGGGGTCGGGGCGGCAACCGAGATCCGTTCCGGCATTGTAGACGTTTTCGCGGTCGTTACGATTACCTCTTGACGACCAAATGCCATCCTCCCCCGCCGACCGGTTCCGATTGTTCCGATGCCCCGCAGCCCCATCCGCGCACCCAAGCCGACGCTCGACCTGTCCGACCATCTGTACGTGTTTCGCCAGCCCGTTCCCGGCGAATTGGCTTCGGGCAGCGACACCGGGTCTGAATTGCCGTTCCCCGAGGTGCCACCGACGATCACCAGCGAAACCGTCTTTGGCAACGACCGGCCGTTGGAAATCGAAGTCGGCAGCGGAAAAGGTCTGTTTTTGACCAACGAATCGGAACGCAACGGCGAGCACAATTTTCTGGGCATCGAAATCATCCACAAGTACGCGAAACACTCCGCGGCTCGTTTGGCCAAAGCGGGCCGATCCAACGCCAAGATGATTTCCGGTAACGCCCAGCCGCTGCTGGCCGATCGGGTGCCCGCCGGATCACTCGAAGCGGTCCACGTTTATTTTCCCGACCCCTGGTGGAAAAAGCGACATCGCAAGCGGCGGGTGGTCAATGAGGGTAGCGTCCAAAGCTTTTTGACGGCCCTGCGATCCGGCGGGCGTTTCCATTTTTGGACCGACGTGCTGGACTACTTCGAAGCCACCATCGAGATGATCGCGGAAATCGCCCCGGAATTCGGCGTGCCGATCCCCGAAGAAAAATCACCCTCGTCCCACGACCTGGATTACCGGACGCATTTCGAACGCCGCAGCCGACAAAACCAAATCCCGGTCTATCGCGTTAGGTACGAGAAACGTTGAGTGGATGGGGAGGGGCAAAACGATGGGGGCAAAACAATTATGTGCTCGATCAAGGCTCGGGATCGGTACCATCGCGAGATTCCTCGAAACAGGCATCTAATCCGCGCATTGAATCGTTTTGCCCCCATCGTTTTGCCCCCTCTCTCTCCTCCGGTCCGACCAATTATCGGGCCTGAAGCAGACTGCTAGAATGACGGGCAACCGCGCCCAGCCAGCCACCCACGGAAGAGCCTTTTCGCATGTCGGACACCGCCAGCAACGACTCCATCGTCACGCCCGCCAAACCCTTCGTCCACCTGCACTGCCACAGCCATTACAGCTTGCTGGACGGTGCCGGAGACATCAAACGGCTGGTCAACCGGGCCGTCGACCACGGAATGAACGCGTTGGCGTTGACCGATCACGGCAACCTGCACGGGGCGCTGGAGTTCTACCGGGCGGCCAAGGGGGCCGGCATCAATCCGATCATCGGCTACGAAGCCTACATCGCCCCGGGCAGCCGCTTCGACAAGGGCGGCGCCGGGCGCAGCAAGGACGCCAGTTACCACCTGACGCTGCTGGCCAAGAACCGGACGGGATTCAAGAATCTGATCAAACTGGCCAGTGCCGCGTCGCTGGAAGGGTTTTATTTCAAGCCGCGGATCGATAAAGAAATCCTGCAAACGTACAACGAAGGCATTATCTGTTTGTCGGGATGCGTCAGCAGCGAATTCAGCCGCACGGTGATGAAGGCCAGCGATACCGGCGAGCACGAGAAAGAGGCGATGGAGATCGCCGGCTGGTTCCACAAGGTCTTCGGCGACCGCTACTTCATCGAAGTGATGAACAACGGGTTGGAAATCCAGCGGCTGCAACTCGAAGGCGCCGTCGACATCGCCAACAAGATGGGGCTGCCCGTCGTCACCACCAGCGATTGCCACTACGTCAATCAGGAAGACGCCGAAGCCCAAGACATCATGCTGTGCATCAACACCGGGCGTTTCCGAACGGACACGTCGCGGATGAAGATGGAGAACGACCAGTTCTTCCTGCGCAGCCCCGAACAAATGTACGAGCATTTCCCGGGCATGGAGGACTGCGTCGCGCGCAGCCAGGAGATCGCCGACAGCGTCGACATCGACATCGAATTGGGCAAGTATTACTTCCCCAAGTTCGAATGCCCCAACCAGATGAAGCCGATCGACTACCTGCGCGAGCTGTGCATCAAGGGCTTGCTGGAACGCTACGAAGGCGATGACCAGCGGATCGTCGACGGCAAACTGTCCGACGAAGTGATGGCGCGGCTCGATCGCGAACTCGGCGTCATCGAGAAGCTGAACTACCCGACGTACTTCTTGATCGTTTGGGATTTCGTCATCCACGCTCGGAAAAAGGGGATCTCGGCGACCGCACGGGGCAGCGGCGTGGGCGCCATCGTGTGCTACGCCCTCTACATGTCACACGTTTGTCCGCTCCGCTATGACTTGCTGTTCGAACGGTTCCTCGACGAAAGCCGGACCGAGCCGCCGGATATCGATATCGACTTCGAAAAGGAACGCCGCGTCGAAGTCATCGAGTATGTGAAAGAACGCTACGGCAGCGACAACGTGTGCCAGATCGGGACGTTCGGAACGCTGGCCGCGCGGGCCGCGATCAAGGACACCGGACGGGCACTGGGGATTCCGCTCTCGCGGGTCAACCAGATCACCGAGATGGTCCCCGACGAACTGAAGATCACGATCGGCAAGGCACTGGAAAAAAGTGCCGATCTGAAACAAACCTATGACGGTGATCCGGAAATCCGCGAGCTGTTGGACCTGGCGATGAAAATCGAAGGTCTGGCGCGGAACGTCGGCACCCACGCCGCCGCCGTCGTGATCGCCGACAAACCGCTGTCGGAATACGTCCCGCTGACGCGTGTTCCCGGCAAACAAGACGTGATCACCCAGTGGTCGATGGGGGACGTCGAAGCGAGCGGTTTGTTGAAAATGGACTTCCTGGGCCTGCGCAACCTGACGATGCTCAGCCGGTCGGTGAAGTTCATCAAACAGACGACCGGCAAAGACGTCGACCCGCTGAAGTTTCCGCTCGATGACAAGAAGACCTACGCGCTACTGCAGCGGGGAGAAACCAAAGGCGTCTTTCAGCTCGAATCCGGCGGCATCCGTGACCTGCTGACACGGATGAAGCCCGACTGTTTCCACGACATCATCGCGACCGCCGCGTTGTACCGGCCCGGTCCGCTCGAAGGCGGCATGGTCGACGACTACGTGAACATCAAACACGGTCGCCAGACACCGGAATACAAACACCCGGTGCTGAAAGAAATCCTGGAAGAAACCAACAGCGTGATGGTTTACCAGGAACAGGTCATGCGGATCCTCAACCGCCTCGGCGGCGTCCCGCTGGCCAAAGCGTACACGTGCATCAAGGCGATCAGTAAAAAGAAGGAAGCGCTGATCAACCAGAATCAGGAAGTCTTTTTAAAAGGTGCCGTCGAAAACGGGCTGGCCCAAAAAGACGCCGAAGACATTTGGAACCTGATCGTCAAGTTTGCGGGCTACGGTTTTAATAAGTCCCATAGCACCGCCTACGCCCTCGTTGCATTCCAGACCGGGTACTTGAAGGCGCACTACCCGGTGGAGTTCATGGCGTCGTTGCTGTCCAGCGACATCGACGGTCGGAACTTCAAACGCAAGGACGCGCTCGTCGAGCACATGGAGGACTGCGACCGGATGGGCATCGAAGTGGTGCCGCCGAGCGTGAATACCTCCGAAGCCGACTTTAGCGTCGCCGACGGAAAGATCCATTTCGCCCTTTCGGCCATCAAGGCCTGCGGCGGTTCGACCGCGATTTCGATCGAAGAAGAGCGTAAGAAGAACGGCCCCTACAAAGACATCTTCGACTTCTGTGAACGCGTCGATCCGCACGCCTGTAACAAGTCTGCGATCGAAACGCTGATCAAAGCCGGGGCGATGGATTGCTTCAACGCCAAACGCAGCCAGTTGGTTGCCGTGATCGAAAAAGCGATGCAGGCCGGGGCCGCCGTCCAAGCGGACAAGAAAAGCGGACAAGCCAGCCTGTTCGGCGCCTTTGAAGACGAAGAGGAAAGTTCCGGTGACGCGCCGGCGGTCGTCTTGCCCGACATGGACGAGTGGCCCGAACGAGAAAAACTGGGGTATGAAAAAGAAGTCCTCGGTTATTACCTGGATTCCCACCCGCTGGCCGAGTACGAACCCAAACTCGCCACGTTTCGCACCCACACCACCGACTCGCTGGCCGAGATCCAGGACCGCGGCGAAGTGGTTTTGGGCGGCATGATCAGCTCGATCAAGATCGCCCACACCAAGAACCCCAAGCCGGGCCAGCCGTCCAAGTACGCCAACTTTGACCTGGAAGACATGCAGGGAGCGATCCGCTGCATCCTGTGGCCACGCGGCTTTGCCGACCACGGAGAAAAAGTCATCCCCGATGCGGTCGTCTTGGCCAAAGGCAAAGTCGATCGGCGCGGCGGCGGCGACGAAGCCAACTTGATCATCGACGAACTCATTCCGCTAAACGATCTGGACAACCGCTACACCCACGGCATGCGGATCCGATTGGACGAATCCAAACACGACGGCCAAACGATCTCACGCCTCCGTGAAATCATCCGCGGCTATCCGGGCAATCAGGAATTGCTGTTCAGCATGTTATTGGCCGAAGGCGAATTGGTTCACCTGAAAGCCGACAAGTTCAAAGTCCAAGTGACTCCGGAAATGCGATCGCGGATCGACGACCTGCTCGGCTCGGGGAACTATCGCCTGATGATGAGCAAACCACGGTAGCGCAGGATCGCAGCTCAATTTGCGTACTTGACAATGTGTTCCGAGGGTCGCCGTGTTCTCCGAACTCGGCGTGCGCGGACAAGCGAAGCTTTACCCCGCGCCGACCTCGGAGAGGACGGCGACTGGTCGGCCCAATCGAAAACGACGCTGCGGTCGCGTGATGTCCCGGATCGAGGTTAACCCAGCAAGTGGTTCGTCGCAGCGATCAGTTCGCGACGGAGTTGGGCGGAGGAGACCATCATGCGACGTTTCACGTCGCTGTCGTCAAAGAAACGCTCGATACCCGGTAGCAACGCATCGAGGGTGTCGGTCTGGCGGATGCCGTACATCAGGATCCGTTCCCAGGAGTATTCGTCGTTTTCGTCCTTCGTCTGACGGATCAGGATGGTCCGACCGTCGTCCCAATTGATGATCGCGACGATGCAGCGTTTGCCGTCATCGCGTTCGATTTGTCGACAATCAATGACATCGTATTTTGACATGGGGCATCGGTTGGGGCGTCAATCAAGGCGGGGGACGCGGGAAAGGCATTCGGCAATCGTCTGACCTCTCCGTCGGTTCGCGCCGTGCCGAACAGAGTCCATTAGGTAAATCAAAACAATTTCGTCGGACCCGCCAGAGAATTCTCTGCATTGGCGCGTTCACGCCAGACGGTCCGACTGTGGTAGGGAACGCCGCATCGACTTCGCTGCGCTCGGCAGAGCGTGGACGACGTCGGGAATCCATTTTTCGGCGAAGGGCAGGTAGGTGCGTTGGCCGGTGAGTCGAATCAGGACCGGTGGATCGCTCGTCGCGATTGCCGATTCATCAACGGCTTGTGGATTGAATCGTTTTCGATGAATGAATGGGACGGTACTAGGTACGAAGCGCGAGCGAGTGGATCTGCTGCGCGCCTCGATTGCGCTGCGGCAATCGTCAATCAACAGGCCGTCAGGGTAGCGGTAAACCGTGACGGTTGCAAAACAATGCCCAGACGCGACCCACTCTGCCCTTAGCCAGCCGTGAGGTCTGCGATCCTGCCCGGTGACAAGTCGCGGTGGCGACCAGGGGGGCGATTGCGTAAAATCGGCGCCATGCTGCCCACCGCTTCACCACTGATCCTGTTTACGGACCTCGATGGCTGCCTGCTGAATAAGCACGACTATGACTGGTCCCCGGCGTCTGCAACGCTGGATCGATTGCGTCAACGGCAGATTCCGGTGGTCATGAATTCCAGCAAGACCGTGCCGGAAATGACGCTTCTGGCCGATGAACTAGGACTCTCCGACAACACATTCGTCTCCGAAAACGGATCGGTGATTCGTTGGGGACAGGACGCCGGTGATCGGAGCGGCGAGATCGAAATCATCGGTGCGGCTCGCGATCAGATTTTGGAGGTGCTGCGGCCTCTGAAGCAAAGCTTTCGCTTCCGTTCCTTTGCGGATCTGGGGCTCGATGGAGTGATCCGCGCAACCCAGTTGTCCGAGGACAGGTCGCAGCTGGCACTCGCGCGGCAAGGCACCGAGCCCTTGCTGTGGGACGACAGCGACGAGAACCGAGTTGCGTTTGAGCGACACCTGGACGCTCACCAGCTGACGTTGACCAAGGGGGGGCGTTTTTGGCACGTCGCCGGGCCGACCAGCAAGGGCAAGGCGATGCAGGTCGTCGCGGAGCGATTATCGCTGGTCATGGCGGGTTGCGAATCCGGCAACCCACCGATCATCGCGGCGATCGGTGACAGTCCCATCGACCAGAGCATGTTGGACCTTGCCGACGTCCCGATCGGAATTCCGACGGCCAGCGGGTTAGGTGTCGACGTCGCCCCGGATCGCGGCATCGTTGCCTCGGCGCCCGGAGCGGCGGGTTGGGCCGAAGCCGTCACCGAACTGCTGGCTCGGATCGATATTCCCACGGCAGACTCTCTTCCAAATCCTCTTCCCCGGTCATAGCGAAACCATGGCGGACTTTGCCCAGAACGGAATTATCGGAACGCTTCACAATTTGCGAAACCGATCCACCGAAGACCTCGAATCGGAGTTGGTCGAGTTCTCCGCGGAAACTCCGATGGCGTTGCTGTTGCCCTGCCTGTATTCGGAATTGGAAGGTCCGGCGATGGGGCCGATCGTCGAAGAACTGGCCAAGATTCCTTATTTGAGTGAGATCATCATCGGGCTGGACCGAGCCAATGAAGAACAGTTCCACGCGGCGAAGCGGTTTTTTGACAAACTGCCACAAAACTATGTCGTGCTGTGGAATGACGGAACCCGACTGAGACACGTCGATGCCGCCCTGCAATCGGCGGGGCTTGCACCCATGGACCCGGGCAAGGGACGCAACGTCTGGTATTGCCTGGGGTACTTCCTGGCGTCGGGGAAATCCAAGGCGATCGCACTGCATGACTGCGACATCCTGACCTACGACCGATCGATGCCCGCGCGATTGCTGTACCCGCTGGCGCATCCGTCGTTCCATTACCAGTTTTGCAAAGGCTATTACTACCGAGCGGCCCAGGGAAAATTGAACGGTCGCGTGTTCCGATTGCTGGTCGTGCCGCTGATCCGCGCCCTCAAGACCGTGCTCGGACGGGTCGAGTATTTGGACTACATGGGCAGTTTTCGGTACGCGCTTTCCGGTGAGTTTTCGATGCGATCGGAGGTCGTCACGTCGCTACGGATCCCCAGCGATTGGGGGCTGGAAATCGGGACGTTGTCCGAGATGTATCGCAACTGCAACCTGAACCGGATCTGCCAAGTGGACATCGCCGATGCCTACGATCACAAACACCAACCGGTCTCCGAGGACGATCGCACCGGTGGTTTGCATCGCATGGCCAACGACATCTGCAAGGCCTTCATTCGAAAACTGGCCGTCCAAGGCTTCGTGATCAGCAACAGCATGCTGAGAACGCTGAAAGCCTGTTATTACCGGACGGCGCTGGACGTGGTGGACCATTACCACAACGATGCCGTGATGAGCGGGTTGAACCTGGACCGCCACCGAGAAGAAGCCACGGTGGAACTGTTCAGCCGAGTCATCGTGGCGGCGGGCGACGAGTTTCTCAATCGCCCCGACGAAAGCCCCTTCATTGACAACTGGTCCCGCGTGACGAGCGCGGTGCCGGACATCTATGACCAACTCCTGGGCGCGGTAGAAGCGGACAATGCCTGACCCAATCAACTTCAACTTTGATTCTCACGCATCAAGAAATCGTTTCCATGGCATTACCAACGGATTTTGACGAATCGCCCGTCCGCGCGCCCCTTGCTCAACACCTCGCCTTCCTCTACCCGGATTCAGACCCGGAACAACTGGCTGACGAAGTCATCGCGATCTTCGACCAGTTCCAGCCGCAAGGCCCATTGCCGCTGCACCAATTGTGGTCGCAAGAGGACTCCCTGCTGATCACCTATGGGGATTCGATCGTCGACAACGGCTCGGCACCGCTGGACACGTTACACCAGTTTCTCAACGAGTATTTAAAGGATTCGATTTCGTCGGTCCACGTGTTGCCGTTTTGCCCGTTCAGCTCCGACGACGGGTTCGCCGTGATCGACTACACCAAAGTCAATCCGAAGCTGGGCGACTGGTCGGAGATCTCGGAAATCGCGGGCAACTACCGGTTGATGGCCGACATTGTGATCAATCACGTGTCCTCCGAAAGCGAGTGGTTCAAAAACTACCGCGAGGGCGTCGAACCCGGTGCGACCTATTTCATGGAAGCCAATGCCGGGGATGACCTGTCGGCCGTCGTACGGCCCCGCGCCTCCTCGCTGCTGCGACCGACCGAAACCTCCCGGGGCCTGAAGCACGTCTGGTGCACGTTCAGCCACGATCAAATCGATTTGGATTTTCGCAATCCGCAGGTCTTGATGGAGTTCCTGAGAATCATCCGGTTGTACCTGCAGCACGGCGTCAGCATCTTTCGGCTCGATGCGGTCGGGTTTTTATGGAAGGAACCGGGAACGTCGTGTATCCACCTGCCCCAGACGCACGAGGTGGTGCGGCTGATTCGCACGATCACCGATTACTTTGCACCGGGCACGCTGTTGATCACCGAAACCAATGTGCCCAACCACGAGAACCTGACCTACTTTGGAAACCGCAACGAAGCTCACGTCATCTACAACTTCAGCCTGGCGCCGCTGCTGGTGCATGCCCTGTTGACCGGCAAGTCGGAATACCTGAAACGGTGGATGATGACGATGCCGCCGGCGCCGGTCGGGTGCACGTACCTGAACTTCACCGCGTCACATGACGGCATCGGCATGCGGCCCGCCGAAGGTCTGTTGTCAGACGAAGAACAACTGCAACTGGTGGAAACCGTACGCCGGTTCGGCGGCCGCGTTTCAACCCGACGCACCGCCGACGGTGGAGAACGCGTTTACGAACTGAACGTGTCGTTGTTCGACGCGTTGCGGGGCACGGTCGATGGCGAAGACCCGTGGCAAGTGGAACGCTTCTTATGCTCCCAGACCGTGATGATGGGGCTGGAAGGCATTCCGGCGTTTTACATCCACAGCCTGTTGGCCACCCCCAACGACCAGGACGGCGTCGCCGCGACGAACCATAATCGCAGCATCAATCGCCACAAATGGGATTGGTCGGATTTGCAGCAACGCTTGAGCGACAAAGGGTCGGTCCATCACCGGGTCTTTGAAGAACTGTCGCGGCGGATCCAGCTGCGTCGTCGGATGGCGCCGTTTCACCCCAACGCCACCCAGTTCACGCTCCAGCTAAGCGAGCCCTACTTCGCCTTTTGGCGTCAGAGCACCGACCGCAGCCAAAGCGTATTTTGTGTGCACAACCTGACCGACGCGGTTCAGGAATTGAAGCTTTCCGATCTGAACCTGATCCTGATGGATTCATGGTACGACGCGATTTCGGGAACGCGGCTGGACGACCAAAACGCCGTCTTGAACGTCGCGCCGTACCAGTGCCTGTGGATCACCAATCGTTAGGCGGTCAGGGGTTTGACGCGCCAGATTTCGTCGGCGTACTGTTGGATCGTGCGATCGCTGGAGAACCAACCGCTGTGGGCGGTATTCAGAATGCTCATGCGATCCCAGGTGTCCGGGTCTTGATAGGTTTTCGCCACGCGGTCCTGGGCGTCGATAAAGCTACGCAGATCGGCGATGGTCAGCCATTGGTCCTGCGGACTCCTCAGACCCGAGATCAGCTCTCCGAACACACCGGGCTCGGATTCGTGGAAACGTCCGCCTTCGAGCAGTTCCATGACGCGGGCGATGGCCGGGTCGGCGGCAATGATTGCGTTTGGATCGTAGCTCTTGCGCGTCTCCTGGGCCTCGGCCGCGTTGAGTCCGAACAGGAAGAAGTTTTCCTCGCCGGCCTTCTCGCGGATCTCGATGTTCGCACCGTCGAGCGTTCCGATGGTCAGTGCACCATTCATCATGAATTTCATGTTCCCCGTTCCCGACGCTTCTTTGCCGGCGGTGGAAATCTGTTCGGAAAGTTCGGTTCCGGGGCAAATGATTTCCATCGCGGAAACGCGATAGTTGGGGAAAAAGACGAGTCGCAAGAGGTCGTGGGCGCGGGGATCGTTGTTGATCACGCCGGCGACGTTATTGATCAGTTTGACGATCATCTTTGCGATGTGATAACCCGGCGCGGCTTTGCCCCCGATCAGCACGCAGCGGGGAACCATGCCGGCGGTTTCGCCACGGAGGATCCGGTCGTACAGATGGATGACGTGCAAGACGTTCATCAATTGTCGTTTGTATTCGTGAATCCGTTTGACCTGAACATCAAACAGCATGGTCGGGGCGAAGTCGACTCCGGTGTGTTGTTTGACGTATTTGGACAGGCGTTCTTTGTTGGCGTTTTTGACTTCGCGCCAACGCTTGCGGAAATCGGCGTCGTCGGCCAGCGGGGCCAACGCCGAGATCTGCTCCAAATCGGACTCCCAGCGTCGACCGATCGTTTCGTTCATCAAGTCACGTAGCGCCGGGTTGCAGTGTGACAGCCAGCGACGTTGCGTGACGCCGTTGGTTTTGTTGTTGATCTTGTCGGGCCAGATGCGATCGAAATCGGCGAACAGTCCCGATTTCAGCAGGTCGGTGTGCAGCTGTGCGACACCGTTGACGGAAAAGCTTCCGACGATGGACAGGTACGCCATTCGGATATGCGGCGTGTGGCCTTCTTCGATCAACGAAACGCGTTTCAGCAGTTCGGGTTCGTTGGGGAATTTTTCGGCGACTTCCGCGATAAACCGCTGGTTGATTTCAAAGATGATTTCCAACACCCGCGGCAGGAGTTGTCCGAACAGGCTGACCGACCAGCGTTCCAGGGCTTCCGGTAGCAGCGTGTGATTGGTGTAGGCCATGCATTGTGTCGTGATCTTCCACGCTTCATCCCATTCCAGTTGATGCTCGTCCATCAACAACCGCATCAGCTCGGGAACGGCACAGGCGGGGTGGGTGTCGTTCAGCTGGAAACAATTCTTTTTGCCGAACTCCGAAAAATCTTCGCCGTGGCGTTCGACCCAATTGGCCAAGACGTCTTGCAGGCTGGCCGAGACCAGGAAGTACTGCTGTTTCAAACGCAGCTCTTTTCCGTTTTCGCTGGCGTCGTTGGGGTACAACACCATCGAGATTTGTTCGGCGTTGTTCTTTTGTGCGACCGATTCGGTGTAGCTGCCGGCATTGAATTCGCCCAGATCAAAGGCGTCGGTCGCCGTCGCTTTCCACAGTCGGAGCGTGTTGACCGTGCCGTTGCGATAACCCGGAATCGGCATGTCATAGGGAACGGCCAAGATGTCGTAGGATTCCACCCAGCGGCTGTGGGGTTTCCCTTGGTCATCGACGTAGCGTTCGGTCCGTCCGTACAGGCGAATCCGCTTGGTGTCCTCGGGGCGTTCGATTTCCCAGGGGTTTCCGTCGCGCAGCCAGTGGTCGGGGGCTTCGACCTGGCGGCCGCCGTCGATCAGCTGGTGGAACATGCCGTATTCGTAGCGGATGCCGTATCCCGAGACCGGCAGCTGCAGATTGGCACAGCTGTCCAGAAAGCAAGCCGCCAGCCGCCCCAGGCCGCCGTTGCCCAGTCCGGCGTCGTGTTCTTTGTCCAGGACTTCTTCCAGCTGGACGCCGAACCGATGCAGCGCCTTGCGCATCGGTTCGTCCAGGTCCATGTTCTGGATCGCGTTGTTGAGTGAGCGACCCAGCAGGAATTCCAGCGACAAGTAATTCACGTGACGGGTGTCGCTCGATGCCAGCAGCTCGCGGGTCCGCCGCCAGTCGCGGCTGATTCGGTCACGGATGGTGATGGCCGCGGCACGAAAGCAATAGCCGGGGTCAGAATCGATCTCGTCGCGTCCCAGGGTGAATAGCAGGTGCCGGCGTAGCTCGTGCGACAGAGAGCCCAGCAGCACGTCGTCGGTTTCAGGAGCAGATGAGACAGCGGAATCGAGAGTCTTTTGCATCGGTAAGATCGAGGGGCTATTGGGATCCGAGTCAATTCTCAGACTGACAAGTCTTAGACAGACAGTGGCAGGCTCAACACCTTGTCATAAGGTGCAACCGGCCGAGAAACAAGCGGGAGAGCGGCGACGCCGGACAGCGGCGAAATGACCGCCCTCACGGGGATGAAACGGTGTGTGCACTATGTCGCGCTGGCGACGGGCAGGACGCAATCATCTTTCCCGATCGGCAAGACCGGCGTTTCACGCGAGCCAAAGCCAAGGGATTATCGCTTCGCCACACGCGCCAAGCTGAATCATCGGCGTCAAGCCCGCGACCGATGCGATCCCTTCAAGCGGTCCGGTCCACTGGGCTCGCGACCTCGAACGTGAGAGGGGAATGATTTCCCCGCGGCGTCAACCGACAGACCGCTGTTCTGCCGGTCCGTTGTCCCGCATTCCGGCTGATTTCCACAGACCTTGCGGGCCGTCGAGGTACCCGCAAGACACGTTTTTCAGCCCCCTCCCCCGATGTGAGCGATTCTGTTCCGAGCGAGATCCATGAAGCAATCCCGACGTACGTTCCTGACCAACGCCTCGGCCACGCTTGCCGCAGGTGCCGCGTCGCAACGCGTTTTCGGCGATGCCCCCTACGGCTTCGTTCGGCAGAAGCGAACGTTGCGCGTCCTGGGAACGCACGTCACGCTTCAGGAACCGATTCGCCAGAAAGCGGAAAAGGATTTGGGGATCGAGATCCACTTCCAGCCCGGAGGCAGCGCCTCGGTCTTGCACCAGGCATCCACGCGGCCGGAATCGTTTGATCTGTACGAACAATGGTCCAATAGCATCCGCTTGCTGTGGCAGGCCGGGGCGATTGAGCCGATCGAGACGTCGCGTTTGGTCTACTGGGACGAGATCAAC
Organism: Stieleria maiorica; assembly: GCF_008035925.1. Classification (NCBI taxonomy): domain Bacteria; kingdom Pseudomonadati; phylum Planctomycetota; class Planctomycetia; order Pirellulales; family Pirellulaceae; genus Stieleria; species Stieleria maiorica. The sequence goes on from NZ_CP036264.1 coordinate 3,554,729, forward strand.
AGCCTGACCAAGACGGGAAAGCTGACACCGCACGGGCGGATCGGTGCCGGGGATGCGCCGAACAAACTGCTGTACGTTCAGAACAACGGAGCCCTCGGGGCGGACGAAACGCGGCGGATCAGTTTTCTGCCGTATGTCCACAACGTCGATTCGTTTGCCTATGACGCGTCGGTCGTCCCTCGTGGTGTCGCCTATCAAACGGAAAGCTGGAGTTGGTTGTTGGATTCTCGCTGGGCGGGACGAGTTGCGTTGTGCAATGAGCCGACGATCGGGTTGTTCGACATCGCGCTGGCCGCAAAGTCGAAAGGGTTGGTGGAAATCGAGGACATCGGCAACATGTCCAAGTCCGAAATCACGGCCTTGTTTCGCGTGTTGGTCCAATTGAGGCGGGAAGGACACTTTCGCGGTGTTTGGAACAGCGTGCCACGATCGGTGGAATTGATGCGGGGCGGAGAGGCGGTCATCGAAAGCATGTTTTCGCCGGGCGTGTCTGCCCTGCGCGCCGAGAACATTGACTGTGTGTACGCGGCACCGAAAGAAGGCTATCGCGCCTGGCACGGTGTGATGTGCCTTTCTTCGGCCGCCTCCAACGCATCCAAGGATGCGGCGTACGAGTACATGAATTGGTGGCTGTCCGGTTGGCCGGGAGCGTTTGTCGCTCGACAAGGTTACTACATCTCCAACCCCCAGCGATCTCGTCGCGAAATGACCGCCCAGGAGTGGGACTATTGGTATGCCGGGAAAACCGCGGTGACCGACCTGACGGGGACCGACGGACGCACCGTCGTGCGACGCGGCGAAACCCGCACCGGCGGATCGTACGAGCGACGATTCAGCAACGTCGCGGTCTGGAACACCGTGATGGAGAACTACGAATTCACGTTAAGCGGTTGGAACGAGTTTCTGACCGCGACTTAATCAATCGCCCGCGTTTGACAAGTATGTTTCAGCTGTCGCTTAAACGAAAGATCTACCTCGGATTCGGCATCATTTTGATGCTGGTGTTCGGCAATGCGCTGGCGGTCTACTTCGGCTCCAAACGGATCGCCCAAGTCTTTGACCGAATGAGCGAGATCGAGGCGATCAACGCCGTCGTGCTGCGATTGGACCGCGATGTACAAGAGCTGCGATTGCGAGCCGACCGGTTCGTTTATTCCGGCCGCGAATCACAATCCAATGCGGCCAAAGAGATCTTCGAGCGATTGCGGGTCAACATCGACGCGGCGACACGACAGCAGACCGATCCTGAAATGGTCACGCTGTTCCGTCAAATCGATTCGCGCGTGACGGAGTATGCCAAACACTTTGACGCCGTGATCGTCGAGCGGAAAATCCGGCAAGATCTGGTCGAACAGCAGTTACCGGTGCTGGTGCGACAGATCGAACAACAGATGGCGGGTCTGTCCACGTGGTTGAACGGGGCGGAGACGACCGATCAACGATTGGCACTGGTGCGATCCCAATCCGCATTTTCCAAGGCCGAAAAACTTCTGCTGCGGTATTTCGAAAATCCAGACGGCGAACTGGTCGAGTCAGCGGTGGCAGAGATCAACGATGCCGTGGGGCAACTGGCGGAAATTGAAGGGCTGCAACGCGAGGTCGATGCCGTCGTCGGAGCGATCCGAGAGTTCGAAAGTGTCGGATTGCGCGCGGTGCAGGCGACTCGAAGCTACCTGTTCCTTCGAAACGTCGTGATCGCCGGCGAGGAATCGGAGGTGTCGTACTATTCGGCACAGCTGCGTTCGCGCGCCGAATCGCGACGGGAATTCATCGCATCGGAATTGGCGGCCACCTCCAATCGCGTCGGCCTGTTTTCCTGGGCAATCGTTGTGACGGCGGTCGGATTGTCGCTGTTGATCGCCACTCGGCTGGCATTGGCGATCGTCACCCCGATCTCGGACTTGACCAACACGTTCGAGCGCCTGTCCAGTGGCGAAGTGCTGTCCGATGTGCCGGGGACACGGCGCAAGGACGAGATCGGCAAGATGGCGACGGCGGCCCGCATCTTTAGCGACCAGAACCTACGGACGCGAGAATTGCTCGAGCAGTCACAGCAACTGGGGATCGAGCTTCGCGAACAGGCAAACCTGCTCCAGGCGACCAACGAAGAACTCGACAGCTTCGCCTATGTGGCGTCTCACGATCTGCGTTCCCCGCTGCGAGGAATCAAGCACCTGGCACAATGGATCGAAGAAGATGTTCGTGGCGACTTGTCCAGCGAAGGTGAAGTCTACTTGAACAATCTGAAAACCCGGGTGGGTAAGCTTGAGGTTCTGCTGGAGGATTTGCTGGACTTTTCGCGTGTCGGACGCATCGAACCTGCGTCGGAGACGGTTGCCGTCGAATCGGTGCTGGAAAACATCGTTGACATGGTCAGCAACCCCAACGAGATCCGCATCGATTGGCCGGGCGATCTTCCCGAATTCGAAACCGTCCGCGCACCGCTGGAGCAAGTGTTTATGAACTTGATCGGCAACGCGATCAAACACAACGACAAAGGCCCCGACGGGGCGGTCGAAGTGACCTGGTCCGCCGAGGGGGATCGTTATGAGTTTGCAGTGCAAGACAACGGTCCCGGAATCGACGCGGCCAATTTCGACCGCATCTTTCAGATGTATCAACGTGTCGGCGATACCTCGATCGAAGGCAGCGGCATGGGCCTTGCGATCGTCAAGAAACAAGTGGAGTTCTTTGGCGGCCGGATTCGTGTGACGTCACAAATCGGCCAGGGAACCCGGTTCAATTTTACGTGGCCTTGTCAATTGCAGACAACGCCGTCCGAAGTCGTCTGTGGAGCAGTGTGATGAGCAATGTCGTTCCAACCCTGGTGGTCGTCGAAGACGACTTCGTCGATCTGGAAATCGTCAAGCGGGGCGTCGCGAAGAAGCAGATGGAGGTCGGCATCATCAACGCCGCCGACGGGAATTCCGCTCTGGAATTGTTGCGGTCGGATTGCTTGACCGACCAGCAGCGGTCACAATTGATCGTCTTGCTGGACATCAACATGCCTGGGATGAACGGGCATCAGTTCTTGGAGGCGATCAGGGCTGATGAAACCCTAAGACGCACGATCGTTTTCATCCTCACCACATCGGATCACCCTCGTGATATCTCACGCGCCTACGATCGCAACGTGGCGGGGTACTTCTTGAAATCAAACGTGGACGGTTTGTTGGAAACCCTGGCGATTTATCTCGATCACGTGAAATTCCCTCCTGTGGTGTCTCTGCAACCGGTCTGATTGTCGGTGTTCAGCCAACTCCGCTGAACGAACACGCATCCGACCGCGACACGATCTACCTGTTAATCAGGCGGCAATTGCGCGTCCCGATCACTCCCCCCGGCATCCCACCAACCTGTGCCACCGGTGATTCACCCACGCGGGCGCGCTCCGATTGCTCTCCAATCCCCCCTCCCGTCAACCCACCTGGAGAACCGAAATGACAAGCGTGGTCACCCCAGCCCCACAGACTCGCAAACGTCCGCTACAACAGGTCATGCAGGCACACCGGTCCAAGCGGATCGAGAGCAAAGTCGGTAAGGATTTGCTTGCTCCGTCGGCAATCGCACACACGCCTCGAATTCTGTGCATCGACGACGATCCGGAGATTTGCCGAACCTTGGAAATGCGGCTCAGCACCTACCGGGCCGAGGTCCAAGTCGCCTATTTCGGGACGCAAGGTTTCTGGGAAGCGATCACCGATCATCCCGATCTGATTTTGATGGACGTCTCGATGCCCAGTGGCGACGGGCGATTCGTGCTGGAATCACTACGCAACAACCAGGCGACGCGGCGGATTCCGGTCATCGTGCTTACCGGCATGCGTTCACCCGACCTGCGATCGGAAATGATGGCCTTGGGGGCAGACTGTTTCCTGAACAAACCGGTCCATTTCGATGTGTTGCTCCGCGAAATGCGGGCCTTTGTCGACCTTTCAAAACGCGATCCATCGTCGCACTAGCGGTCAAATGCGGCCGTACCGTCACGAATCGGGGGCGTGGCGGCGGGACGCTTTTTTTTAACAGCCAACCGCAGCATGGGAGAGTGCCATGGTGATAGCAGAACAGAAGACGCAGCTGAGCATCTTGTTGATCGAGGACGATTTGGTCGACGGTGAATCGATCACGCGATCGCTGCACAAGGCGTTTCCGGATTGTGGCATCCTCCGTGCATCGTGTCTGGGCGATGCACTTGCCGCGGTCAATGAATCGTTATTTGATGTCGTGCTCGCCGATCTGTCGCTGCCCGATAGCCGGGGGCTGGATTCCGTGGTCAGCATGGTCCAGGCCTGTCCTCAAAACCCCTTGATCGTGTTGACCGGGCATGCCGACGACGAACTGTCGCTCGCGGCAATCGCCGAAGGGGCTCAAGACTACCTGGTCAAGGGACGCATCAATCCGGAACTGCTGCAACGCTCGATTCGCTATGCGATCCAACGACACGCGATGGCGAGAAACAACGACCAATTGTTGCAGACCCTCCGTGAGCGAGATCTGTTGTTGCAGACCAAGAACAAAAAGCTCGAAAAGGCATGCCGGACGGCGCAGAAGTTTGTCGACAACGTCTCGCATGAGTTTCGAACACCGCTGACCGTGATCATGGAATATGCCTCGCTGCTGGAAGATGGCATCGCCGGGCCGGTCAGTGACGAACAGGCCAAATTGCTGGGCGTGATCGATGATCGTGCCAGTGATCTGAACAACATGGTCGACGACATGCTTGATGTCAGCAAGCTGGAATCGGGGCTGCTCGGGGCATCGCGTTCCCAGTGCACGGTGGCCGAAATCATTGAGCACGTCTTGCCGGCGATTCGACGCAAAGCAATGGTTCGCGATGTTCGTCTGGAACTGCAGATCGACGACGACTTGCCCGACGTGTTTTGCGATTCAGCCAAGGTCGGCCGCGTGATCGTCAATCTTGCCATCAACGCGATCAAGTTCACTCGCAATCCCGGTCAAGTCTGCATCTCCGCCCGGCGTCACGGTGAGACGGATGTGTCGATCGCCGTCACGGACAACGGCGTCGGAATCCCGATTGACCGCCAGCGTGAGATCTTCAATCGATTCGCACAGGTCAAAACCGAGGTGCGTGACAGCACGAAAGGGTTCGGACTGGGATTAAATATCGCACAGGAGTTGGTGGAAATCAATTTCGGCAAAATGGATGTCGAAAGCACCGAGGGGGTGGGAAGTACGTTCAGTTTTACTTTGCCGGTGAATTGCCCCGGTGAAGTGACGCGGCGATTCGTCGATCGCCTGGCCGAAGTGCCGGACGGTCCGCAAAGTGTCACGGCCATCCGTGCCACGTTACAAGAAGACGCAAGTGAGTCGGCGGTTTTGGATGTCGAGCGGTTTCTGGTTCACATCCTTCGACAAAACGATTTGATCTTTCCGCTCCCCCAACGGCAATGGCTGCTGTTGGTGTCTGTGCCGGAGATCGCGTTGGAGGAGTTCTTGGCGCGACTGGACAAGGAACGACAGCAAATCAATCGCAATCGTCCCCGCGGCCCGTTGCCGGATTTCCGAATCGACGTGGAGGGAACCTGGGACGTTTCCCGGCACCCACGCGACGTCGTCCAGATGGTCAATCAACAACTCGATCAAGAGCAGTACTGTGTCGCATGAATCCAAGATTGTGGTGATCGATGACGACCGCGGGATCGTTCTGGGCGTGCAAATGCGGCTCCGCCACGCGGGATTCGACGTCTCGGTCGCTTACGACGGCACCGAAGGCCTGGAACTGATCCGCTCACAGAACCCCGACCTGGTGCTGCTGGATGTCCAGATGCCGAACCTGGACGGGTTGGCGGTGCTGAAGTGTCTTCGCGAAGACCCCGACGTGGTCACGCCCCCGGTGATCATGCTGTCGGCCAGTCTGCAAGATCAACAAACGGCGCTCGATGCCGGGGCACACTATTTCCTGACCAAACCCTATCGCAGCAGCGATTTGATCGATGCCATCGCGTCGGTCCTGCCCACATCGGCATCCGTCTAGGTGTGCAGGCCTTCGCCGCCTGCAGTCGCCGCGTCGCGTCGACCGGGTATCGCGTTAATGCAAAAAACCAACGAATCCTCCGACATATCAACCGACCCTGGAGAACAATCATGAGTGAGAAACAAATCCTGATCGCCGACGATGATCAAGACCTGTTGGAATTGCTGAGCCTGCGCTGTCAGCAATTGGGCCTTGCCGTGGTCGTGGCGGACAACGCGATGGATGCTTTATCAACGGCCGATGTCTGTGCACCGGAGATTGCCCTGTTGGATGTTCGCATGCCCGGGGGAAATGGCATCAGTGTTTCCGAAATGATGGCCACCGACGAGCGGCTCAGCCGGACCTCGGTGATCGTGATGACCGGTGACCCGAACGAGAAAGTCCAGCAACGCTGTCAGGAAATGGGGGCCCGGCTGGTCAGAAAGGACCAACAGATCTGGACGCGGTTGGAGCCGATGTTGAAAGAGCTGATCGCCCAGGAATCAACGGACGACACCACGCCGCCAACCGAGTTGCGTGACGGCGCACCGCCGAGCGAACCAGGGGATCAAGAATCGCTGTTGTCGATGCTGCAGGAATGGGGATGGTTGGATGACCCAACCTCATCGACCGCAGAGCGTGAGCAGGACGCGGGGACGCCGTGGGTGTTGGCGATCGATGATGACCCCGACTTTTCCATCGGGCTGCAAAAACGACTGCTCAGCGTCGGCGTCCAACTGGTGAGGGCCTATCGCGGCATGGACGGCTATCGCAGCGCCTTCCAGCGACGTCCCGCGGCGATTCTGTTGGATTATCAGATGCCCGACGGAAATGGCGAATACATCCTGCGTCGTTTGAAGGAGTCCAACGCAACCGATTCGGTGCCGGTGATCGTGGTCACCGGCATGCGTGATGCCTCGTTGAAGCGTCGGATGATGGCTGCCGGGGCGAGCGAGTTTTTGACCAAACCGGTTTCTTGGGAGCAGTTGAAACGCGCCCTGCTGCAGTACACCGACCTGGACCTGCGTGCCAAAATCGTGCCCCAAGAAGTCGTCTGCTCCGGATGAATCGCGGCGGATAACGGAAACGGCTTGTGATCTGATAGTTGCAATGTCTGATAGTTGCAATGAGCAGGTGAATACTCACCCGATGCGTGAGCGAGTGGATCTGCTGCGTCCATTGCTCACGCCGCGGTACGACTAGGCTTCGTCCCTTAAACCAGTAAGGGGCCTCTGCGGTAGCGGAATTCGCCAAGAATTTCGTTTCTTCCCGTGTGAACTGCTGCGAGTCGAAAGCCTTGGCGGCTTCCGCTACGGGTTGAGGGACGAAGCCTAAATCAATCGACCCTCATGGCTTGCGGCATCCTGCCGCGGCCGCGCGGCGCCGTTAGCGAGTGCGGATACGGACGATCCATTCTTTTGCGATCACGCGTGTTGTACCAAACGCTGGTACTCTTGATCGATTTCCGCGGTCGGCGTTTCCAGACTCCAGACCGCTCGCGGTTGGATGCCGATGTCCAGTGCGGGATTGGCCGCGCGTGCTTTGGTCAATCGGGCGATTTCGTCGGTCGCCTTTTTGAGCCGCGTATCGGTGCTGCGAGAAATCGAACTGGTCGCCAGCCACCACTGTGAATCCGACGCCTGGATCAGCAGTTCGTCATTTTCAGTCAGGTAGGTCAGCAAAAGCTCGCCGTCGCGTTTTTCGGCCGGTGTGCAGGACTCGTTCAGATGGAACGAAATCAGTTGCACGTATTTCATCGGGGCTGACTGCATTTCCAGCCAGCGAGGAAAGATTTGGACGCTTCCGGCGACGGGGAGGCCGAACCAAAAGATGGATCCCAAATCGGGTTCAGATTCAATGTGCAATCGCCCGAGATTCAGCCGGCAGAACCGTGCGGCAATCGAGAGTCCGAGCCCAAGAAACTTGTCATCGGGATCGGTCGTCAGACCGGGACGGGCAAACCGCGCGGCGAGCTGGTCACGTTGCTCAGCGGCGATACCGATGCCGTCGTCGGTCACTCCGATGCGGATCTGTTGCTCCGATTCATCATGGCGAACCCAGATGCGGACGTGGCCCGAATCCCGGCAGGCATTGATGGCGTTGACGGCCAGGCATATCAGAACGCGGCAGACCTTTTGCCCGTCGCAGTACGCGAGCGGCACATCGACGTCGGCTTGAATCTCAAGTTCGACGTTTCGCATCGCGGCGCGTTGGGCCAGCGTCGTGCGAACCGAGTCGATCAGTTCGCCGACGTGGGATGGCTGGCGACAGATGTCCAGCAACCCCGAATCCAGTTTGCTCGAATCCAGCAAGTCGTCCAATTTGGTGTTGACGTCGTCGGCTCGAATCAAAGCCTTTTCGAGCATCTCGGCTTGTTCGTAGTTGATTCGTCCTGCCAGACCTTCGCGAACGATCGAGATGTGTTCTTTGATGACGGTCAGGGGATTGCGGATGTCGTGCGACGCTTTGGCGAGGAATTCGTGCGCCGTTTGATGCAATCGTTCCAGTTTTTGGTTGTCCTGCTTGCGCATCTCAGATTGTTCGCGGAGCAACCGGTGGCTGGTTTGAAGTGCTTCGGTGACCCGATGCATCTCGTTGACGGTGTGTTGACGCTCGACGGCATGCTCGATCGCTTTGCGAGTCCAACTGCTCCCTGCAAGCCCCTTGGGCAAAAAGTCCTGCGCCCCGGCTTGAAGGATTTCCCTCTCCACGGTTTCATCGTCCAAGCCCGTCAAAACCAAAATCGGGACGTCATCGCACTGCGCTCGCAAGCGTTTGACGGTTTCCAGTCCGCTCGAATCGGGCAGGCTGAGATCGGTCAGAATGACGTCGAATCGTCGCAGGCCCAGTTCCTGCAATGCCGCGCCCAGGGATGTCGCGTGGGACAGGACGATGCGCCGTGTGCCGTACCGCAAGTTCTTTGCAACTTGCATGAAATCGACGTCATTGTCTTCCACGACCAGCACACTGAGACCGCCGTCAGGGCATTCGACCGGCGTTTCCTGGGCGATCGCAGTCTTCGGCGACGCGAAGATCGAGCCTGCGCTGTCCCGTAGGGGGCGGTGGCTGAACGGGTGGGAATTCGAATCGATCATGCGGCGGTCTTCGTCGAATGAATTGGGAACCAATGTCTGGAATGATCCGGTCTGCCTTGTGTTCGAAGACTCCCGTGCAAACGTGCCATGTATCCTGCGCGTGGGGAGATCCGAGTCACGTTGAACTGTAACCCTCAAACAACCGCGTGCAAAACGAATCCGCGGATGCTATTTTGGCTTCTCCTGAATTGGCTATTGATTCGCGACGGTTTTCCCTCAGGTCAGACGTGATGCCTGCTAGCGGACTCTCGCGCAGCGGATCGTTCGCTCCTTTGAACAATTGTGATCCCAACGATGAGTGATTTGATCGATAACGATTCCAAGGCAGATCGACGTGGCTCAATTCGATGGCGCTTTCAGGCGTGGTTTCGGATTGCCGCGGACGTGATCGCGGCAAAACGTTGCGGGGCGGTATTGGGCGCTTTGTTGATCTGCGTTGCGTCGCTGTCTGCACAGGATGCGACCGGATCGGCTGGCCGGAGCGTCAAACCCGGGATCAACGACCAGTTTGTCGATCCCGAGTTGGACGTCAGCGAATGGATGGCGCGATTCGAGATCGAGAGTCGCGAGGTCTATGCGGCCCGCCGGGAAGTGCTGCAGGCGTGCGGGATCAAGCCCGGTGACAGCGTTGCGGACATCGGAGCCGGAACGGGGTTTTACAGTCGACTGTTCGCCGACGCGGTCGGAAACGATGGCTGGGTATTCGCGGTGGACATCTCGCCGCGATTTCTCGAACACATCAACTTCAAAGCACGCCAAGACCAGGTGCACAATCTGACCGCAGTGCTGTGTTCAGACCGATCGGTGAACCTGCCACCAAAGTCGATCGACGTTGCTTTCATCTGCGATACCTACCATCACTTCGAATACCCGTACGCGACGATCGAATCGATTTTTAAAGCGATCAAACCGGGCGGATCCTTGATCGTGATCGATTTCGACCGAATTCCCGGAAAGTCGCGGGAGTTCATCCTCGGTCACGTGCGAGCGGGCAAAGACGTGTTTCGAGGCGAGATCGAAAAAGGCGGTTTCGAATTTGTCGATGAAGTGCAGATCCCGGCGTTCGAGGAGAACTACTTGCTGCGTTTTCGCAAACCGCCGGGCGCCTAACGGGAGAACGCCCGTTTTCGATTGGGTCGGACAGTCGCCGTCCTCTCCGAGGTCGGCTCGGGGAAAAGCTTCGCTTTGACGCGCGCCGAGTTCGGAGAACACGGCGACACTCCGAACGTGTCGTCAGATACACAAATTGAGTAGCGTTAGATTACTCGTGCTGCGTTCCAATCCGATGTTCGGGTTGCGAGATGGTTCGCGGGTGTTGATGTTTATCGCAAGAATTCCAGCAGCCCCAGCGAATTCAGGTTCGCCGTCACCGCATACGTGTACTGCAACAGCGTCTGTGAATTCTCCAACCTCAGCACGGCGTCGGGAAAGTCGGTGGCTTGGATTTCTCCGATGTTTGATTCGACCGAAAGCATCAAGTCATCGACGCGATACTCCATCGTTTGCATCGTCTGCAGCGAGCTCGATTGCTCCCCCATCACGCTGAAGACCTTGCTGGCGGCGCGGTCCAATTCGTCCAAACGTCGATTGAGTGCGGCGGAGTATTCGGCCGACCCTAGCTCGCGGCTGTTGCGAAGGTCCGCGGCGGTGGCGTGCAGAATCTGGAACAGATTCGATGTTCCCGGGAACTCGAGGGAATCGTCACCGGTCGTACGAATATTGCTCGAGTCGATCGTGACAAATTTGCCGCTGTCGACATCGGAAACGATTTGATTGGTGGTAAAGTCGATCGGGATGGTCGATGCGTTGTCGTCGACGCTGAGGGTTCCGGTCGAGGTGATGTTGACGGTGCCATTGAAACCGGCCGCGATAGCGGTCGTATCCAGATACACCGTTTGGCCGGCAAAACCGTCGACCCGCAAATTTGTGTCGGTATTTGTAAACGGAACCGGATCGGCACCGTTGAGCGAGATGGTGCCCGCGGACCCGTCACCGGCGGTGTCCACGATGGTCAATTGGTGGGCGCCGGAAGGACCGAGAATCGTATCCCGTGCCGCCGAGCTGGTTCCAGCTGCGACCCCCGATCCTCCCGCGTAGGTCGTCGTGTCGTGCTGGACACGCAGCGTGGCCCGTCCGATCAGCGTGTCGGTTCCGCCGCCATGTTTGGCGCCCGTCGTTCCGACCAGTACGGTGGATTCGCGTCCCGAGGCGCCGAAGATTTTCGAACCGTCGTAGTAGGTGTCGATCGAAATCGAGTCACCGATATGGGTCTGACTGCGATGTCCCGACCCTTGATAGGTGACTTCCATGATCCCGTTTTCACGCAGCGTTTCCCCAAACGTGAATGGGGGCGTATCGGAACGCGTGCCGCCGTACAGGTAGTTTTCGTTGAACTTGGCCAGCCCGATTTGTTTAGCCTGGGCGAGCAAGGCGTCGATTTCCATCGCCAACGCCTCACGCTCGTCGGAATCCAAGGCTTGGATCCCCTGCTGCACCAGGTTTTTCGACAGCGTGATCAAATCGCTGACATCCTGGAACTGGGCGACGCTGGCATTGAGCGTCGACGTCGCCAGATTGATCACCTTCTTGTCGGCCTGCAATTCGACGTAGCGAGTTTCCAACGAACGAACTTGTCGATATGCGACCGGTTCCTCCGAAGGCAGTTCGAACTGCATCCCCGAAGTGATCTGTTTTTGCGCCGTCAACAGTCGACTGCTATGCAGCGACGTGAAATGGATGGCGTTTCGTGTAAACGTTTGGGAGGTGACTCGAGGATTCATCGATCTTAGCCTATGATTCTGAACAATTCGCTGAGCATTTCATCGGTCGCCTGAATGATTCGGACGGCCGCCTCATACGACTTTTGGTATTCCTGCAAGTAGACCAATTCTTCGTTCAAGTCGACGCCGGAGATTGCATCGCGTTCTGTTTCCAACCGCAACTTGAACGTGGTCAAACTGGCGCTCAACGAGGTGTTGGAACTGATTTCGAAACCGATCTCGGTGCCCATTTCACTGGCGAATTGGCCGAGCGTCCGATTGCTAGGCATCAGCGTGGTGTCGGCGATCGCGATGAAGCGGGACAGATTGCTGGTGTCGGCGGCTTCACCGGATCGTCCCGTTGCGATTCGCTCCGGCTGACTCGCGAGGGTGCGGTCGACCGCGATCGAATGCGCGTCCGTTCCGCTGAAAAACGCATTGATTCCCAGTGCGGCCAAGATACCGGTCTGGTCGGGCTCTCCCGTCAGTCGCGTCGAAAACTCGTCGGCATCATTCATCGTGCCGGCGGTGAAAGCGATGGAGACGCCGTCGTCCAGTTCGATCGGCGACCCCGCTTCGTAGCCGTCGCCGACATTCACGCGGGACAGCAAGGCCCCGCTGGACGAATACACGTTGGCGAACAAGTTTGCTGCGCTTCCGACCTGGCCCGACCCTTCGATTCGAACGGTCAGTTCTTCGTTGACCTCTCCGGTGTAGGTCCCGGACACGCTGGCAACACTGGTGCCGGTAAACAGGGACAGATCGGGATTGGTTTCCACGCCGCCGGCAAAGTCAAACTCCACATCGGCACCGGTGGTGATCTGGAATTGGTTGCTGACCGCCCGGATCGACGAAGTGATCCCCAGGATGCTGCTCAACTGTGCCGCGACATCTTCCAGCGTGTCGACGTCGGGATCGATGGTGATGACGTGCGTCTGTCGATCGCCGTTGGCATCGGTCACCGAAAGCGTCAACTCACCGGCCGTCAAATCGGCGTCGGGCAGCGCCTCGTTGAGCGGAATGTTGGTTTGGGAAACGCTGACATTTCCGACCAGGTTGGTGAACGATCCGGCGCTGCCGATCCCCGTCGAATGCACGCGGTTGACACTTTGAATCAACTCCCCGGCGATCTGGTCTAGCTTTTCTTCATAGGCCGGGATGATCTCGTTGTAGGCTTCGACCAACGCCGACAGTCGGCCGGTTTCGATCGCCAGCGGCCTGTCGGAGTCGTCCAGGTAGATCTCTAATTGCTGTCCCGATTCGATCACCGACAGCGAACTCGGATGGCTGCCTTGCTCGATCGAATGATGTCCGATGGTCAGGTGCAGTTGCCCGCCGGGTTGTTCGTTACGCCGGATGCCGACGACCTCGGCGATCCGGTTCAGCACGGCATCGCGTTGATCCAGTTCGTTATTGTGTTCGATTCCCTGAGCTTCGAATTTGAAGATTTGGAAACTGACATCGCGCAATTCCCCCAGATCGCCGTTCAGCAATTCGATCTCGTGTTCGATCTGCAGCCGAATGTTGCCTTTCAATTCGGTCAACTGCTGCGCCGCGTCACGTAGTCCGCCGGTCAATTGCTTGCCGGTTTCCAGCAGCGCGGATCGTTGGGCGGGTTCGTTCGGGGACGCCGACAGATTGGTGAATTCGGCAAAAAACGCATCCAGTTGTCGGCCGATCGAGTTGTCTCCGGTCAGCAGGGCCGATTCGATTTTTCGCTCGATGTTCAACAATTGTTCGACATCGCTGGAATCCGAGATCACGCTGGTCAACGACGCCTCGGTGACCGAATCACGGACCCGATTGATCCCCGAGATCGTCACACCGGTGCCGACACGAAATCCGCCGACGATGTCCGGGTGTGTCGCTTGCAATGTCAGACTGCGTCGGTGGTATCCGTCCGTATTGGCATTGGAAATGTTGTTGGAGACCATTTCCAAGGCGAACTGGCTGGTCTGCAGGGCCGACAGGCCGATTGAGAAGTTGGGCATCGTTAGCAGTTCCTTCCGATGATCTTTTCCGGGGGCAGCTTGAAGGGCTGCCCATCGGCCTTGTAATTACCTTCGTCGACGTCACACTGCAGCACGCCAAGCAGATAACGGCGATGAAACTCGGTGGAGTAGAAAATGACCACTTGATTGGCCGTCAGCTTTTGCCTCGCCGCACTCAGCCGATCGTGGATGCGGCGGCGGTCGGATTCCAGTCGTTTCGATTCCGACTTCGGCAGTGTGCTCAAAATCGACTTGATCGAAGCACCACTTTCATCCATCGCTTCGGTACCGGCATACCGCTGCAGGACTTGACGCGACTTGCGGCTGTCCGATTGACGGTTTTGCAGCGTTTCGATCAGCGGCGAGAGTTCTTTGAGGTCAGCGGGGTTCGGGCCGTAGATCCCCGAATTGTCCAATAATGCGGACATTTCGTTATTGAGCGCATCGAGCGCGTCGACCACTCCGGATTCCAATCGCAGTTGCCGCTCGACGAGGACGCCCAGCCGTTCCTTTTGTTGATTCATCGTTGGTTCACCATCCGTGAAAGATGTCCGAAAGTGATTAAGCCGAGAACGAAACGCCGGATGTTTGCTCGTGTCCGTCGTCGGCTTGTGTTTTGGAATACTGTTGGACCAGCAGATCGCTGACCCCGATCGCTTTGGATTGTGCGAGGTGTTGGCCGATAAACAGGTCGAACATTCCGCCAAAAGAGTCGCTGCCGTCACCCCCGAACAGACCGTCTTCGAGCGAGTTCCGCAGCTCTTTCATCAGCATCGACACAAACACGCTTTCGAATTCCGTCCCCAGTTCTTCAACCTGGGCCGCTGACGGATCGCCGCCTTTGGCCGTCGCCGCGATCTGGCTGGGCAGTGAGACGCTGATGTTGCTTCCGATCGATTCCATTGCATCTGTCCTCGTGCGAGTTACTCGATGACCAATTCGGCTTTCAGGGCGCCTTGATTGCGTAACGTTGTCATGATGCTGATCAACGTGGTCGGTGAAACGGCCAGGGAATTGAGCGCCGTGGCCAGATCCCCGACCGTCATGCCGCCGGGCAAGACGTTGTAGCGTCCGCCGGATTCGAACAGTTCGATGCCCGTCCGCGGCAAGACGACGGTGTCGCCGGCGGCCAGCGGGTTGGGCTGGGACGCGACCGGTGTTTCGGTCGTCGCGATCACGATGTTTTCGCTGGCGAACAACACCGGCGCGATCTTGACGGTGTGTCCCAAGACGATCGATCCGGTTTTTTGATTGATCACGACCCGCGCCGGCGTATCCGGTTCGACACGCAAATTGCCGATCGTCGCAATGAATTCGGTGACGCTGTTGCGGAACGTCGACGGAACGAAGACCTGGACGGTGCCCGAGTCGAGCGCACGGGCGCGACCGGGGAAGATCCGGTTTAGCGCGTTTCCGATCGCGGTGGCCGTGGCATAGGACTTGTTTCGCAGGATCAGCTTGATGCTGCCGTTGGAAACGATCGTTCCGCAGGGAATCTCACGCTCGACGATCGCCTCGCAAACCCCGACGGTCGGATGATTCTTTTGCACGTTGGCAGCGGCGCCTTCGGCCGAGATCCCGCCACCGATGATCGCGCCTTGGGCGATCGCGTAGATCTCGTCGTCGATGCCGCGCAGTGCAGTTTGATTCAGCGTTCCGCCACGCAAACTGGACGCGTCGTCGGCGACCGAGACGGTCACGAGAATCGTCTCGCCGGGCCGCGCGTAGGCGGGGATTTTCCCCGAAACCATCACCGCCGAAATGTTTTTGGTGTCGACTTGACCGAC
This sequence comes from Stieleria maiorica, assembly GCF_008035925.1. Taxonomy (NCBI): domain Bacteria; kingdom Pseudomonadati; phylum Planctomycetota; class Planctomycetia; order Pirellulales; family Pirellulaceae; genus Stieleria; species Stieleria maiorica. The sequence continues at coordinate 3,570,335 of NZ_CP036264.1, forward strand.
GCGAACACCGCGACGCAGGTAATAGTTGGTCAGCATTTGCCGCGTTTGTTGCGACTTGCCACCGGTCCCGCTTAAACCGAACACCAACCCTTCGCCGGAAACATGATTGACGCGGTCGCCCTCGACGAACGCAATGTCTTTGATGCGGACGCTGGGGTCTTGTCCCATCGGGGCGAGCGGCTGCAGTGTCGGGGGCACCGGAGCGGTCGACGTTGGTGGCGGGGGCAGCGGGTCCTGGAGCGTCTGCGCATGCGCCACCGCACCGCCGCTGTGGATCCACAGCATGGCGACGCAAAGTGCGGTGCAGGCGAGTCGTGAATGCGTTTGAGAAATCTGCATGAATCGGCGAGTGACCGCGAGAGTTAAAAAGGCCAGAAACGATTGAACCGGCGACTCAACCAGCCTTGGCTGGTAAACGACTGTTCGGCGCCCTCGGCATCGAGCGTCAATCGCAAATCGGCCACCAAATACGACGGAACGGTATTTCCGGGCAAGATGTCGTACTGGCGGACGATGCCCGTCAGTTTCAAATCACGCTCATCGCCTTGGACGGAAATCTTACGCGTGCCCTCGACCACCAGGTTTCCGTTGGGCAGCACGTCGACCACCATCACGCTGAATCGGTCGGTGATCTGTCGTTCGCTGCGGAATTCCGCATCGCCGGTGAACGCGCGTTGGTTGGCGGTGTTGGTGCCCAGTGCGGCATTGCCGCTGCCGCTGCCGATCGTGCCGCCGATGCCATAGTCGAATCCTTGGCTGGACGAGGAATTTCCCGTCTTGTCCATCGACCGTTCGTCGCGGTTTTCGACGTCCGTGCTTTCGGCAATCAGGATCGACAGCGTGTCCCCACGGTTGCGGGCCGCATAGTCGCGGTACTGGTCGATCTGATTGTGACTGCGTCTCTCGAACAAGCTTTGGCCGCTCGATGGTTGCGCGCTCACCGCAGTGGCCAGGACAACCAGCAACGGAACGATTCGCCGCAGCGTCAGGTGATGGTGCATCGTTAGCGCCTCCTTAGGTTCGTTGAAACGGTTGCCAGGTTCTTTCCCAGGATGGAGGCGTTGAAGCGCCGGTTGGTTTGCGGGTTGAGCACCTCGATCGTGTCTCCGATGTCGCCCGATTCCATTGCCCTGGCGTTCTTCAATCGGATCTCGCCCCGACCGACACTGATCACCACATCGACCAGATCATTTCGTTTGACCGTCTGGGACGCCCGCCCGCGGGTGCTGAGAAAATGATTGGTCAATAGAATCGAATTGCTGGCGATATAGCGACTGGCCGTCCGTCCCACGGCGGTGTCCGGATTCGCATAGTCCGACTTTTCGGTGATCAATCGATCGACCGCTTGAAACATCTCCGGTTTCAAAACGGCTCCTTGAGCGATCGGCGCTCGTGCGATCGCGACCCGCATGGAAAGGCTGACCAGGGCATCGAACGAATGCGAGTATTGATTGCCCGACGAATCGGTGATCGCGACCGCCAACCGCGTCCGGCCGATCGGGAACTCATTGTGGGGGACCAGATCGACGGAAAAGTCACCGGCGGCAAGACGCGTTTCCAGAGCTTCGAACTGCGGCGTTTGCGTCAGCCGAATGTCGACCCGTTCGAGGCCGATGGCAAATTGTTGGGCGAGTTTCGTTTCCAGCAGCCGCTCCAATTTGCTCCGCAGTTTGGCCGGCGAGGAACGTCGGGCCGAGACCGTCGACGGCCCAACGATCTTGAACGCATCTCTCTGGAACCCGGCCAACAGCAGACGCATTTCGATCTGCTTGCGTGAGATCGAGCAATCGTCCTGGTCACGCAGCGATTCCAGGTCCAACTGTTCGATGGCACGCCGGTCCGACGGGGTGGCGCCCAGCACGTTGGCTACGTCGCCGATCCGCACCGTCGTGTCGGCGACCGCCGATGAGGTCTGGTGCAGCGCAACGACGACGTCCCCCGCCACCGCGGCGCGGTGGTCGTCCAAGCCGATCAGTCCGCCGGGCAAACCGATCAGCAGGCCGAACAACAACGTTGAGATCCGAACAGAATTCATCGTTTACCGAACCAGATCACTAGCGGAGGACAGCATTTCGTCGCCGGCGCGGATGGCCCGCGAGTTGATTTCGTAGGCGCGTTGGGCGGTGATCAGCGACACCAACTCCGAAACGACTTCGACGTTGGAGCCTTCCAAGAACTGTTGGCGGATTTGTCCGTTGCCATCTTGTCCTGGTTCGCCGAGGATCTCCGGGCCGGAGGCTGCGGTTTCGACGTACAGGTTGCTGCCGATGTTTTGCAATCCGGCGGGGTTGGCGAAACGCGCCAATTGAATGGTCGGGCCGACGGTCGACACGCCGTCGATTTGGTAGCTGACCACGCCGGTCGAGGAAATCGACAGGTTGGTGGCTTGCTGGGGGACCTGGACTTGGGGATCCAGCAGGTAGCCGTCCGCGTTGACCATCTGGCCTTGGTCATTCAGCGTGAAGGAACCGTCGCGTGTGTAGGCGATCGTGTTTCCCTGGGTGACTTTGAAAAAGCCGTCGCCTTCGATCGCCATGTGGGTGTCGATACCCGTTTCGGTGGGCGTCCCTTGGGCGAACAAGCTGGTCGTGCCGACGGCGCGAACGCCGCTTCCGATCTGCAATCCGATCGGTTTGATCTCGCCGTTGGCCGATGCGGCTCCGGGGGGCGTCTTGGTGTCGTACAGCAAGTCGGCAAAGTTGATGTGTTTCTTCTTGAAACCGGTGGTATTGACGTTGGCCAGGTTGTTGGCGGTGTTGTCAATCATCAATTCCTGGGCGCGCATGCCGGTCGCGCTGGAATAGAATGCTTTTAACATGATGAACCTATGCTGCTGTCGATTCGGGTCTAGGAGCGGATGTATTCTTTCAGCGAATCGGAAAGTGTTCGGGTTGCTTTCTCGACCGCTTCGTGTTGTCGCGTGTTGACGATCAATGCGATCAGTTCGGTGACCGGGTGGACGTTTGACAGTTCGTGGGTGAACTGGTTGATCTTGACCGGCACGTCGCTTTCGATCGCATCGGGACCGGGGGTAAAGCCGAGGGCGCCGACCGGGATCAGGGTTCCGTTGTTTTCATAGGCGACCGGCTGAATCCGGCCGACCTCGCGGTCGCCGGCGGACACCGTGCCGTCGGCCGAGACGGTGATCTCGCGATCGGAAATGTTTGGTTCGATGGTGATGGGACCGGTTTCACCGCGGATCGGGATTCCGTCCTCGTTGACCAGGATGTTGCTCTGGGGGTCGCGAAACAACCTGCCGTTACGCGTCAGATAGGGCTGGCCGCCGTCGTCTTCGAACACGAAGAAGCCATCGCCGGCGATCGACAGGTCCAGAGGCCGCTCGGTCGGTGTGAGCCGCCCGGGGGTGAAGTCGGAGGTCAGTTTTTCGACTTCCGGTCCGAGGTCGATCGTGGTGTTGGGGGATGTTTCTTCGAAACGCTGTTTCACGGCCGGCTGGACGCGGCGGTGCCCGCTGGAATTGACATGCATCAGATTGCTGCTGATCAGCTCCTGGTGCTTTGCCAATGTCTGCATCGCGGCGGCGCCGCTGTAGAGTCCGTTGATCATTCGACCTTCCTGTCCGTGGGGGGATCACCGATGGCTGGGAGACACGGAAACCAAAAGCAATCCTGCGGTACTGGTTGTGTCGAATATCCGGCGTCTGGCGGTGAGAGAATTGGGTCGCCTTGGGCAAGAACGCCCGAGGGTTAACCCACACCGGCGGAGAAAAGGGGGCAGGTACCCATGGGTAATGAGATTGTGAGGGTTTGCCCTCATCGGCTAATGAAAGAGCAGTCCCGACTGAATTCCGTCACCCGGGCCGGACGATAAGCTGTAACGACACGGAAAGATAAACCGGTCACGCAAAGATGACCGCCGGCGGCTAGTGCTCGGCCCTCGACCAACACGCGACGTCGGGCTCGGCGCCGCGTGATCCTCCCCTCTCGCAACAATTCAACCGATTCATGGCAGACGACAACGAGTCCGGAGCGGACGACAAAAAGAAATCCGGCATGCTTTCCAAGCTGGTGATTTGGGGGGCGGTCTTTGTGATGGGCGCCGGAACCGGTGTTGCGGTCCCGATGTTTGTTCTGCCCTCGGATTCAAACGCCAGTCAATCCGCGGCGGTTGATGAAGACCGCATGGACATCCCCGAAGCGGATGACCAACTGGCGTTCGTCGATTTTGACGAAGTCGTGGTCAATCTGAACGATGACCGTTATTCACGCTATCTGACCTGCACGTTTTCGCTGCAAATCGCCGCGTCGCAGCAAGAGGCGATCACCAAGCTGGTGGAAGACAAGAACGTTGTCTTGAAGAACTGGTTGATTGCGCATCTGCGAGACAAGAAGCTGGAAGATGTCCGCGGAAAACTGGGGCACAACCTGCTCCGCCGCGAGATTCACGACAAATTCAACGCGATGTTGTTCACCGACGGCATCGAGCGAATTCAAGACGTCCTCTTCCAGGATTTCAAGGTTCAATGAACGTTCGCCCGTTCGATTTTCGTGACATTGCTGCCCTGGATGACACTGCCGTTGCCATTCGAACTTGGATTTCGAAGTCGACGTCGTTCTTCTCGGACTATTGGGTCGAGGCGACCGGATTCAGTGCCAAATTGGAACTGGGGGCGATCACCACCGAGTCGTACGAGAAGGTTCTCAGTGAAATCCCGAGGCACGACCTGTGTTGCGTCGCTGAAATCAAGGAGCGATCGTCGTCGGTCTGGTACGGGTCGAGTGATCAGTTTCGCATCATCCTGTCTGATCTGCTGTGTTTGACTCCCTCCGACGAGGGCAGCGACAAGGACCTCAGTGCGATCGAGACGGATCTGGCGAATTACTTCATCGCACGTGTTGCTGATTCGATCAGCCGCGGTTGGATGGGCCAGGGTGACCTGGAAATCGAAGTCACGGATCTGGAAAAAGACGCCCGAAAACTGCGACTGTTCCGGGGCAAGGATCTAGTCACCAAGGTCTGTATCGAAGTCGAGTGCAAGGGCGGCAAGGCCACATTGAACTGGTTGTTGCCCAAACAAAAATTGCCCGCATTGCTGGACGAAACCGTCGACAATCGCGACGGCGGCGCACCGGCCTCGCCGTCCAAGGAACTGATCGGTCAGTTGCCCTTGGAAGTCGTGACGATGCTGGGGACCGCAAGCATTCCCATGTCCGAGCTGAGCAAGCTGAAACCCGGCGAATTGATCGTTCTGGATCAACGCATCGACCAACCGATGGTTTCCCACGTCGACGGCGAGCCGGCTTTCGAGTGTTGGCCTGGCCGATTGGGAAAAAAGCAAGCGGTCCAAGTTTCGAAGTGTTTGAACGAGTAGAACCGAGGAAAGTGATTCATGGCTGAAGCCAAGACAGAAACGCCCGTGTCGGACGACCCGCAAACCGCTCAAGACGCCGCGGCGAATGCGGCGGAAGATCAGGTCGATGACACGATTCCAGAATTCGAACAATTAAAACCGAATCCGCCCAAAGCCTCCAAGGACCTCGATTTCTCCCGCTTCGGAGGAGTCCAGGTCACCCTGGCGGCCGAGCTGGGACGCACCCAATTGACGATTCAAGAATTAATCGGGCTGGCGGAAGGATCGGTCGTTGAATTAAACCGGGCCATCAGCGCGCCGGTCGAGTTGGTTGCCCAAGGCGTTCCCATGGGTAACGGCGAGGTGGTCGTGATTGACAATCAATTCGCGATTCGAATCAAAGAAATCTATCCCTCCTAGCACCAACGAATCGGCATTCACATGGACGTCAACATGCCTTTCCGCTTCACCCAAAAAACGAAGTGCGTTTTTTACGCACTGCTGGTTTCGTCGACCCTCGGGACGCTGGCCCACGGCCAAGGTTACGCGGATAGCCGAGGCTACGCTGATGGCCAGCCTTACGCTGATAACCGGGGGCTCAATCGGATCGAGTCGCGCAGCTCGCGTCACAGCGGCATGGTCGACCAACTTTCGCGTGGCGAGTCGACCGTCAGCATCCGCCGACCGGTGCTCTCGGGCGATATCGGCACCGTCGAACGCGACACCCGATCGGTGATCCCGGAAAGCCCGCTTCGACCGTCCGCTGGCGGCGAGCCGGTGGTCGCGCTGCGACCGCAACCGATGTCCGTGCGTCAGGCGAATTTTGAATCCAGCGACCAGCTTGGCGGCCTCTATTCCGACGAACAAGCACAACTTCAGTCGCGGCAGCAATTGGATCGGCTGAATGCGCAAGAACACTATCAATCGTTCATCGAGCGCGAGCAGGCCGCAGCGCCGTCAGAGAAAGCGGACGCGACGGAGATGCTCAGCCGGATCGGGATCAACTTGGTTTTCGTCCTCGCACTGGCCGTCGGCGGGATTTTGTTCGTGCGACAACTTCAAAAGGGCAAGCAAGGTTCCAAAGCGACAACGCCCACCGATCTGGCCGGGCTGAAAATCGATCAGGTCCTGCAAGTCACCCGCGGCGTCAGTTTGTACCTGGTCGATTCGATGGCTAGCAAAATCCTGGTGGCGGTCGACGGCGGAGGGATCAAATCCGTCAGCGTGCTTCCCTCGCGATTCGAGGACGAACTGGATGACCCCGAAGCGTTCAGCCGACCCAAGGAGCCGGATGCATTGGCCGCGCGAGCCGGGGGGACTAACGCGACCCGTCAAGCCTCTCGCCGCAGCGTCAACAAGACGTCCAGCTCCGAGATCGATGAGAACCTGATCCGGCTGCTTCTGAGTAAATCGAAAGAAGCGGCCTGATCGAATTGGGAACCGAAATGGAATTCGCGTTGATCGCCCAGTTGTCCGCCGACCCAGCCAGCGACCCGTCGCAGCTGTTTTCGGATCTTGCGCCGCCGTTGCAGGTCGCGGTGCTGCTCGGCGCGCTCAGCTTTGCCACGGCCATGTTGGTCTGTGTCACGGCGTTCACACGAATCATCATCGTTCTGTCCTTCGTCCGCCGGGCGCTGTCCACCCAAGAGATCCCGCCGAACCAGGTGATGATGGGGCTGAGTCTGTTTCTGACGCTGTTCGTCATGGCCCCGACGTTTGAAAAAATTCACGACAACGCGGTGATCCCGTTGTTGGAGGCACAGGAAGCGGCCGGGCCGGACGAGGAACCCGAATTCGGCTTCGTCGATGCGTGGAAAATTGCATCGGAAGAGCTGAAGGTGTTCATGTTGCACAACACACGGACGAACGACTTGGCGTTGTTCTATGAACTTTCCGAAACCGCTCCGCCGTCACAGCGGATGGACACGCCGCTGAAGATCGCGGTGCCGGCGTTCATCATCAGCGAACTGAAAACCGCGTTCATCATGGGGTTTTGCATCTACATCCCCTTCCTGCTGATCGACTTGGTCATTTCAACGATCTTGATGGCGTTGGGAATGATGATGATGCCGCCGGTCGTCGTTTCGACGCCCTGCAAATTGCTGTTGTTCGTGCTGGTGGACGGCTGGCAATTGATTTCCAAAGCACTTGTCGCAAGTTTTGCCTAAGGGTCAACCGGCGTACCAAATCAAGATGAAAGAGACGGATTCGAATTTCGGATTTCTTCAGCGGAGTGAGCTGTGGCTTTCGGCCTCGTTCCTCGCGATGCTGATCGTCCTGATCATCCCCTTGCCGACGTTCCTGCTGGACATGTTTCTGGCGTGCAACATCGCCGCGGCGATCCTGTTGTTGTTGGTCACGCTGGGTGCCAAACGCCCGCTGGACATCGCGTCGTTTCCGTCGCTGTTGTTGTTGCTGACCCTGTTTCGATTGTCGCTCAACGTCGCCACGACGCGTTTGATTCTGTTGGACGGCAATGCGGGCAAGATCGTGTTGACGTTCGGCGATTTTGTCGTCGGCGGAAACCTGGTCGTCGGTCTGGTGATCTTTTTGATCTTGGTCACCATTCAATTCATCGTGATCACCAAGGGTGCGACGCGGATTTCCGAAGTCAACGCCCGGTTCACGCTCGATGCGATGCCCGGAAAACAGATGGCGATCGACGCCGAACTCAACAGCGGCGCGATCGACGAGAAAGAGGCTCGGGATCGGCGTAAGGGGTTGACCCAGGAAGCCGAGTTCTACGGTGCCATGGACGGTGCCAGCAAGTACGTCCGCGGCGACGCGATCGCGGGCTTGATCATCATGGTCGTCAACATCCTGGGCGGTGTGGTCCTGGGCGTCAGCGACGGACAAGCCATCACCGACGCTGTTCAAATCTATTCCATTTTGACGATCGGCGACGGATTGGTTTCGCAAATCCCGGCCCTGATCATCGCGACCAGTGCGGGCATCCTGGTCACCAAGTCGGCGTCGGAATCCAACCTCGGCGATGAAATCAATAACCAAGTCTCCGGCGCCTATCGGTCGCTGTACCTGGGCCCGCTGATCTTGCTGATGATCGGATTCACGCCCGGGTTCCCCAAATTGCCCTTCATCCTGCTGGCCGGCGTGGTGTTCGCGTTCGTGTTCTTTGCCAAGCAACGTGAACTGGCCAAGGAGGCGGAGGTCGCCGAAGAACCTCAGGTCGCCGAGCCGACGCAAACTCCCGAAGAGAAAGGGTTGCAGAAGTTCGTCCAGTCCGAGCGGATCATCATCGAAATCGGTGCCGGGCTGATCGCGCTTGCCGAACCCAAACGTGGCAAGGGCATCGCCGAACGAATCTCGACGTTGCGCGAAGACGTGGCGATCGAGCACGGGTTTTGGGTTCCCGCGGCGCGGATTCGTGACAACTTGCAGATCGGTGTCAACGAGTATCGCTTCCTGATCTGCGGTCGTGAGATCGCACGGGGCCAGGTGTTCGTCAACGACTATTTGGCGATCAACCCCGGCAGTATCAAGGCGGAGCTGGAGGGCGAGCCGATTCGGGACCCCGCATTCGATTTGCCGGCCAAGTGGATCCCCGAATCACAGCGTCGCCGGGCCGAGGTGTTAGGGTTTACCGTCGTCGACGCGCCGACAGTGTTGATCACGCACCTCAGTGAGTGTCTGCGCAAGCATGCCCACGAACTTTTGAGCCGCCAAGACCTCCAGTCCATGCTAGAAAAACTGAAGGAGATCGCGCCGACAACCGTCGAAGAAATCAAACCGGACACCGTCCGCCCCGCCACCCTGCACCAAGTGCTGCTGAATCTGCTCCGCGAACGTATCTCCATCACCGCACTGGAAAAAATCGTCGAATCCGCGGTCCAGTTCGGTCCCCAAATCAAAGACCCCATTCAGTTGACCGAAAAGATCAGAGGCGGGATCGGACACATCATTTGTGATCGATTCCGAGACAGTAATGGCAACGTGAGGGTGATCATTCTGGAACCGCGGCTGGAACACTATTTTCGAGAACACTTAAACGGAGACGCGATCGTTTTGCGACCGGACCAGCTGGAGCGATTGATCATGGAACTGCAGGCAAAGTGGGAAGCATCGCGACTGAAGAATCAAATGGCCACGGTGCTGGTAGATTCGTCGGTTCGTTTTCCGCTTCATCGGACGATCTTCCGATCGTTGCCCGAGGTCAGTGTGGTCGCTTACAGCGAGGTGCCATCCGATTTGCGGATCGAATCGGTGGGGATGATCCGATACGAAGATGTCTTGGGCGAGGGCGACGCGGCCACACCGGACCCCTTCGTGCTCGGGCTTCAGGGGAAAGAAGGTAATCAAGAAGAGACGAAATGAGCCGAAAGCCAACCACCAGGCGGGCATCGCAGCGGATGCAAAAAGCGTTTCCGGTAGGAACGTTGGTTGCGTTGTTGACGGCGGTCGCCGTCACGTTGACCGGAATCATCATGGGGGTGGAATCGACCACGATCCTGACACGTGCCGCCGTTTCCGCGTTGATGGTCGGATCGGTCGTCTCGATCGGGGTGGGCGTGATTCGACTCGCTGACGCAGACTACAAGGACTGAACAGCTAACTCATGAAAGCGACGCTCGAAACGACGTACAAGGCATCCCCTTCGACGCAATCCGATCGCGATCGGCTTGTGCTGGACAATATTGATTACGTCGGGCGGATCCTCAGCACGATGACGTTCTTCAGCAAGAACGACGATCATCGGGAAAACCTCCACTCGGCCGGGATCCTGGGGCTCGTGCAAGCCGCCGCCAGTTTTGACCCCGACCAGGGGGTCGCGTTTCGCACCTTCGCCTACCCGCGTATCCGTGGCGCAATCGTTGATGAATTGCGCAAACAATCGCCCGTCTCGCCGCGCATGATGCGGCACGTCGGCACGATCAAACGGCTGTGCGAGACACTCGAGCCCCCGATCACCCCCGAACAACTTGCCCAGCGATCCAGCCTGTCGATCGAAGTCGTGCTGGAATGCCTGGAAGCGATGCGGTTCATCAAGCCCGATGACTGGAACGATCTTTCGGACGTAGTTCATAAAACTTGGCGGACCAGTATCGATTCTCCGGAAGATTTGGCCGAAAAAGAAGAAATCGGAGAGCTGCTCGCAGAATTGATTGAGCAATTGCCAGAGAAGGAACGCTTGGTGATGACGCTGTACTACGCCGAAGAGTTGAACCTGGCTGAAATCGGCGCCGCGATGGGGTTGTCCGAATCGCGTACCTCACGCCTGTTGGCTGCAGCACGCTTCCGACTCAAAGAGGCCATTCGATGGAAGACAAGCTAGGGATCGGTTTGAAAGAACGCACCGTACGAGTCGGCGGACCACGTGTCCGAGTCGGCCCCACCAAACACTGCAACACCGAACCGGAAGTTCGAGTGGTCAAAGACGGGAATCGAATCGAATCGATCGTGATCGCTTGCGCCTGTGGCGAAGAGATCACGGTGGTTTGCGGCTATGACGAGAATCAGACTACGTGATTAAGACTCGCAGCAACGAACGAACACGCGACCAAGACGCCGCGGCGATCGACGGCCCGCCCGCCGATGGCTGCCGATGCGCGCCGACGAAGCGCCCGATCGCTGTTGCGGTGCTGCTAATGGTACTTGGATGCTGGGCCGCAACGCCGGCCCCGGCCCAAGAGCGGCAGCGTGTGCAGCGCGAACAAAACCCGAATTCGACGCTGCGGAAACTCGATCTGCTGCAGCAGAGTGTCAAACGCCGGCTGAAAACTGCTCTGGGCGTGTCCCAGCCCTCGTCAGAGTCGGGCAGTGTCACGACCGGCGGCCACGACCAAGCCCCGCGCGATTCATACGCTCGCACGGATGAGCGTGTAGCCGGCGGCGCCGACGCCCCGCGCGGACAAATCGATGCGGGGACCACGCCACCGAATTGGACTCCCAACGAAGTCACCGCAGCGCCGCAGTATCAACGGCAGCCGCAATATCAACCGCAGCCACAGTACCAGCCGCAGTACCACCCGCAGACGCAATACGAACCGCAGCAGCCATACCAACCTCCGGCGCAGTACAGCCAACAGCCACCGGCGGTCCAAAACCCGATGCACGTCGACGGGCGGTCCCAGCAGCACGCGGTCGGGCCGGCGGCGTACAACCAGATTCAGACACCGTTGCCGCAGCCGGTTGCCGAATTGGTGACCGGCGAACTGCCCGCGCCGCACCTGCAAGACGGCGGCGGAGAACTGTATCCGCGTTGGGATGGGTCGCCCCCGCCGAACAGCCCGTACGCCGGGGAGCGTCACGAACCCTCCACTGGTGGCAACCGGTGGAATCCTCCGGCGCAGATTCACGGCCAGGGCTACCCCGATCCACGATACGCCGGCCAACCCGAGGCACGCTATGCCGCCTCGGCCGTCAACAGTAATGCTCCGCTGGCGCGCGGCAGTGTTCTGGGCGACAACCAGATCACGGCGACACAACATGCGTTGCGCCTGATCGAAGAGAACGGTGACCTGAAAGCCAAGTTGGCCATGATGGACGCTGAAAACAAGCGTTTGAAAGAAAAGCTCGCACAATCGGAAACGTTGCTGGAACGCTCCAACGAAGCCATCGAGTCGGCGTATGACGAAATCGAAGCGACTCGTCAGCTCAATCGCGATCTCCAAACCAAGCTCAGCGACGCCGAGCAGAAGTACAACCGCTATCTGATGGAAACTGATCGAACGCTGCAATCGATCCGCGAAGAGCTGGACGATGTGTTGGTTCGAGAGATTTCGGCGAAAAGGAATTAGCGTCGTGGATAGAACGAATCGTCGGTTGTTTTTCACGACCTGCACCCTGGTCGCGTTGTCAGGCCATTCCGTCGGGGCCGCGCCTCCCTGGTGGTCCGCACGCTGTAGCGGCAAATGTGGCAAGACCTGTCACTGCGGGACGACTGCGGACGCAACGGCAAAGACGGGGCTGGCGAAATGCCCGCCGCAGCCGGTTCGGACGTCCCCGTTGCTCAGTCAGTTGAAACCCAATCGCGTACTGATCGTAGTGCCGCTGGACCGGCAAGATCGCTTGAAAGAACAGCTGGCGTTGATGCGAACGCTGGCCACCGCGATCCGAAAACAATCGCGAATCGACGTGGTGGAAAGTCCACGGAGAATCTGTGAAGCGTGCTTTCCGATCCACACCGGCCAGTTCGACGAACGCAAACTGGTCGATCTGGGCAATCGGTTTTTCGTCGACACGGTGTTGTACTGCAACATCGAATCGATCGATGCCTACAGTCCGATGCGATTGGAAATCCAGTTCTTGGCCGTCAACGTCGCCCAGTCGGTGGCGATCGCGTCGGGGGCCCACACCTTTGATCTGGCCGATCCGGCCATGAGCGAATGTTTCTACGGCGCGATGAACGCCGATCCCGAAATCAACACCACGCTCAAGAACTCGCCCTCGCGGCTGATCGACTTCGGCGCGGTACGCGTGGCCGGTGCGCTGACGCGGGTCTGGAAGTAGACGTACGCGACAAACTCGCATAAGCTCGGCGTCAACTACCTCGTTCCCAGGCTCCAGCCTGGGAACGGAAATCTCCAGAGGCTCCGCCTCGAGTTGCGCGCGGTGTGTGTGGCGAGAGCCACCCCTGCTGCGCGTTCCATGCGGAGCCATGAAACGCACTGAGAAGTGAAGCAGTACCGATTCCCCCAATCTCTCGTGAACGCTCCCTCCCCACCCCATGGAAACGCCCCCGTCCGTCCGGACGAAGAGTGGGCCAACGCGCTCACGCACGGCGTGGCGGCGTTGTCAGCGCTGCTTTTGGGCGGCTGGCTGGTGCTCGATGCGTTGCCCGACAATCCGGGATTGGCGTTTGCGTGCGGGGCGTACATCGCATCAGTGTTTGCGACGTTCTCGTTTTCGGCGCTCTCGCACACGATTCTGAAGCAACCGTTGTTGGACACGCTGCGGGCCTGGGACCAAGCGATGATCTACGCGATGATTTCTGGGACGTACACACCAATCATATATCGCCATGCCCCCGACGCGGTCCGAGTGCCCCTGTTGACCGCGATCTGGGTCGCCGCGTTTGCCGGGATTGCCGGCAAGTTGTTGCTGCGTCACCGGGTCAACAACGTCGCGACGGTCAGCTATCTGTTGCTCGGTTGGTTACCGGCAATCCCGTTGTATGGCAACGTCCCCTCCGGTCTGGGCTGGGGCATGTTACTCGGCGGGGTGCTGTACACGTTGGGCGTGATCGTGTTGCTGAACGATTCCAAGCTCAAGTACCTGCACGTCGTCTGGCACCTGTTCGTCATCTCCGCCGCCCTGTGCCATTTCATGGCGATTTGGTGGTACGTCGTGGCTTAGTGGGAGCGTGGTCCTCCATCGCTGTACCAAATACGCCAGCCCTCCCGGACGATCGCCGAAGTCCTCTCGCTACACGACGCCCCTTCCGGGCGTTCGTCGAAGCCCTTTCGGTGTACGACGGCCCTTCTGGGCGGTCGCTCTTCCGATCCAATCGGCGCCCGATAGCCCGGAGCGAATCGCGATCGGCCCGATAGGCCGGCGGAAGCTTGACCGGGATCCCGCCGTGCCCTGCTATCGGGTGGCGGGAGATATTCCGCGGTCCGACCGGGGAATATCGGTTTTTACCCCAGTCGGACCACCAATAATTAGTTGTTCGCTCTGCTAACCGATGCCCAACGGCAACGGCCCACTTCTACTCTGTGTCTCTCCGTGGTTGACTATTCATCCACGGCTTTATTGATGCGCTCGAAGAGCGCCCATCGGGTTTTTCAGACCTCTGTTTCCTGGGATTCGCATTTGGTTTCGTCGTTTGACTGGTGCGCTGACAATCCGACGCCTGATATGACGACCCTAAAGTGATTGCTGGATCTAACGGACCGGCTGGCGGGCCGATGTGTCTTAGGCCCGGAGGGTCGGTAGAGTGTCTGCCGGTGGCGTCAGCCACCGGGGACGGATTCCAATCGATGCTCAAGGCCCAGTGGGCCGACACAGTATTCGGGCTTCCAACGCTCTCGGATGGCCAAGAAACCGATTGTGCCGGCCCTTCAGGCCTTGGTGGTTCATTGCATTCGATACCGAGGGTTGACACCACCGGCAAACACTGTGCCAGCCCTCCGGGCTTCATTGCAACTGTCCAATGAAATGAGTGGTGCCAGGGACGTTCGATTTCCCTTGACGATTCCAATCGAGTACATTGGCCACCAGCGGCGATGGTTCGAACCGTCGTCGTGGCCCGACGCGTGAACCATCCGCCCGCACACGCAGGCACGGAGTCGGCGTCAATGGAAAACACAATGTCGTTCGCCGTGCCGCGGTGACCATTGACGTTCCACAACTGATGTGATCGCAGCCGGGAGTTTTTGACCACGAAGGACACAAAGAGCACGAAGGATGGAATTCGATGGCCGATCACATCGCGTCATTGGATGTGCGATTGAATTTCATCGTGCGTTGGGGCCAGGGCTACTTGGATCGGCATCTGAACAGTGCCTCGCTCACGAGTTCACACGCAGCGGTATTCCATTCAATCTTCAACATCCGCAGCCGGTTCGCGCATTTGGTGCCTTCCCACGAATCTGTGGCCAAGACGCGGCGGCTAGCAATTCCATGGTGTCCGGTTGAACCGTGGGTGACATCAGGCGCGGTTCGGCCCTCGTGACTGAACGCATCGCGCAGAAATCATTCCCAGCGTTGGATGGTACCACTCGCACATGATTTTGAAACGCAGAGTCGCTGAGGACGCAGAGATAGGCTTTGAGTGCATCGTCCTCTGCGCTCTCTGCGCCTCTGCGTTTTAATCTCTCCCCCTGCCTTCGTCCTTGACGCGCCGAGTTGTTGCCCCCCATCAACGTGCGACGAACACTCGAACCGAGACTGCGAGCAATTCCATGAGGGGTGATTGATTCATCGATGGCACCAATCGCAAGCCACGCCGTGTGTTGAAACCCGATGGGGTTCCGGTTCTTGGTGGACCATCACCCGGGGGGCGCTGGGCGACCCCGGGCTGTGTTGTGGCACCGCTCCGCAGTGTCTGTCGCACCGGCTGGTCGTGGTCGGACGTCGTTTGCGTCGGCAACGAGGCCTGTCCGGACTGCTACCGCGAGTCGATGGGGCTTGACGAAGCGGCGCTTCTGGGGCGACGCGATGGGTGAAAGTTTTTCGCTCTTGGTACACCTGGTCGTGCGAGAAACGAAGAAGAAAGTGCAAAGGAGGCTGCCAATGAATCGGACTGACTTGCGGTCGCGCAACTCGAGTTCGCCTGGGACTGAAAAGCTGGCACTCTCCGCCAGGATCCGTTCTAATCCTGCCCTGTGACCGGCCCACCTGAAGGCCGACAAAGTTCTGGCGCACGATCTATCCCCGTTCTTCCGCATACGCGAATCGATCGCAATTCGTCATCATTCCGTGAGACAGACCAGCATAAACTCTCTGGAGAGCCACAATGCCGACAGAAGAACATACGCTGCCCATTCCTGGTTTCGAGGTTCGGTCTTCATGTCCCATCCTGCGCATGTTGGACGAAGCAGAAGGGCGCGCGTTTTACGTGGGCTATCTGGGATTTGAAGTGGACTGGGAGTGTCGATTCAATCCGGGCGCGCCGGTATTCATGCAGGTGCGTCTGGGCGACGCTCATATCCATCTTGACGGGCATGCCACTGAAGAGTCGCCGAAATCACAAGTCAATATTCCGGTCCTGGGGCTACGGAATTATTTCGATTCGCTGATCGCAAAGGGATCCGACTATCCAGAACCGTGCATCGAGGATGTACGATACGTTGGCAGACCGACTGACATGAATGTTGAGGATCCATTCGGAAACTTATTGATCTTCTGCTCACAAACCACAGAAGGGTAGAGCCGAATGAAAACCATGACATCCAGCCAAGGACGCGAGCCGAGCGGTTTGGCAATGGTTGAGTCTTTCGCCCGGCCTCGCTGAACCCCACCGTTCCCCGAAACAACATCTCGACACGCGGCAACCCGATGGACGAACTTGCAGCACAATTCCTCGACGCGCCGAACACCGAAGAAGCGCTTGCTTGGCTTCAAGGCGGAACTCGATCTCAGATTCGGACCCTCGGCGAAGATGAATCAACTGTGGACTCTATCTCGATGGTCGAAGAGCTCTACGCGGCCGGCGCTTCTAATGTCTTTGCGGTTGACATCGATTCGTATGATCGGGGCGCGAACAGCGGAAAACTTCTGATCGAATTAACGGATGCCCCAACAGATCGAGAGCAAGTGCTGGGGATCGTATCACAAATCGCGCAAGCGAATGGATTTGACCCTGAGCTCGATTATGGTCAACAATACGTTTTACAGGCCGCTCCGAATTGAATCCGTTGAACTCGTCGTTGATCATGATTGAAGCCAAACGCTCGGACAACCAGTAAGAATCTGGCATCGCGAACTTGCGAGCCGCAGTTCAAGTCCTCTGTTTGAGAAGCCCGGTAACGCTCGCTCGGCCGCCTCGATCTCTCTTGGATTTTGCTTCGACCGACTGGGCTGCTTCGAGCTACATCGTTCAGATACGGTGCTCGTTTGCAGGTGCGGGTGTGAAAGAACGTGACTCCCCCGGGAGAGCGACACGCAGCGACCCGTAGGCGAATCTCCGGTCATTCTGCAGATGCAAGAAGAATTGGCGAACATGGTTCTCGGTGGCTTGATCGGGGGAGCACTTGGCGAAATCGGAGAGTTGTCGGATGGCGCGGATGTATCCGTCGTGCGTCCGCTTGGACATGCCGGAGAGTTGCAGGTCTTCGCTGAGTTTTCGACGACGATTCTCGGGAAAGTAGGCGCCAAGAGCGGCTGACTTTTGCGAATTGCGGCGACGATTGTTAGACTTGGACATCGTATGTTCCTTCCACCAAGGACTAATGCCCCCAAAATCTCCCACCGCGCAGCGGCTTACATGAACCGATGGGTGCACGCCGAGTCGCTGAGTCGTGGTTTTCGACGTGGGGAATCGCTCGCGGCGACCGCGTGGTCTGTGACGTCCTGTGGCCACACGGAGGCATTCATGAAAAAACTCATGTTGCTGACGGTTTTCCTTTTTTGCTGCACGTTCGGCTGCAGCCCGAATGAACCCGAAATGCCACAGTTTGTCCGCGACTATGAACGGGCAATCCTTGAGAGTGATCTGGGGCCATTGGACAAAGTGCTAACCTCCAGCCTATGCAACGATCGGTACGCATTGGATTCAGGGCTGATCCAAACCATTGCGGGCACGATTGCCCTTCGGCAGGTTGTTTGGCATGACGTATACGTTACGACGTCTGGAACGCGGCAGATGTTCCTTCTGGACTGCTTTATACGGCCCGTCGCCTCAACGCCGATACAACCTGTCGCGGTGATTACGGACGCCGACTTCAAACTCATTAACTGGAGGCTGTTGTCTCCCTGGTCCGAAGGATTTCAAGCGGCGGAGCTGGCTGTTAACGATGACGGTACACACACTCTGACTGTCCGCACCCTTGCGAATTGGTTCGCGGGGACGATTTCGTATCCGTATCCAATTCGTGACGATCAGTTTATAGACGAAGGTCAGGTGTATACGGGGCCGAAAGACGATAGCGTGGTCTACAAAGGTTACAATGGCGATCCCCCAAATGCCAAAGACGCTCTGAAGGCTCTGCGGGCAACACGTCAAGACGAAGATGGTGTTTTCGTGTCACCGATTCTCAATCAATACTCAAAACATGGATTGGGCGATTCCTGGTCACGGGGCTTTGTTCATGATGATCGGCCGCGAAATTTACGAACCGATAAGAACGTCGAACCGAAACGGTACACAAACAAGCCCACAGAACAAACGATTGCAGCGGAGCCGAAATAGGTGGGCTGGTTCGCTTTACTGAGCAACGTTTCCTCTCGGCCGCTGAATCTAGACGTTCATACTTTAAGGATCGTGTGACTTACGATTGAAACCTTGAGCGATTCAAGCCCTGACCTGCCGCATCTGCCAAATAAAGCCGCGAGCAAAGGCAGCAGATTTCGCGTCTTCGTTTTGCGAGCGGCGTGCGTCTACGGCCTCTTCGTAAACGTTTGGTATTTTGGTGCCGCAGCACTGTATTTTTGGGTCTTCGGCGACAATTCGTCGACATTGGGGCTCTACCCAATAATCCCCGCTGCGATTGTTGCCGTAGCAACAGTTCTGCTCATCCGAAATCAGATGACGACGATGTACGTTGTGGCGGGGCTTACGGCACCGCTGGGGCTTTCTTTCGCTTGCAATGTGTTCCGATTTGGGCTCGTCTGACTTGTTTCTGACGTTTTAATCTCTCCACGCTGCCTTCGTCCTTGATGCGGCAACCTGTTGCCACCCATGAACATGCGGCGAGCACCCGAAGCGAGACGGCTAGCAATTCCATGTGGAGCGATTGACAGGCCTTTTCTCCGTTACGACACTCGCTCCCCCTTTGCCGCCAACCGGTTGGTCTGTGAACGGGGTGATCGTCGCCGGTATCTGAACAACAATGGAACGCGCTGACCCGGAACTTTATGGCTTGTGATCCGCGCGTTCCAACCGACGAGGCTTAGGTGGGGTGTTTGTGATTGCCGGCGAAGCAGCGGACGGTTTCCTTGCCGCGTGAACGCCTCGGCCGTGCGTTCTAAGACGGAGCCTTGGAACGAGGGCGATTGGCAGTGTAGACCCATTGTCCCCGATTGTTCTGCTGTTGTTCTGCTGGCTGAGAGGGTTTGGTGGTGGGCCGCTGCGCGGGCCTGGGGGAACAGTTGAGGACAACGGTTCTACAATTTGCCGCGTGGCGGCTAGGGGAGAACAGTTGGGGACAAGGGTTCTACAGTTTGCCGCGTGGCGGGTAGGGGGAACCGTTGGGGACAACGGTTCTACAGTTTGCCGCGTGGCGGGTAGGGGGAACAGTTGGGGACAACGGTTCTACACTTTGCCGCGTGGCGGGTAGGGGGAGAACCGTTGGGGACAACGGTTCTACACTTCGGCTGTTGCACGGAGCACTAGGCTTGCGATTGCAGCATTTGCGCTTTGGCCATCGCGTCTTCGGCTTTGGCGATGTATTGCTGGTCTTGCGTTCCGGCCCACGCCCGTTGGTACGTCACGCTCATGGCGGTGAAGTTGAACGGGTCATTGGGTTCCAGCTCACACGCTTTTTCGCCGTGCTGGATCGCCTCGGCGTGTTGCCCCGTCTTGGTGTAGACGCGGGCGAGCGCCAGATGTCCGAGCACGAACGAATCGTCTTGATCAAGGATCGAGTTCAAGCCCTCGATCGCTTCGCTGAACTTCTCGTCGTCGATCAGTTTTTCGACTTCGTTGTATTGACTGTGGATATCACTCATCGTTTGAAAAATTATGCCTGGGCCAGGTTTCGAAGAACGGTCGGCAGGATGCCGCCGTTGCGGTAATACTGCAATTCGACCGGCGTGTCGATCCGGACGATGCAGTCAAAGGTGGTGACGGTGCCGTCGTCGGCGGTCGCCGTCACAGCGATCGTGCTGCGGGGTTCCAGGTCATCGGACAGGTCCGGGATCGAGAACGTTTCCTCGCCGGTCAAACCGAGTGATTGCCACGTTTTTCCGTCAGCGAATTCCAACGGTAAGACGCCCATGCCGACCAGGTTGCTGCGGTGAATCCGCTCGTAGCTGGCAGCGATCACGGCCTTGACCCCTAGCAACATCGTGCCCTTGGCCGCCCAGTCGCGACTGCTGCCGGTACCGTATTCGGTTCCGGCCAACACGACCAACGGGGTGCCGTCTTTCTGGTACTGCATCGACGCGTCGTAGATGCTGGTCACTTCACCGGTGGGCAGGTGACGCGTGACGCCACCTTCGGTTCCCGGCGCCAGCTGGTTGCGGATGCGAATGTTGGCAAACGTGCCGCGAACCATCACCAAATCATTGCCGCGTCGCGATCCGAAACTGTTGAATTCTTTGATCGGGATTCCGCTCTCTTGCAGGAATTTACCGGCAGGTCCGTCCGAAGCGATCGCACCGGCCGGCGAGATGTGGTCGGTCGTGACCGAATCGCCCAACAGCACCAGGCATCGAGCACCTTCGATCGGTCCGATCGCCGGGACTGCGTCGCCACTGACGTGATCCAAGAAGGGCGGATGGTGGATGTAACTGCTCTCATCGCTCCAGGGATAAATCGCTCCCTCGGCCGCTTCGATCGCGTTCCACAATTCGTTCCCCGCGACGGCTTCGTTGTATTGCCGCGTGAACATCTCGGGATCGATCGAGGTATGGATGGTGTCCAGGATCTCTTCGGCCGACGGCCAGATCTCTTTCAGGTAGACGTCTTCGCCCTTGGCATCTTTGCCCAACGGCTCGTTGACCAGATCGATGTCGGTCGTTCCGGCCAATGCGTAGGCGACCACCAGCGGCGGGCTGGCCAAATAGTTCGCTCGGGTCAACGGATTGACGCGTCCTTCGAAGTTCCGGTTGCCGCTGAGCACGGCCGATGCGACCAGGTCCCCCGACTCGATCGCGCCGGCAACCGGTGCCGGCAACGGACCGCTGTTGCCGATACACGTCGTGCACCCGTATCCGACGGTGTGGAAACCGAGCGTCTTGAGCGGCTCGGTCAGACCGGCCTTGTCCAAGTACTCGGTGACGACGCGTGATCCCGGTGCCAAACTGGTTTTGACGTGCGAGGGAACCTTCAGCCCACGCTCGGCTGCTTTCTTGGCCAGCAAACCGGCGCCGATCATTACCGACGGGTTGCTGGTGTTGGTGCAGGACGTGATGGCCGCGATCACCACCGCACCGTGGCCGATCTGGCTGCTGTGACCGTTGTCCTGGATCGTGCCTTTGCGATCCAATTCGCTGGCATCGAGCCCGAACCCGGTCTTGCCGATCGGCGCGGTCAATGCGTCGTGGAACGCCGACTTCATGTTTGCCAGTGAGATTCGGTCTTGGGGACGCTTCGGCCCGGCCAAGCTGGGTTCCACGGTTCCCAAGTCCAACGACAGTGTCTTGGTGTAGTTCAGCGTCGGACTGTCGTCGGTGTGGAACAACCCTTGTTCTTTGCAGTACCGTTCGACCAACTGAACGCCGGCCTCGGCGCGACCGGTTTGTCGCAAGTAAGTTAATGTGACATCGTCGACGGGGAAGAAGCCCATCGTCGCGCCATACTCAGGCGCCATGTTGGCGATCGTGGCCCGGTCGGCGACGCTCATCGCGTTCATCCCGCTGCCGAAGAACTCGACGAACTTGCCCACCACACCTTCGGCTCGCAACAGTTCGACCACACGCAACACCATGTCGGTCGCCGTTGCACCGGACGGCAGTTTGCCGGTCAGTTCAAAACCGATGACTTCCGGCATCAACATGTACAAGGGCTGTCCCAGCATGTTGGCTTCGGCTTCGATCCCGCCGACGCCCCAACCGAGCACGCCCAGGCCATTGATCATCGTGGTGTGACTGTCTGTACCGACCAGCGTGTCGGGCATCGCCACCGGGCCGTCGCCGGTATCGCGGATCGCGACGACATGAGCCAGATATTCCAAGTTGACTTGGTGAACGATCCCGACGTTCGGCGGAACGACGCGGAAGTTGTCAAAGGCTTGTTGCCCCCAACGCAAGAATTCATAACGTTCCCGGTTCCGCTCGAATTCGATCTCGACGTTTTGCCCCAACGCGGCTTCGCTGCCGAAGAAGTCGACCTGAACACTGTGGTCGATCACCAAGTCGACAGGGATCAACGGGTTGATCTTGTTGGGGTCGCCGCCGATGCGTTGCATCGCCGATCGCATCGCTGCCAAGTCGACGACCGCCGGCACGCCGGTGAAGTCCTGCAGCACGACACGGTAGGGCTTGAAGGGGACTTCCTGCTTGGCCGGAGAGGCGGCGTTCCAAGCCGCCAAGTTTTTCACATCGTCTTCGCTGACCGAAAATCCGTCGCAGTTGCGCAAGACCGCTTCGAGCAGCACTCGAATCGAAAACGGCATCCGATCAATCTGGCCGAGTCCGGCGTCTTGCAACTTGCTGAGCCGGTAAATGGTGGCTGCTCCGCTGCCGGTTTCAAATTGGTCGCGGACGCTAAACGGGTCAAAACTCACTGCGGGGGTCTCTGCGTGCAAAGCGGAAAGGGAACTGTCAACGCGCACAGTCTATCGTTTTACTCTGAAAAAATCGCCCCTGCGACAGGCCGTCTCAGCCCAAGTCGGCCGGATGCGTCCCTTGATCGCAGGCTGCGGCGGCGAAGGCATCCCTGTCCGCCGCAGATCGCCGTTTTGGGGCCCGCCATCGCCCAAAGTTCCACGATCCGACCCCAGTTTTCTGCCCCACCCGCTCGTCTTTCTGCCCCACCCGCTCGTCTGGGGCGCATCGCAGCCGATCGTGGTTCGACGAATTCGCAAAAAGCACGCCTTCGACTCCTGTCAAACTGGGCGATTTGCGTTCGTTGTAGCGGACGTAGCGATTCTCTTGATCGTTCGGATTCTTTCGCGCCGATCAAAGATTGCGAAGAAGGACTGATTCCCCGATGGCTTTCCGCTGAACTGCGAGACGTTGTGACCATGAGCTTGAATTCCCTACTGATCCGGCCGTTTTTGCCCTCACAACGACGCCCAAGTCGGTCGGCCAAAGCCATCATGCTGGGCAGCCTGCTGTCGGGCGTCTCGGCGGTCTCGGTGCTTGGGGCCCCGCATGCCACGGCGGCCGAAACGGCCTGCGGTGTGTGTCCCCCCGTCAGCGGGCAAGTCCGGTGTGAGTGTGGTTCGTGCGGCCGATCGGGATTGCTGGCGCAAAACCCGATTTACACGACACTCGACACGGTCGCCGGCGGAATCGAGAAACTGCTGGGACTGGACCGTTGTTGCAACACCGCATGCACCAAAAGCGGTTGCGACGGTGGATGCGATTCAGCCCCCTGGATGATGGACTTCGAATCCGCCACGCCCACCAGCCCGCACGACTCGGTCGCCCCACAGCCGATCCCCGCTCCGCCGCCGACCGCCAAACCGATCGCCCGTCCTCCAGCGACAACTCCACAGTTGCCGAGCGTACCGCCGTTGGCCCCCGCACCAGCGAAAGTGCCGCAACCCGAACCGGCGCCAGCAAAGCCGGCACCTCCTAAGCCAGCGCCTCCTCAACCGGCGCCTCCGAAGGCTGCGCCCGAGCAATCACCTCCGGCGACACTCCCCCCGGCTACCCCCGAACCGATGCCGTCGCGAACCGTTCCGAGTGAACCGGCGCCGGTCGAGCGGTCTGAACTGATGCTTCCCGAACCGGGGAACACGGTGCCGGATTCATTTCCGATTCCTCCGGCCGAGCCCGCGCCCCAGCCGAAAAAAGAAGGATCGATCTTTGACGCGCTCGATGACTTGGAGGATTTGGATGATCCCTTCAAGGAAGATGCGGCGCAGCTGATGCGTCAATACGGTTCCATTCGGCCGATGCTCGAACGTGCGACCAAAGCGATGACGCCGACCTATCAACCGGTCTATCCGACACCAAAGCGGACGGTACAGATGGCCGAAACATCCGATTCGGGAATCACCACGGGTTGGACGACGCTGACCGATGGCGCGCTGCCGAGATTGATTTCCGGCAGAAGTCTTGGCACACGCACACCTTGGGCGACGGGTTCGACATTTCCCGCGTTGTCG